>SXTU01000235.1 GCA_005791875.1 Verrucomicrobiales bacterium
GCGGCGCTGCACCGGCTGGGCAAGGTGCCGGGGCAGTTGCAGATCGACAACAGCAGCGCGGCGACGCACCAGATCAGCGTCGGGGGCAAGCGGGAGTTCAACGCGGAGTTCCTCTCGCTGGTGGCGCACTACGGGCTGGTGCCACGGACGATCGGCATTCAGTGCCCAAACCAGAACGGGGATGTCGAGGCGCACAACGGGCACTTGAAGCAGCGGCTCTTGCAGCACCTCTTGCTGCGCGGGTCGCGGGACTTTGCCAGCGAAGGGGACTACGACCGGTTCGTCGCGGACGTGCTGCTGCGGGCCAATCAGGGGCGGCGGGCCAAGGTGGCGGAGGAACTGGCCGTGATGAAGGAACTGCCGCCCACGCGGCTCTGCGAGTATGACGAGGTGGACTGCCGGGTGAGCAGCCACAGCACGATCCGGGTCAAGCAGGTGACCTATTCGGTGCCGGCGCGGTTCATCGGGCGGCGGCTGCGGGTGCGGGTGAGCGAGCAGCAGGTGGTCGTGTATCACGGAGCGGAGCCAGTGGCCGAGCTGCCGCGCTCCCGGGATCGGCAGGCGGTGATTGATTACCGGCACATCATCCAGGCGTTGTTGCGCAAGCCCGGGGCGTTTGCGCGGTATCGGCACCGGGAGGAGCTGGGCAGCAGCGCGGTGGCGGGGCGGTTGGGCGAACTGGTGGGCAAAGGCTCGCCCCCGTGGCGCACAGAGAGTGTGCGGCAGTTCCTGTGTCCGTCGCTGGCGGTGACGCTGGTGGAAGCGCCCGTGAACCTGGCGGTGTATGACGCCCTGCTGGGCGAGGAGGTGGCCGATGTCGCATGACCCGCTGCCGGGGCTGCTGCGCAGCTTCAACCTGACGACCATGGCGGGGATTTACGCCGCGACGCTGAAGAGCGCGGAAGCGGACCACTGGGGCTGGATTGTCCAGGTCCGGCGGCTCTCGCTTGGCACGCACGCGGAACTGCGCGTCCTTGGGGAGATACCAAGGGAACGTGCATTTTGTCCAAATCTCGGAATTGCGGGGCCATTCGTAATGAACCTCCTTCACGCCGACGTTTGTCAGGATGCCGTCCGCCTGCGAGGTGCCCAGAGTGGCCGTGACCGTGATGAGGCCGGGGTTCGGAAAGTTGGTCGTAACGGTCAGGCCTGTGCCGGGGCTGACGTTCCAAGTCAGCGGCAGCGGGCAGTTGCCCGACTCGGTCGTTGCCGTGAGCGTCACCGTGTCCCCCGCCGCCACCGGGTTGGGCGAGGCAGTGACGACCGTGACTTTATAGACCTTGATGGTGGCGTCGGCAGAACTGGTGCCGCAGTGGGCCGTGGCGATGACCGTTTCACCGCTCTCCCCCGGTGTGAAGACCGCAGTCAGGCCGTTGCCGACAACTGTTTCGCCTCCAGAAACTGACCACCAGACATGCTCCCCGGCGTTCACCGGCGTCATCTGCGCCGTGAGAGTGATGGTGCCCGTGCCCGCCGCGATGTCATTCGTGCTGGCCGTGACAGTCGTGACTTTCACCACGTTGATGGATCGCACGAGCGTGTTCGTGCCCGTCACGAACTCGTTCTCGGCGACGAGTTTGACTGTCAGGTCAAAAGTGCCAGCCGTATCCGCCGACAACATCATGCCAAACGAGTAGCTGAGCCCGGGATGCGTTCCGGCAGAATAGGTCGCCCCGCCGGGCCATGTGTGGCTCCATGTGAGCAGGTTGAGGGGGCCGTTGGGGTAAAAGAGATCGTCGGAGTAAACGGAGGGGCTGAAACCAACACCCACGGGCAGGATGGCCGCCGGCACCTGGGAATCCCATGCGATGTGCGGTGTGTATTCCGCCGCGCTCATCCGCTCAGGCGTCGCACAGAGGGCGCACGCGGCCAGGAGCAGTAGAAGAAACCTTGGGGGGGGGTAGCCGTCATCCGCGTCCCGCCGCGCGCGGCAGCCAGCAACGAGGAGGCCAATACGGCTGCCCGGTGGAGGAGGTTGGTTGCGCCAATGGATTTTCTCCGTTGCGTCTCTTGAGTGGAACTGGCGCGCAACCTAGAGCAATCACCCCGGGCGTCAAACACTATTTCCGGAGCGGCAATCCGGTGCGCTCAGGGCGCGGGCGAGCTGCCTTCCTCCAGCGGCGGGCGTGGCTCGATGCGGCATTCGTCCGGGACGCCGAGGCGGCGGAGTTCGGCGGCGGTGAACTTGCGGCCTCGCGTGTCCACGAGGCCGGGCGTGCGGTTGCGGAAGGTCAGCTCGGCCACGAACACCTCGTTGGTGGTGCGGTCCAGGAAGCGCGCGCGCATCGGGCCCCAGCGTTCCAGCGGCGCCTGTCCGCCGCCGCTGAGGAGGTTCGCGCCGTTGATGGCCTTCACCGTGTAGTTGGTCGCGGTGCGGCTGGTGTCCAGATAGCTGGTCGGGATGATCCGCGTCATCAGCGGCGTGCCGAGGCTGTCGCCGGGATCGTAGGCGAGCGGCGTGCGATGCAGCTCGCGGCCCTGCGCGAAGATCATGTAGCCGGCGATGCCGGATTCCTTGTCCACCGCTGGCGTCCACGAGATGCGGTGGCCTTCGGTGAGAACTTCCACGAGCACGCTCGTCACGGCGGAGGGCGGCGTGGTGTCGAGGGGCTGCACGCCGGACTGGAGCGAGATGCTTTCCGGGAGGCCGGAATCCTTCACGAGCATCGCGCCTTTCTTCACATCGGCGTTCTTGAAGGTCGAGGTGGTGACCATGCTGCCGTAGGGCAGCTCGAAGTTCCCATCCGGCCCGTCCACGTGGTCCGTCACCATCGGCGCGCGGGCCACGATCGTCTTCGCCGGGCCGCGCAGCTTGCAGTGCGAGACGTGGGCCAACCCGCCGACGAGGATGCCCACCGGGCTGCCGGGGAAATCCTTGTTGTCAATGTCCAGGTGGCTCAACACGACCGAGCCGTGGCCCTGCGCCTCGATGACGGCGTTGGGCGAAGTCTCCTTGCCCACGCGGCGGAAGAGGCAGTTCTGCACGAGCTGTGCCTCGCCTCCGAGCAGTCGCACGGCGGAGTCCGCGATGTCCTCGAAGAGGCAGTTGTGGATGGCGATGACGCCGGCCTGAGCCTGGTTGGGGCGAAGGTCAATCGCGCGGTCGGTGAGGTTGCGGAAGGTGCAATTAGCGAGGTTGAGCCGCGTGATGGTCGGCCCGCCGCCGGTGCCGCGCTCGCCGAGGAAAGCGCCGCGCGTGCGGTCGTGCCCGTGCGTGAAGCCAACCCTGCCGTTGATGAACTCGCAGTCCTGATACGACTGGTCGAGCGCGGCGTGGACGGTGATGCCCGCGTGGCTCTGGCCATCGAAGCGCACGCGCAGGAAGAGCGCGGTCGCGGTGTTCGTCGCGCCGCCCTCGCCGGCCTGCGAGTTGTGGCCGTAGCGTCCGCCGCGCACGGTGAGGTTCAGCAGACCCTTGCAATCGCGCTGCGAGCAATCCACGCCGGCAGGCCAGCTCAACACGGTTTTCTCCATGCCCGCGCCGAAGACGAGGCCGTTCGTGATGGGCCGCGTCAGCTCGTAGTCGCCCGCGCCGAGGAAGACATTTTCCCCCGCACCCAGCGCGTGCTCGATGGTGGCGGCGGGTTTGCCGGAGTAGTCGGTGAAGCGTTTGCCCAGCAGCGTCGGCGGCGGCGCGCGCAGGTCGCCCAGCGCGACGAAGACCGGTCGCGCGAGGTTTGCGCCGAGCACGGGGAAGCGCACGCGCAAGTCCGTCGCGGTCGAGTTGTAAACAGGCGCGCCGATCTTCGGCTGCACGCGAAAGATGTTTTTCGGTTCCGCGAAGTTCGCGTTCAACCCGCCCGCCTCCGCCGACCACTCCTGCAGGAACGGATCACGCGCCACGATGCCGTCCGCGTAGTGCAGGCCCGGCAGCGCCGCGCGGCGGCCCACGGCCCAGGGCTTGAAATCGCCCTGGCCGATGATGCGGTTGCGCTGGCCGCCGAGGTAGATGGCCGCGCCGCGATACGGCGCGTTGGCGTGGTTGTGGCCCCATTCCTCGTGGTCGAAATACTTGAGCTTGTCTGGCTGACGGGAATAGCCCGCGTTCCCCGCTTCGCCGCGCCCGCCCAGCGCGGTGCAGACGATCGCGCAGTCAATGCCGTAGTCCACTTCCAGTATCGGGTCCGCCCACGTGCCGCCCTCGGACGCCGCGTGCGCAAACGTCAGCCCCGTGGCACGCACGACGTGGAACGGCATCCACGCCGTCTGCCCGCGCACGAGCGGGCTAAGGATGTAGGTGTTGTGACCGTGGGCATCGAGGTCGTCGGGCTGCACACGCAGGAACGGTGGCCAGTTCATGTCCCAACGCCGCTCGCCCTCGGGCGGCGCGATGACGGGCTTGTGCACCGTCACGCCGCGCACGAAGCCGCGCAGCCAAAGTTGCGGCTCGGTCAACGGCGTCTTGAAATCCCCCGCCATCACCGGGCTGCCGCCGTAGTAGAACGACACCGCGTCCGCGTGCGTGAGGTGCGTGGCCGTCCCGTGTGAGTGGTAGAACGCGCAGCGCTCCATCCGCGCGGCGCCCTGCACCATGCGCGCCGGCGTGTGCCAGAAGAACTGGCAGTCCGCCAGGTCCGCGCGGAGTTCCCACGCCGCGCTGCCACCGATGAACTGCACGTCCTTGATCGGCCGGCGCACGACGATGTTGCCGACGCCCAGGGCGTCGAACACCACGGCGTCGCCCTCCTGCGCCGCGTCCACGGCCGCCTGCGCGCTGCTCTGCGATGTGAAATAAATCTTGCCGCTGCCGGTGCTGGCCTTCGCCGCGCCCACGGGAAGCGAATACGGCAGCAGCGGCGGCTCGGTCGCGACCGCGAATCCCACTGGCGCAAGAGGCGCGTCGGGTTCGGTCGGCAAATTGGCCGCCGCGTTGGTGGAGCCGGGTCCATACACAGCCGCGCTGATGGGTGGCCTGCCCTTCAACTGCCGGCCTTTCTTCTCCGGTATCGGTTTGGGATGAAGTGTCGTCCAGACTCCCGCCACGACGAGCGCGACCATCCCGCCCCACAGGAGAATCGGCCCCAGCTCGATGTCGAAGACCTTGATCTTCTTCTGCGCCTTCTGTTCGCGCAGCACGTCCTCGAATCGCGGCCCCTCGCGCTTAACCTTCGCGGCGATGCCGCCGGGCGTGGGCTTCGGGGGTTGGCCCGGCAGCGGGCGCGGGATCGGCGTGCCCACCTCATAGCGCAGTTCGACCTCGCCGAGCTTGAGGACGTCGCCTTCCTTGAGCGACGCGGTGATGATGTGGCCGCCGTTGACCGCCGTGCCTCCGCCACTGCGGTCCTTCAAGCGACAACCCCCGGCGTCCACAGAGAGCAGCAGGTGCTGCCTGGCGACGGATTCGTCCGTGAGGACGATGGTGTTCCCGACCTGCCGGCCAACGGTGACGATGCCGGGAGGCAGCTCGAAACGCTGCCCCCGGCGCGCGCCGGTCAAGATCGTGATTCTGGCCATGGGCAGCAGTGGACTTCGGGCGTGGAGGCTAGCAAGTGCCGTCGCCATGTCAAAGCGGGGAAACTCCTTGCTCGTGCTCCGGATACTAATCCTAATCCTGCTCCTCCGCGCATCGTCCGGCGAAGTCACGCGGGAGCAGGATCAAAATCAGGATTAAGAGCAGGAGTTGAAACGATAACAGACCGCGATGGAAAAATACTGGCACGTCCTGAACATCGGCCTCCAGAACACGCTGGTGTATCGGATGAACTTCCTCTTCCGCGCCACCTTCGGCCTCATTCCGCTCATCGCCGTCATCTCCGTCTGGCGCACCATCTACGAGGGCAAGGCTGGCGGCAGGATCGCCAGCTACGAGCTGACGCAGATGATTTCCTACTACCTCGTCATCACCATCGTGGACGCGCTCACCGCCGTGACTGAGGACGACTGGCAGGTTGCCGCCGACATCAAGGACGGCAACATCAGCCAGTTCCTCCTCAAGCCGATGGACTACCTCACCTACCGGCTCTGCCTTTTCGGCGCGGGTCGGCTCGTGTTCGCCGCCGTCGCGCTTGTGCCGACCTGCGCGTTCATCTGGCTGCTGCGCGACAACTTCGTCCTGCCGCCCGACGCCGCGACCGCCGCGTGGTTCGTCGTGTCGCTCGTGCTCACCGCGCTGATGCAATTTCTCCTCAGCTTCACGCTGGCGCTGCTCGCCTTCTGGCTGCTGGAGGTGGCGACGGTCATCTTCATCGCGTTCGCCTTCGAATACATCGCCGGTGGACATCTCTTCCCGCTGGACCTCCTGCCGCCCGCCGTCGCTGGCGCGCTGGATTACACGCCGTTCCCCTACATGCTCTTCTTCCCCGTGAGCATCTGGCTGGGCCGCGTGAACGGCGACGCCCTCTGGCTCGGCGTGCTGGTGCAACTCCTCTGGGTCGTGGCCGCCTACGCGCTCGCCCGCCTCGTCTGGAGCCGCGGCATCAGGAAATACTCGGCGGTGGGAGGATGAACATGAATGGCGAACCGCGAATTCCGCATGGCGAATCCTCGGCAGCGCACGGAGGGGGGATTCCCCATTCGCCATTCGCCATTCGGCATTACCTCTCCCTCTACGCCGCCCTCTGGCGCAACTCCGTCATCCGCGAGCTGGGCTTCAAGGCGAACTTCCTCATGTGGATCATAGTGGAAGGGCTGTGGTTCGCGCTGCAACTCACCTTCATCGGCGTGCTCTACCTGCACACCGAGAGCATTGGCACCTGGACGAAGTGGCAGGTCGTCGCGCTCGTCGGCACGAGCCATCTCATCCAGCAACTCTTCACCGCCATCTTCCTCACCAACCTCACCGCGCTCTCCGAGCACATCCGCACCGGCAAGCTCGACTTCATGATCCTGCTCCCCGTCAACACGCGCTTCCTCGTTAGCTTCCGGCAGGTGGACCTCGGCGGCTTCGTCAACGCCGTCGGCGCGCTCTGCGTCATCAGCTACGCGCTGCACCGCCTCGGCCACACGCCGGGCATCGCGCAAGTCGTCGGCTTCCTCCCACTCATCGTCGTCGGCATCGTCATCCACTACTCGCTCATGCTGATGCTCTGCGCGTCGAGCTTCTGGACCGTGCGCGCGCAAGGCATCGTCTGGGGCTACTACAACCTCTTCAACATCGCCCGCCTCCCTGACGAAGCCTTCCGAGGCGCGTTCAAGGCCGTCTTCACTTTCGCGCTGCCGATGCTCCTCGTCTCGAACGTCCCGGTGAAACTCCTCGTGGACAAGCTCGGCTCGCCCTTCGAGATGCTCCTGCTCGTCTCACTCGCCGCGCTCATCTTCGCCGCGTCGGAACTGCTCTGGCGCACCGCGCTGAAACGCTACACGAGCGCGAGTTCCTGAAACGTGCTGCGTGTTCCGTGTTCCGTGATCCACTTCGATGCCCTGCCGTAATCACGCAACACGCAACACGCCTCATCCAACTGCGCTTGAAACCTCCCCTTCCACACCTGGGCTGTTCGTGGATTCCCTCATGTTGCGGGAGCAACGCGCAGCCCTTCAGCGTCGCGGCCCGGCTCAAGCGCATCGAGCCGGTGCTGGAAACCGCCGCGCGCCTCACCGCGCGGCTGGAGAAATCGCGGCTCGTGGTGAGCCACGCCATCAACCTGAGCGTGCTCAAGGCCGGCATCTAAGCCGCCGAGTTCAGCTACCCGACCCACTTCAACGTGACCGACGTGCGCGGCGCGAACGTGGAGGATTGGAAGGCCACCGCCGGCAAGCTCAAGGTCAACTACACCCAGCGCGTGCTCGGCGTGCATCGGCTCGATGTGACGCTGGAGCAAGCCCACAAGACCTTCCCCGCGCAAATCTCCGTGGCCCCCGTGCGGCTCGCGGGCGCGACGAAGGAAACCGCCTTCATCGGCGCGGCCTCAGCAGCGGGCATCCGGCTCAAGACGGAAACGCTGACCAACTCACGGGAAATCCCGGTGACGCAACTCTCGCAGCGCGCTGGCGATGAAGCGCTCGCCTTCACCGCCGACGCGCCCTACTGGCGGCTGGCCCTTGCCACTGAGCGGCTGCCCGCACGCGTCGTGGCCGAGGTCTTCAACCTCGTCACCGTCGGCGACGGCCTGGTGGGCGGCAGTGCCACGATTCGCTTTGGCATCCTGAACCAGGGTGTGCAGGAGTTCAAAGTGCGGCTCCCGGCCCATTGGAAGAACGTCGATTTTACCGGGCCGAACATCCGGCGGAAAGAGAGCAGTCGAGGGTCGAGGGCCAGCCCCGCCGCCCGCCGCCGCTCCAGCTCTCGACCCTCGACCCCGTCCTCAGGACCATCTCCCTCCAAGACAAAGCCTGAGGCGGCTACACGCTCGTCGTCACCTACGCCGAGTGGCAGCTCTTCGTCCCCGCCACCAAGCGCGTCTCCAGCTTCGGCGGCTCCATGACCGTGGCGCGCGGCACCGTGTATGGCCTGCGCGAGGCGTGGGAGCGAGCGATGAACTACTTCGAGAACTTCGGCAACGACTGGCTCGTGGCGCTGTTCGTCATGGCCCTGGCCTACGGCATCGCGTTCTCCATCAAAAAGAATGGGATGAAGGGCTTGGGCACCGCCGCCGTGCCGCTGCTGCTCGTCGCCATCGTCGCGAGCATGATGCTGCCCGCGCTCTCCAAGGCAAAGGCCAAGGCCGGCCGCATCAAGTCGGTCAACAACCTGAAGCAGATTGGCCTCGCGCTATGGATCGCAATCGCGGTGTTCGCCCAACGGCGGACGGCGTAAGGGGGACACTCATGTCCCCCTTACGGCACGGCGGGGAGCGAGGCCAATTCTCAGTTAGAGACTCCTCACGTCGTCACCTACGGGTTGGGTTCCGGTTGCTTCCGCTGCCAAAGCCGTCTTCAATCGTGCCATGCAAAATTTCCTTCGCATTCTGACGCGGGCTTTCGCCCTCGGCTTTGCCAGCCTCGCATGCAGTCACGCGCAAGTCGCGATCACCCACTCGTTCCTCGCGTGCGGCGGGCAGACGCGCATCGTGGACGGCACCGGCAAGACTGCTTGGACTTACCCGCACGCCACCCGCGATGGCTACGTGCTCCCCAGCGGCAACCTGCTGCTGACCCTCTCCAAGTCCAAGGACTACCCCGGCGGTGGCGTGGTGGAAGTCACCCGTGACGGCACGAAACTCTTCGAGTGGAAGGGCACGCAAGCCGAGGTCAACACTGCGCAGGCCGTGGACGGCAACCGCATCATGGTCACGGAAGCCGGCCCCAAGCCGCGCCTGCTCGAACTGGACCGCACGGGGAAAATCGTTTTGGAGTTCCCCCTCTCCTGCCAGCTCACCAACCACCACATGCAGAGCCGCATGGCCCGCAAGCTCCCCAACGGCAACTACCTCGTCCCCCAGCTCCACGACAAAGTCGTCCGCGAATACTCGCCCAAGGGCGACATCGTCTGGGAAGTGAAGACCCCGAACTGGCCCTTCACTGCCATCCGCCTCGCGAACGGCAACACGCTCATCAACTGCACCTACGGCCACGTCTCCATCGAGGTGGACAAGGCGGGCAAGACCGTCTGGCAGGTGGACAACTCCAGCTTCGACAAGCCGCTGATCAAGGATGCTTGCGGTGGCCAGCGCTTGCCCAACGGCAACACGGTCATCGCCTGCTACGGCATCGGCGCGGACCGCACCAAGATGATTGAAGTCACGCCGGAGAAGAAAGTCGTCTGGAGCTTCGTTGAGGCGACCGGCCCGGGCGTCCATCACTTCCAAATCCTCGACACCAATGGCAAGCCGCTCGAAGGCCCGGTGATGAAGTGACCGCCAATGGAGCGCGGACGCCCACCTCCGCGCTCCACTCGCCGCGGTGAACGCACGTCTCCGCCAACCCGTCCGACTCACCGTGCGTTTACCAGCTCACTCCGATTCCAAAGGCCAGCCGTTGGCCTGCCAACCGAATGCCACGGCACTCGCCTTCTCCCTTCCTCGGAGGAAGGGAGAAGGTGGCCGCAGGCCCGATGAGGGGTGGGGCTGCCAACGCCGACAAACGTTACCCCTCACCCCAACCCTCTCCCCTCATCCGATGAAGGGAGAGGGAGCAGCAGCGCATCGTGGTCCGCGCGTGCTTCGGCCAAAGCTGATGTCCCGTTGGTCTCTCGCGCTTGCCTGCTTCGCTTTGCTGCTTACGTTGGCCTCGCGCGCCATTGCCGCCGCGCCCGCCTTCCCCGCCGCAGACCTTGAGTTCTTCGAGAACCGCATCCGCCCACTGCTTGCCGAGCGTTGTTACGAGTGCCACAGCGCGGGAGCGAAGAAAGTCAAAGGCGGCCTGCACCTCGACTCCCGCGAAGCATTGCTCAAAGGCGGCGAGACGCGTCCCGCCATCGTCCCCGGCCAGCCGGAGAAGAGTCTCCTCCTCGA
>SXTU01000236.1 GCA_005791875.1 Verrucomicrobiales bacterium
ACCAAGAAGGGTTCCATCACCTCCTTCCAAGCGGTTTACGTTCCGGCGGACGACCTCACCGACCCCGCGCCCGCCACGACCTTCGCGCACTTGGATGCGACCATCGTGCTCGAGCGTTCCATCGCGGAACTCGGCATCTTCCCCGCCGTGGACCCGCTCGCCTCAAACTCCCGCGCGCTCACGCCCGACATCGTCGGCCAGGAACACTACGATGTCGCCCGCGGCGTGCAGAAGGTGCTCCAGCGCTCCAAGGACCTGCAGGACATCATCGCGCTGCTCGGCATGGACGAGTTGAGCCCCGAGGACAAGACCGCCGTGTTCCGTGCCCGTAAGATTCAGAAGTTCCTCAGCCAGCCGTTCACCGTGGCGCAGGTCTTCACCGGTCGCGAAGGCAAACAGGTGCCCGTCGCCGAGACCGTCCGCGCCTTCAAGGAAATCCTCGAGGGCAAGCACGACGCCGTTGGCGAAAACAACTTCTATCTGAAGGGCGGCATCGACGAGATCAAAGAATAGTTGAGTGATGAAAGTTGAGAGTTGAGAGAAATCTCCCGCTCGACGAACGCGACTCTCAACTCTCAACTCAATAACTCTCAACCGCGATGGCCACACTCAAACTCGAAATCGTCACCCCGGAGGCGAAGATCTACTCCGAGGACGTGGACATGGTCACGCTCCCCGGCATCGAGGGCGAGATGGGCATCTACCCGATGCACATCGCGCTGATGACCCAGATCGCCCACGGCGAAATCATCGCGCGCAAGGGCGGCGTGGACCACTACCTCGCCACCGGCGAGGGTTTCGTGCAAATCACCGGCGACCGCGTGGCCATCCTCACCGACATGGCGATTAAGGCCGACGACATTGACGAGATGAAGGCCGAGGAAGCCCGCAAGAAGGCCGAGGCTCGCCTCGCCGAGAAGCTCACCGACGAGGAGACTGCCACCGTCCAGGCCGCACTCCTCCATTCGATGACGCAACTCAACGTCAAGCGCCGCACGCGCCGGTAGTCGCCCGTGGGGCGGACACTCCTGTCCGCTATGCAAGTGTTTGATGGAATTAGGGACAGGAGTGTCCCCTCCACGCTTACTTCACCCGGAACTTCCGCAAGTCCACCTTCGGCTTGGGCCACTTGAGCTTCATGTCCTCCAGCGTCCTCACGACCGTCTGGGCCACCGCGTAGTCGCGGAACCATTTCCGGTCGGCGGGCACGACGTGCCACGGTGCCCACGGCGTCGAGGTCTTGTTCAGCACCGCCTCGTAGGCGGCCATGAAGTCGTCCCAGCGCTCGCGCATCGCTAGGTCGCCCGGCTCGAACTTCCAGTTCTTCGACGGGTCGTCGAGCCGCGTCTGCAAGCGTTCCGCTTGTTCCTCGTGGCTAATGTGCAGGAAGAATTTCAGCAGTGTGTAGCCGCTGTCCGTCAGCATCCGCTCGAAGTCGTTGATCTGGTCGTAACGCCGCTGCCACACCTCCGGCGGCGTGAGGTTCATCACGCGCACCACCAGCACGTCCTCGTAGTGCGAGCGGTTGAAGAGTCCGATGCGCCCGAAGCGCGGCACCGCTTGGTGGACTCGCCAGAGATAATCATGCGCCAGTTCGAGCGCGCTCGGGGCCTTGAACTCCACCGTCGCCACGCCCGCCGGCTCGACGAACTCGAAGAGTCGCCGTGCCGTGCCGTCCTTGCCGCTCGTGTCCATCCCTTGCAGCACGATGATGAGGCCGCGATTGGCGTTCGCGTAGAAGAGGTCCTGCAGCTTGCCGAACCGCTCCAGCAGCCGGTCCGTCTCCATGATCGTCGGTTCCTTTTCGAGGCCGGCGCAGAAGCGCGGGTTGAAGTCACGCAGACGGACCTTGCCGGAGACGCAGATGGGTTGAGGCATAACAGGAAGTAAGGATGGCGGCTTGAAAAATTCGGCGCCGCGTTATTTGTCGGGCACGAGGAACTCGCGAATGGTTTGAAACGGACGCAACGGTAGCAGGAGAAACTTGGGGATGAAGCGAGGTTCGCTCTTCGGGTTCGCGAGCGAGCCGGTCACGCGATACTCGAACACCTTCGTCATCGGTGAGGTGAGGAAACTCAGCAGCGGGCCGACGAGTAAGGTGTCGCGGAACATCTCCGCCTCGATGTTCGCGTTCACTGCGCCGGTGAAGTCCACCGTGCCGTCGTAGTGCAGGCGCGCGGGCGGCGAGTGGATCTCCAGGTTCTTCGTGTAGATGACGCTGTTCGTCAGGATGAACGTCCCCTTCGCCTCCTTCGCGCGGCTGCTGCCGAGGTCCTTGTTGATCGCGTTGAGCACTGGGGAAAAGAGGCCGAAGATCGGGATGTCCCAGAGCAATCCGTCCACGAGCCGCACCTCGCCGAAGCCCTGCCAGCTCTGCCATCTCGCCGTGTTAGCGTTGGTGACCGTGACCGAGCCGGCGACCGCGCCCTCCAGCTTGTTGGGCTTGCCGCTCAGGTCAGCGATGAAGCCGGGCAGGCTGGCGTTGGTGAAAGCCAGGTTGAAGCCGAAGTCCGCGCTACTCTTCGGCGTGAAGTCAAAGTTCAGCCCGCCCACCAGCCGACCGCCGTGGAACGTGCTGTCCAGGTTCGTGATGACGATGCGGTTCGTCACCCAATGCAGCGACGCGGTGACCTGCGGCAGGTGGAAGAACGACCAGCGGAACGGACCTCCCACAATGTCGAAGTGCAGGTCCGTCGTCTCGCTCTCGCGGAAGGGAATTTCTCCGTGAACACGCACGGTCGGCGCGTTGCTGAACTGATACGCCTGAACCGCCTTCGCCGTCTGCGGGCCGATGATGCGCGTGAAGGCATACGGGTCGAAGGTGCTGTGCGCGTTCGTCACCCAGAGCCGCTGGAGCCGCGCGTCGATGCGCACGTCCGGGGCGGTGATGACGCCCGCGCCGCGCCGCGCATGCACGTCCGAGATCGCATACAGCTCATTGGTGAAGACCACGCGGCCGCTGAACTCGTCCACCTGCTCGCCGCGCAGCACGAAGTTCGTCGCCGTTGCGGTCGCGCGAAAACCCACGTCCTGCCTCGCGCCCCAGCAGCCCCAGACCTCGCCCTCGACCTGCGGCGGCACGGTGAAGGTGAAGTTCGTGAGGATGCGCTTGGCCTCCACGCGGTCGAGCAGTGGTTCAATGGCGTGCGGGAACACATTTGCGCGGCCAGCCCAGTGATACTCGCGCGAGCGCGGGTTGACGGTGTAGGCGAGATGAACTTCCCCCTCGGGCCGGCGCGCCCAGAGGTTGGGCAGGCGCAGCACGCCGTTGGTGAGCGTCAGGTCCGTGCTGGCTTCGAGGTAAGTCCCGCCGCGATACGCGCCTCCCGGACTGTCTACATGAGCCGCGAGGGTCACCGAGTCGCCGACGGCCTTCCAGTCTGGCGCGCGGTTCGTCCACGAGGGCAGCACGACAGCCACGCTCGCCCGCGCCTTGGGCAGCGCGTTGAACGTGAAGCGCGACAGCTCGCGCTGCGTGTTTGCGTCGAGCAGATGCTGGATCCGATATACGTCGAAGTCAAAGCGGCCGGAGGCGGAGGCGGCACGCGTCGAGACATTGAGCCTCGCCTCCGTGTCCAGCGCGCCGCTGTAAAGCTCGGCGTGAAGGTTGGAGATCGTCAGACCCGGGGTGCGCCAGTGAGCGGCGAGGCTGAACTTTGCGATCTCGATCGGTTTCTCCACCGTCTTGACGCCGTCGAGCGCGACTGTCGTGTCCAGTTGCCATGGTGCAAGATTTGTCCAGAAGCCCCACTCGGGCGGAGCGCCGGTTTGCAAACCGGCTTTGGTCGTCACTTCCACGCGCGAAGCCGGTTTGGAAACCGGCGCTTCGGCGTGCGTGGCCTTCACTGAAACGCGTGCCTGCTTTGCCTCGCCCCATTTCGTCTGCGGCGCGGTGAGCTGCGCCTCGGCGTCGGCGGCGAGCAGTTGCTTGCGACCTGGGGCGAAAGTCGCGTTGCCCGACAACCGGCCTTCCGCGAGCTGCGCCCACTCGGACTTCAGCGCGGTCATGTGCAGCGTGAGACTCGCGCGCAACTCGTCAGGCGCGAGCGGGCGCGGCGCGGTCTGGCCGCTGAGACGGAACGTCGTCGCCTCGGCCCACTGTGATTTGCCGTCGCGCACTGTGACCTCCCACGCGGCATCCCAGTCGTTGGTGCGCGCGGACTGGCGGTTCAGCCGCGCGGTGAGCAGCAGACGCTCGGCGCTGGCATTGACGTTCGTGCTGCGCACGCGGTCGGCTTCGAGGCGGAAGTCGGCACTGGCCGCGCCGTTGGTGCCCGGCGGCTGGATGATGCGCGCGGTGAAGCTGGCATTGCGTCCGCCGCCCCAGGGCGTGCGCAAGTCGAGTGCCTTCACCTTCAAGTCGGCTTGCACGCCGCGCTCCAGCCGCGCATCGGCGCGAAGGGTTAGCTCGATCTCGGGCGGTGCGGCGAACTGCACCCGTGCCAGCTCGGTGAGGACGCGATGGAGGATGACCTCGGCTCCGGGCTTGGGCGTCGGAGTGGGCGAGCCGGGCGGCTCGGAGCTCTTTGCCGGACGCTTGCGCAGCGCGGTCGCGTTGGTCACGACGGCGCTGACCTTCATGCGGATGCCCTGCACGGTGGCATTGAGCTGCGGCAATTCCCACACGTCACCCGGCAGAAAGCGCAGCGACGTGGCGAGGTTGGTGACGACGAGCGTGCGCGGCGGAAGGTTCGTGGGAGCGAGGGTCCAGCTCAGTTCACCATCCCGCAGCGCGACACCGCTGACGACGAACTCGAAGCGCCGCAGCGCGTCGTGGTCGAGCCGCACCTCCACCTCGCCGACAGAGAAGTGCGGGCCGCCGGCCTCGCCGGATTTCTCCACGGAGATTCTCTCGGCGACCAGCCCGCGGAACCACTGCCAGCGGAGACGCTGGAACTCGAGGTTGAAGCCGCGCGCCTTGAGCTCGGCGAGGATGGGGCGCTTGACGAAGTCCGGCACGCCGCGCTGGTTGAACCATATGAATGCCACGAGAACTGCGAGCACGACGAGCCACGCGACGATGCGCACGCAACGAAAGCCCACTCGGCACAGGCGCCAGAATGTCCACCGCTTGGCTGGGGGCTTGGCTTCAGGCACAGGACAAACGATGGACTTGGTTCACCGGCATTCCATCTGGCGGGCGGCAGACCGTAGCGCAGGCTTGCAGCCTGCTGTTTCGGGGGTTTTCAACCCGCAGGTGGCGCGCACTCTTCTGAACGTCGCTGATTGCCGTATGGCTTGGCGACTACAAGTCGGCAGAAACAGCAGACTGCAAGTCTGCGCTACGGCGCTGGGCATCTCGACTTCGGAGTTCGGGTTCAACGCTGCTTCACTTCGGCGGGCCGAGGTATTGAACGACGTAGTCGTAGTAGAGGGAGCGCGGGAACTCAAAGACGAGCGGCAGACCGGAGCGCGGGTCGGTGACAGCGGCCCACGCATTTCGACCCCGTGGCACGAAGCCGAAGGTCACGGTGTTGCTTCGCGCCGGCGTGCCGGCCAGCTCGATAGTCACTCGGTGGCTCGTGTCGGAAATTCCCAGCACGGGCAGACGGTTCATGCCGAGATCCGTCCACTGTTCCGCGCGCAGGCGGCCAAGGCGGAGCATGGTTTCCTCCAGCGCAAGATTCTTGATGGCGTCTGCCTGCTCCGCGCCGTCGGTCCAAGCGCCGTTTGGTGCGCGTGTCAGGCGGCGGTTCCGGCCATCGAACTCCACCGTCACTGTGGTGACCTGATTCGATGTGAAGTTCCAGACGGTGCGGTCCTGTATCTGGAACAGCGCCCACGCGAGGCGTTCCACGTCGCCGCGCGGGACGACATAGACGGAGTTCTCGTCGTGCCTACGGGCGAAGAGGCGGTCCGCAAACGGGGCACCCGGTTTCCGCTCCTCGAATTCCATCCGCGCCACCACCTTGTTTGTCAGGCTGCCGAGGCTGTTGGTCGTGGACTTGAGCAGGCTGATGGAGCGCGTGGCGGGTGCGAGGCCGTAGGGCGTGAAGTCCGTGACGACGTCCTTCGCAAGCTCAACCGCTTCCAGCGTCACGAGGTTTGCCAGAAACACCTGCATGAGCTGCGGGTCGGTGTGGGTCTTGAGCTTGTCGTCGGCGATCCAGACGAGGTTTGTGGTCGAGTTGGTTTGCAGGCGGAGAGTGAATGTCTCCTTGCCGCGAACCTCGATCGTGTCCACCGCGTCTCCCGGCAGCGCGTCGAGCAGCCGACGTTCGCTGAAATCCCAGACGGGCGCGCGCAAGGGATCGAGCCGGTCGCGGCCGACGAGCGCGACGTTCGTGGTTGCGGGCGTGCGCGCGAAGACGAAGTCGGGCTGGTTGGTCGGGCTTTTTCCAAACTGCACGACGAGCAAGTCGTTTGTGCCGGAGCCGAAGGCGAGCTCCGCCTCGGGCGTTTGCAGACCGAAGGCTTCCAGCTCCGCCTTGGGATCGTCGGTGACGAAGTGCTGGATGGGCCAAGCCTGCAAGTCGCGGATCAGTTGCTCGATGAGCAGGGAGTTGGCGCGCTTGTCCGGCGCTGGCTGGGTGATGCGCCAGAGCTGGTTGGTCGCGTCGCGCTGCATCACCAGGTCGCGCGTGCCGGTGCGGATGCGCAGGCGGTCGAACTTCACGCCGGCGAGCGAGAGCAGGCGACGGTCACGCCAGTCGTCCACCGTTTTGGGCAGCAGCTCGAGCAAGGTCACGTCGGTCACGGCGATGTGCGGCGTGCCGGCGACTTGCACGTAGAGTTGGTTGTTCACCGGTGTGCGCGAGCCGATGCGCAATTCCACCGGCGCCCCGCCTTGCAGGAACAGCACGGTGGCCTGCGGCGGCGAGAGGCCGAAGTCAGCGGGCGATCGCGCCTGCGGCGAGCCGATGACCAACTGAGGCTTCAGACGTGAGCAGACGTCGAGCAGGGCGTTCAGCGCGAGGTCGTGCGCCGGATAGGCCAGGGGCGCGGTGATCCGCCACTGGCCGGCGGTGCGGTCCGCGCGGAAGGTGACGTTGGAGCGGGTGAACTCGATCCGCGTCACGCTGCTGGGGCGCATTTGTGGGACGAGCGGTTCGTTGGTCGCCGACTTCGGTGGGCCAGCGGGCCGGCGCATCTCGATCACGACGATGAACCCGAAGAGCGCGAGCGCGAGGCCGACCAGCCATTTTGTCTGCGAGGAGTTCACGTCAGGATTGTCGGCGGAACCAGACCAGCAGGCCGAAGGCGAGGATCCCTCCCGGCACGCCCGCGAGCAGAATCCACCGGACGGAGCGCGACTGCGAATCACTCATGATGAAGAGGTGGTCGCGCAACTGGTGCGGGGCGATGCCGATCAGGCGGGGCCGGTCCACAAGCCAGTTGACGGCGTTGCCGGCGAAGTCGCGGTTGATGGTAGGGAGGTCAAGCACCTGGTTGTTGAGAAAGTCGGAGTCGCCGACCACGACCATGCGCGTGGAGCCGCCCTCGACGCTCTTCAAGCCGCCGCGCTCCACGGCCACCGCCACGGGAATGGAACCACGACGGTCGCGCCGGGGATCGAAGCGAGCGCCGTCGCGAGTGTCGAGGATGGCTTCGCCAGCCTCGGAGGTGCCGGCCAGCACGCGCACTTGCGGGGCGTCGGAACCCTGCCCTCCGGCACGGGGGGTGACCGAGCGCGCCCTTGGGAAGATCAGCCCGTTCTGTGTGACGCCGAACGGGCGGACGATGTCGTGCTCGCCAAAGTGCTTGAGGGTCAGGTGGCTCTCGGAGCGCTCTCCGGCGGCGTCGCGGACGATGTCGTCGCGGACTTCCACGCCCCACTGGCCGAGGAGTTCCCCGAGGCCGTGGTCGCTTCCGACGAGCAGCAACACGAGCGCGCGTCCGCCGCGATTGAGGTAGCGGTTGAGCTTCTCGATTTCATTGGGGTGAAATGGTGTCTTCGGTCCTCCGACGAGGAGCAGGCTGCAATCGGCGGGCACCTCGTTGGTGCCCGTGAGCCGCAGGAGCGAGGTGCGGATGTTGTTTCCCTGGAGGAGCAGGACGAGTTTGCCGTAGCCGCTGGGTGTGCTGGCGGTCTGGGGATCGTGCTCGTCGTGGCCTAGAAGGTAATAGGCGTTCAACTGCCGGGCCTCGATCAGCGTGAGAATCGCGGAGGTGAAGAAGGATTCACCGGTGAAGGACTTGCGCTTCACCGCCTGGCTCTTGCCGGCCAGCAGGTCGCGGGTGTCGTATTCCGAAAGCTCGCCCTGTCGCACGACGCGATAGCGGCCGTTCAGCTCGAAGATGATGACGTCCTTCACGTTGGCACCGAGCTTGGCGGCGGCCTTGATCTGCTCGGCCTTGGCCGGCTCGGTGAGGTAGTTGACCACGGTGATCTTCACGCGCGGGCTGGCGTGCTCGTATTGCCGGAGCAACTGGAGGATGTGCGAGTAGAGCGTCTCGTCGGGGTCGAAGAAGACGGTCACGTTGAGGTTGTTCGTCAGCGCGCCGAGGACCTGGAGCGAAACGGGCGCGAGCGGTGGCACGCGGTCCTCGGAGAGCGGGATGCGGCGGTAGTGGCGGGCCGCAAGGAAGTTGACCATCACGATGATGGCGAGGAAGGCCGCGACGCCGACGAACACGCCGAAGCCCGTGCCGAACTTGCGCGCGGCAGAGTAGCTGGGCGGGGGATTGTCGAGGTCGTCAGACATGGGCGAGTGAACTGGCGAATAACCAATGACCAATGACCAATGACCAATGAATGACCAAGCCCGAATGACCAATGGGCCAGGTTGCGCCAGGGGGCCGGGCATTGGGCATTGGACATTTATTGGTCATTGGGAATTGGGCCTTGGTCATTTCCACCTCCGGCTTTCCACAACCTTGAGCGTGAGGAACAGGAACAGCGTCGTGAGGCTCACGTAGAAGACCACCTGCCGCGTGTCCACGATGCCGCGCGTGAAGTCCTTCATGTGCTCGATCATCGAGACGTGTGCGAGGACGGCGGATTGCCAGCCGGGCTTGGTCGGCAGGATGAACGTGAGGTAGCCGACGAGGAACAAGCCCAGGCCGAGGACGAAGGCGTTCATCGCGGCGATGATCTGGTTGCGGGTGAGCGACGACGCGAAGCAGCCCAGCGAGATGTAGAGCGCGCCGAAGAGGAAGATGCCGATGAAGGTGCCGCCCAGAGCGCCGCTGTCCACCTGCGTGAGGTCCACGGAGAAGCGCTTGAGCAGGAGCGGGTAGGCCAGCAGCGGCAGCCATGCCGACATGAAGAAGAGCAGCGCACCCGTGAACTTCGCCAGCACGACCTGCAAGTCGCTCACCGGCGCGGTCATCAGCGTCTCGTAGGTGCCGGAGAATTTCTCCAGCGCGAAGGTGCGCATGGTGATGATGGGCGGCGCGAGCAGCATCACGAGCCAGAACAGGCCGTTGTTGTAAAAAGCCTCCGTGACCGGCACATCGAAAGGTTTGTTGTCCAGCGCCCGCACCACGATGACGAAGCTCAGGCCCAGCAGGAACTGCACGGCGGCGACGATCACGTAGCCGATGAGCGAGACGTAACAGCTCCCGAGTTCGCGGCGGACGAGGGTGAGGAAGGGTTGCATCAGGGGTGAATGTCCAAGGACCAATGACCGATGCCCAATGAATGACCAAGCCCCAAGGTCCAATGCCCGCGGTCGCCCTCTGGCCCGCAACCTCGTGCATTGGGCATTGGGCATTGATTGGGAATTGGGAATTGGGAATTGGCCATTTCAGTTCTCCTCCTGCTCCCGCTTGGTCACGTGGACGAAGATGTCTTCCAGCGAATGCCGCGTGCGCGTCAGTTCGCGGAGTTGCCAGCCGCGAGACTTGGCCAGCTCGAAAATCTGCGGACGCAAGTCCACGTCCGCCCGTGGCGTCAGGGCGCAGCGGTGGAAGCTGCCTTCCGATGCCGAGATGTCGAAGTGCTCGATTTCGGCCATGTGCTCCCAAGCTTCGCGCAGGTCCGGCACGGGTGCGGAGATTTCCGCGATGACCTGCTGGCTCGAACTCATCTTGCGCTGCAACTCGTCCATCGTGCCCGTCTCGCGGATGACGCCCTCGTGGATGATGATGACGCGAGTGCAGGTCAGCTCCACCTCGGGTAGCAAGTGCGACGAGATGAAGACTGTGCGGTCCTTGCTCACGTCCTTGATGAGCTGGCGCACGGTGCGCGTGAGGTGCGCGTCGAGGTTCTTGGTCGGCTCGTCGAGGATGATCAACTCCGGCTCGTGCACGAGCGCGTCTGCCAGGCCGACGCGCTGCCGGTAGCCGCCGGAGAGCGTGCCGATCACCTTGTTCGCGACGTCGCCCAGGCCGCATTGCTCGGTGACGATGTCCACTCGCTCGCGGCTGCGCGCGACGCTCAGGCCCTTGAGGCGCGCGCGGAACTTGAGGTATTCGCGCACGCGCATGTCGAGGTGCAGCGGGTTGCCCTCGGGCATGTAGCCGATGCGGCGGCGCACCTCGGCCGCCTGCGTGAAGACATCGTAGCCCGCGATGCGCGCGGTGCCGGAGGTCGCCGGCATGAAGCACGAGAGCATCCGCATCGTCGTCGTCTTGCCCGCGCCGTTCTGCCCGAGAAAGCCGACGATCTCGCCGCGCTTCACGGTGAAGGTGAGGTCGCGCACGGCCGCACGGCCTCCGAAGCGCTTGGTGAGGTTCTCGACCTCGATCATCGGAGTCGTGCTCATGCGGTTGGAAATGTCCAATGCACAATGCCCAAGGCCCAATGAATGACCAATGACGAATGACCAACGAGCTGGGCATTGCTCATTGGGCCTTCATTGGTCATCGAGAATTGGGAATTGGTCATTTCAGCTTCACCGGAACGCTTCCTTCGCGGAAGCCGCCGAAGCTCCCGCGCTTGGGCGGCGCGATTACGTTGAGCCGCGCGGTGTCGCCCGTGCGTTTGGCGTGGAGCAGGCGGCCTAGCTCGACGAGGTCGCGCGCGGGCTGGTTGTCCACGCCTCGAATGACGAAATACTTTTCCAGCTTGGCCTCGGCGGCGGGCGAGTCCTTGTCCACGTCCGCGACCATGAACCCGCCGAAGAATGGGAAGCCAGAGCTTGCCGCCAGCTCGCGGGTCAGCTCCTGCACCTGGAGACCGAGCTTCTGCCGGACGAGGTCGGCATTGAAAAAGTCGCGCTCTGGCGTAAGCCGCACGGACAAAGCCTGCTGCGCGCCTGCCCGGCGAATCAGCAGCGAGACGGGCTTGTCCGAGCCGGCGGCGTTCAGCTCGCGCATGAACTCGATGAAGTTCCGCGGCGTCTTGCCGGCGACTTGAAGAATGGTGTCGCCCGCTCGCAGGCCGCCCTTGTCCGCCGGGCTGGCGGCTTCGACGGCGGTGACTTCCAGCAGGCTCGCGCCGGAGCGGACGCGCGCGCCGAACCACAGCGCCTTTGTGCCCTCGGGCGTGAAGTAGCGCGAGAGCGATTCGTTCACGCGCTTGATGGGGATGGCGAAGCCGATGCCCTGGCCCTCGCGATAAACGGCGACGTTTAAGCCGATGAGTTCGCCCCGCAGGTTGATGAGCGGACCGCCGGAGTTGCCGGGGTTGCTGGCGGCGTCGGTCTGGAGCCAGTCCGCCACGTCGAGCTGGCTGTCCTCACGCGCGGGGCGGCGGGACTTGGAGCTGAGGATGCCCTTGCTCACGGAGCCGCCGAGGCCGAAGGGATTGCCGAGTGTGATGACCGTTTCGCCGAGCAGCAAATCATCGTCCGCCGCGAAGCGAACTGGCGTGAACTTGTCGCCGTCCTTGGCCTTGATGCGCAGCAGCGCCATGTCGGTCTTGGTCGTGCCGGTGACGCGCTCGGCCTCCAGCTCACGGCCGTCCATCAGTTTGACCCAGATGCTTTTGGCCCCCTTGACGACGTGCTCGTTGGTCAGCACGTAGCCGCTCTCGTCAATGATGACGCCCGAGCCGACGCTGGCGGGAACCTCCTGAAGCTGCGGCTGCACGCGGTAGCCGAAGAACTCCGCGCGCCAGCGGAAGAACGGGTCGGTGCTGTCCACGACCGTCGTGGTGGCGATGTTCACAACGCTGGGCATCGTGCGCTCGACGGCGGTGACGGCGGCATCGCGTCGCACGTCGGCGGTCTGGGCGTGGGCGGTGAGCAGCAGCGCGGCGGTCGCAACCAGCGCGAAGCCCGCCGAGCTGCGGCGCGAGACCAACGATGGCTGGATGCGATTCATGCCCACACTGACAACGGAACTCCAAACGCGTTCAAGCGGCGGGAGCAGCGCGCAAAGTGTTGCCGCACGCGCGGGCTAAAGCAATCGGAAGGTGCCGGTGGGTGAGAGACTGGTGCTGTCCAACCACCGGCTCCGCGCTTGACCCTCCTGCCGCTGCTTGCGACAACCATCAGCATGAAGCCGATTCCTCCGCGCGAGCTCACGCCTTGTCCTGGCACGGCCTTGCGACGCCAAATATCTCAAATCAAATGCGCAAGTTCTCATGCCGCATCCTGCAGTGCCGTCGCAGTCTCCCGTCTGCTAACCCAGTCCAACCAACTCCTATGAAGTCCCCCGTCTCTCTGCTGGTCGCACTCTCCGCCGCCGTCCTCAACACCTCCGCTGCCGAGCCGACGCTGCACTCGTTCAAGAAGCAGCAGCTCGACAAGCATTACTGGTCCGAGGGCGCGATGCTCGGGGACTTGAACAAGGACGGGAAGCCCGACGCCATCTCCGGGCCTTACTGGTGGGAAGGGCCGGCATTCACGAAGCGCCACGAGATTTATCCCGCCACGCGCACGACCAAGACGAAGAAGGACGGCGCGGATGTGGAGTTCCCCGGTTTCGAGGGCGCGATGGGCAGCAAGAATTCCTACTCGTCGGACAACTTCTTCGCGTTCGTCCACGACTTCGATGGCGATGGCTGGAATGACGTGCTCACCTACGGGTTGCCCGGCACACCGGCCTTCCTCTACCTGAATCCCAAGGGCAAGGAGCAGCACTGGGCGCGGCATCAGGTCTTCGACGAGGTGGACAACGAGTCGCCGACGTTTGCGGACCTCGATGGCGACGGGAAACCGGAGATCATCTGCAACTACAAGGGCAACTTCGGCTACGCGAAGCCCGACTGGAAGAACGTCACGGCCAAGTGGCCCTTCACGGCCGTCAGCGAGAATGGCAAGTGGGGCAAGTTTACGCATGGCTTGGGCGTCGGCGATGTAAACGGAGACGGCCGCATGGACTTGCTGTGCAAGGACGGGTGGTTCGAGCAGTCGGCGAAAGGCGCGACCGGTGCGTGGAAATTCCACAAAACCTTCTTCGCGCCGAGCAGCTCGCAGATGTTTGCCTACGATGTGAACGGCGATGGCTTGAACGACATCGTCACCGCGCTCGCCTCGCACGGCTACGGGCTCGCTTGGTATGAGCAGCTCAAGTCCAAGGACGCCGCCGGCAGCCCTGAGTTCCGCGCACACGTCTTCATGAACAAGGAAGCCCGCGAGAACCGCTACGGCGTCGCCTTCTCGCAGCTCCACGCCATCGAGTTGGTGGACATGGACGGCGACGGGCTCAAGGATCTCGTCACCGGCAAGTGCTTCTGGGCGCACGGCCCCGGCGCGGACCCCGGTGGGAGCGACCCCGCCGTGCTCTACTGGTTCAAGCTCGTGCGCCACCATGAAAACGCCGTGGACTGGGTGCCGCAGCTCATTGACAACGACTCGGGCGTAGGCCGCCAAATCGGCCTCGCGGACGTGAACGCCGACGGCGCACCCGACTTCGTCATCGGCAACAAGAAGGGCACGTTCGTCTTCACCAACGTGGCGAAGAAGGTGTCGAAAGAGGAGTGGGAGAAGGCGCAGCCGAAAGTGCAGTTCGCGGACGCTGGGAAAGATGCGGTGAATCCCGCCGCTGTAGTTGTGCGCACCGGAGCGCCGGCCGTTCCGCCCGCAAATGCCAAACCCACCCCACCGCATCCCGGTGGCGTCTTGCCCATCGGAGCCGACGGCAAGGCACTCAACACCGATTTCGAGACCGGCGACCTCCGCGACTGGACCGCCACCGGCGATGTCGCGCAGGGCCAGCCCACCAAAGGTCCCATCAGCCAGACCCGCCGCTTCGGCGAAGGCAAGGTCGCGAACCACATC
>SXTU01000237.1 GCA_005791875.1 Verrucomicrobiales bacterium
CCACACCACAGTCGTCTTCGGCAGCAACATCCGCACCGAGCATGACCTCTTCAATTGCCCCACGCTCATCGCCGGCAGCGGTTCCGGCATCAAACTCGGCCACAACATCATCGCGCCGAAAGACACCCCGCTCTGCAACGCATGGCTCACCCTGCTCAAAGGCTCCGGCATCAACGCCGAGCGCCACGGCGACAGCACGGGGGTGCTGAAGGAGATCGTGGCGTAGCCCAACATCAGCCGCCTAGCTGGGGAAAAGTCGGGAAGTTGCGGATGTGGTCATACATACTCCCATGAATGCCATCCGACTCGCCCATGCCTGACCCACCCCCGCCGCTCTCCTCCGAGCGGCAGGAGGAGTTTGTGCGGTTGTTGAATGAGGCGCACGGGCTGCTGCTACGGTATGTGATGTCGCTGGTGGGGAACCGGCATGATGCGGAGGATGTGCTGCAACGAGCCAGCGTGGCGATGTGGCGGCGGTTTGCGACCTTCGAGCCTGAGACGGATTTCATCGCCTGGGCCACGACGGTGGCTTTTTATGAGACGCGGAACTTCCAGCGCGTCACGGGGCGCTGTCGGCTGGAGTTTGATGATGAGCTGATGCAAACCCTGGCCGCCGAGCGGGTGGAGCATGTGCGGCAGTGGCCGCGGCGCACGGAGGCGCTGGTGCATTGCGTGGAGAAGCTGGACGCCGCCAGCCGCGCGCTGGTGGAGGCCATTTACACCGAGGGCACGCCAGCCATCGAAGTCGCCCAGCAGCAGGGCTGCGCGCCCAAAACAATCTACAACAAACTCAACTTCATCCGCCGTGCGCTCGCCGAGTGCGTGCAGCGGCGGATGGCGGAGGCCGCGACATGAAAACAGATGCTCCACCCGAATGGCACCGGCTCTTCAATGCCGCGCTCAATGACGAACTCGACGACGCCAGTCGTGCGCAACTCGCCGTCGTGCTGAAAACCAGCGCCGAGGCCCGCCAGCTTTGGTTTCTGTATCAGGACAACGAATGCTCGCTGGCCGAACTGAAGCCGCGCGCGGCGACTGCCAAGGCCTCTCGCAGTGCGATTTCATGGCTCGCGTGGCGTCCGCTCACGGCGGCGGCGGCGGGGTTGGTGCTCGGGCTGTTCTGCGCATCGGTGGCTTGGGCGTATGTCGCGCCATCGTCGGGCAAAGTGATTGCGCTCATGCAGGAGAGCTTTGAGTCCGGGCCTTCGCCATTGGTGGTTGGTGTGCCGACCGGGCCGGGGAAGTGGAGTGGGGACTTCTCTGGGGTCGTGGGCGAGCTGGAGGGAGTGAAGCCGGCCAGCGGGAAGAAGATGTTGCGGTTCCTGCGGGGCGATTATGAGGGGCGGAGTATTCCTTCGAGTCATAGCAGTGATTTGTTCCGCTTGGTGGATGTGCGGCCTTATCAGCGGGAGTTAGTGGGTGGCGGGGCGGTGGTGCAATTGACGGCGGTTTTCAATGCGGTGTCGTTTTCGGAGGATGAGACCTTCAATGCCACGCTGACGCTGTTTGCGCTCGATGCGGGCTTGGTGGGCAATGAGATGGTGAAAGGAGATAATGTGCTCTCGACGGAATCGCTCGCGTTTTCGCGCAGCAGCAAGGTGGTGATGGATCGCGATCCGGCCACTTGGCAGAAGGTGAGCAATGAACTGCGACTGCCTGCGGGCACGGAGTTCCTGATGCTTCGGATCGGCATGTCGAATGACACGAAATCAAAGGACAAGCGGCGGGATAGTTTCGCGGGGCACTTT
Organism: Verrucomicrobiales bacterium; assembly: GCA_005791875.1. Classification (GTDB taxonomy): domain Bacteria; phylum Verrucomicrobiota; class Verrucomicrobiia; order Limisphaerales; family SXTU01; genus SXTU01. Next base: position 1,749 of record SXTU01000237.1, read on the forward strand.
GCGGACAAGGTGCAGCTCGTCCTCGCGCGGCGGGCGGAGATTCCGGTGCCGTGAACAAAGGATCCTTTTGCGACTTATTGAATCACTGACGCTGGCATGACATCGAAGACTCCATTCTCAACACTCCTCACCATCGGCGTCGCCATGTTGTCGTGCGGCGGACAGCTCGTCGCTGCGGACTCGCCACATTTCGAAAAGGACATCCTGCCGGTGTTGTATCATCACTGTTTTGCCTGCCACAGCGAGAAGCAGGCGAAGCCGAAGGGCAAACTGCGCCTGGATTCGGCGGAGGCGATTCGCGGCAGCGATGTGGTCGTGCCGGGCAAGCCGGACGACAGCGAACTGTTGAATCGCGTGTCGCTGCCGCACACGGATGAGGATGTGATGCCGCCGCTGAAGGGTGGCGCGCAGCCTTTGAGCGACGCGGAGCGTGCGATGCTGCGGCAATGGATCGCGGATGGGGCGAAGTTGGACTCGTGGGTGAAGTTTGATCATCGCGATGCTCCATTGCCAACGCCCGCAGCTTCGCTTGCTCGCGCGGAGGTGCGGCAACTGAGTGCGGAGGTGCAGAAGCTCGTGGAGCGCTCCCACGCAGTGAAGGGCACGAAAACGAACGCTCCTGTGCGCGATGAGACATTCCTCCGCCGCGTGTATCTCGATGTCGTGGGCCGCATCCCGAGTCTGGAGGAGAGTGCGCGTTTTTTGGACAGCAAGAATGCGGACAAGCGCGCGAAGCTGATCGATGAACTGCTCCGCAGCGAAGGCTACGTGAGCCACATGTTCAACTGGAAGGCCGACCTTCTGCGCGTCAACTCGCGCGGGCTCTCGGGAGGTCAGCCGGGGAAGCTTTACGACGACTGGGTTAGGGACGCCATCCGCTCGCGCATGCCGTATGATGAGTTTGTGCGGCGGCTGCTCACCGCGAGTGGGCAGCTCTGGGAGAATGGCGCGGTCGGGTTTTATGTGCGCGACCTCGGGATGCCGCTGGATCACATGTCGAACATGACGCGCATTTTCCTCGGCACGCGGATGGAATGCGCGCAGTGCCACGACCATCCGCTGGAGCCGATCACGCAGAAGGATTTCTATCAGATGGTGGCATTCACCTTCGGCGTGAGCAATCTCGGCAGCCCCGGCGGTTACTCGAACGACAATGTGAAACAGTGGCCCGCGATCAAGGCCAAGCTGGCCGCCATGCCGAACGATAAGGCGCTGAGGGATAGCGTGAGCGGCACGATTGCGCCGATGAAACGGCTCACGCAGGACACGGACAAGCAACTGAAGTTTCCCGACACCTACGCCTACGACGCCGCGGTCCGGGGGAAGCCGGTGGAGCCGCGCACACTCTTCGGTGACGAGGTCGCCGTGGGCGATGGCGGGCGTCGCGCGGCCTTCGCCGAATGGATGACCTCGCCGCGCAATCCGCGTTTCGCGAAGAACATCGCCAACCGGCTCTGGAAGCGCGTGATGGGCGTGGGGCTGATCGAGCCCGTGGACAGCCTCTCGGCGCTGCCAAATCCGGAGCACGCGGAGCTGATGGAGTTCCTCACGCAGACGATCATCCGCCTCCGCTTCGATGAGCGGGCCTTCATGGCGGTGCTGTTGAATACGCGGCTGTATCAGAGTGAATCCGTGCGCGAGACGCCGGAGCCTGCGGCGGTATTTGCGATGCGCGGGCCGCAACTGCGGCGGCTGTCGGCGGAGCAGATTTGGGATTCGCATCTCGTCCTGCTCGCGAAGGACAGCGATGAACGCAAATCGACGTTTCGTCTGGAGGGCGTGCTCGACCCGCAGCGCCTCCGCAAGCTGACCCGGATGACTGCCGATGAACTCATCGCGCAGGCGCGAATCGATCAAGCCGAACACAAGCGGGGGCGGGAGCGCAGTCTGCGCCGCATGGAGCAGCAAAGGGAACTGGCTGCTGCCAAGGATCGTGGCGATGAAAAGGAAGTGCAGCGGCTGAAGGCATTGCACGCCAGGGAAAACAAGGAACTCGTCGGCTCCGGCATGAAGCCGATGGACTCGGAGTCCGATGATGAAGACGCGGCGAAGGAAACCGACCAGCGCTGGAAATCGCTGCCGTCCAGTTTCATTCGCGCCTCGGAGACGCCGTTGCCGCTGCCGCTCGGACACTTTCTGCGGCAGTTTGGTCAGTCGGATCGACGCGAGATCGATGCCTTCAATCGCGACCCGAACTCCACGCATTCGCTCGCACTGATGAATGGCGATTTGACCACCCGCGCGCTCGCCGACGATTCGTTTTTGCGTCGTCAGATCGCAGCGAGCAAGACGGCAGGCGAACAACGCACGCAGCTCATCTACCGCGCCATCCTCGTCCGCTCCGCGACGGCGGGGGAACTCACGGAGATGACCGCGCGGACAAAAAACAGCCCGACACCCGAGCAGGACATCATCTGGGCGCTGCTGAACTCGCCGGAGTTTCTTTTCAACCAATGACACCACTCTCAACCAATCCATGAACTCAATCCTCACAGACATCTGCCGACGCGCTTTTGTGGAGCGTTTTGCGAAAGCGGTTTTCGGCGTCAGTCTCCTGCCTGCGAGCGGTCTGCTGCATGCGGCGGAGACCAAAATCGGTGGCAAGGCGAAGAGCGTGATCTTCCTCTACATGCGCGGCGGGATTTCGCACATCGACACCTTCGACCCGAAGCCCGGAAAGCCCGAGATGGGCGGTGTGGAGGCCATCAAGACGAGCGCGGATGGCGTGCAGATTTCCGAATGGTTCCCGCGCATGGCGAAACAGATGCACCACGTCTCGCTCGTGCGCTCGATGACTTCCACGCAGGGCATCCACGACCGCGGCACCTACCTCGCGCACACGAGCTACTTCATGACGCCGACGATCACGCATCCATCGCTCGGATCGTGGGCGGTGAAGCTGCTCGGCTCGGCGAATGCCGTGCTGCCGGGCAACATCCTCATCAATGGCAGTCCGCAGCATCCGCGCAGTGGTTACATGCCCACGCACCTCGCGCCGCTGCCCATCGTCGATCCCGGTGTGGGTCTGCAAAACTCCGCGCTGCCGGCGAAAATCAGCGAGTCGGATTTCGCGCGTCGAACCGCGCTGGCGCAGGCCATGGGCAATCGTTTTGTGCAACAGACGCCGCATCGCGATGCCGCCGCGTATTTGAAAGTGCAGCAGGACGCCGCCTCGCTGATGAAGAGCGAGGACCTGAAGGTGTTCGACATTTCGCGGGAGGACAAAAAGACGCAGGCCGCCTACGGCACGCACACGTTTGGCAAAGGCTGCCTGCTCGCGCGGCGGCTGGTGGAGAGCGGCGTGCGCTTCATCGAGGTCGAGGACGCACACAATTGGGACACGCACAACGACCAGATTAAATCCATGGAGAACATGACGCCGACCACGGACCAGACCATGGCGGCGCTGCTCGACGATTTGCACCAGCGCGGTTTGCTCGCGAGCACGCTCGTCGTCATGGCCACCGAGTTTGGCCGCTCGCCGCAAATCAGCACCGTGACAGCCGGGCGAAACCATCACCCCGGCGTCTTCACCTGGTGGCTCGCCGGCGGGGGAATGAAAGGCGGCTACGTTCACGGCAAGTCCGACGAAATCGGCGAACGTGTCGCGGAGAAGCCCGTCACTATGCAGGACTGCAACGCCACCATCGCGCAGGCCATGGGCATTGATTTGCAACACATCGAGCACTCGCCTTCTGGTCGCCCCTTCACGGTGGCGGACAAGGGCAAAGCGGTGATGGAGGTGTTTGCGTGAAGCTTTGGCCGACCATGACCGCGAACACTCTCATCCTCGCTCTGCTGCTCACGGTCACTCGATTGTCCGCCGCGCCTGTGCCGCTTTTCGATGGCAAGACGTTCACCGGCTGGGAGGGCGACGTTGGCAGTGTCTGGCGTATCGAGAACGGCACCATGGTCGCAGGCTCGCTGGAGCGAAAGCAGGAAAAGAACAACTTCCTCGCCACGACGCGGAGTTACGCGGATTTCGAACTCACGCTGCGCTGGAAGCTGGAGGGTGCGGAGCGTTCCGCCAATGCCGGCGTGCAGTTTCGCTCGCAGCGAATCCCGAATCACCACGAGGTTTCCGGCTATCAGGCCGACATGGCTGTGCGCTACGACGGCTCGCTGTATGATGAGAGCCGCCGGAAGCGCATGCTGGCCGTGCCCGCGCCCGAAGTGCTCGCCAAGGCGCAAAAACCGCTCGGCGAATGGAACGAGCATCGCATCCGCTGCGAGGGGCCGCGCATTCAGATTTGGCTGAATGGGGTGCAGACCGTGGATTACACGGAGGACGATGCGTCCATCGCGCGGACGGGAATCATCGCGTTGCAGATTCACGGCGGCGGGCCGTCCATCGTGCGTTACAAGGACATCGCGATTGAGGAATTGGGCACGCCTATGAAGAAGGCGTCGGCGTTCAAGCTACTGCCAAAGGACACCATCGCCCTCGTCGGTGGCGCGAACTTCGAGCGCACGCGCTTCCATGCCTTTCTGCAAACGCAATTGCTCGCCGCACCGGAGGCGAAGTCGCTGCGGGTGCGCAATCTCGCGTGGGAGGGCGACACCGTGTTTGAGCAGTGGCGCGATGTGAACTTCCCCGGCATCGCACAGCAGCTAGAGCAAGTGGGCGCGACCGTGGTGCTGGTTCAGTTTGGCCAGATGGAATCGCTCGGCGGCGCGGAGAAGCTGCCGGACTTCGTGCAGGCCTATGAGAAGCTGCTCACGTCGATCGAGCACGCATCGCGGCGCATCGTGCTCGTGTCGCCGATGCCGTTCGAGAATCCGCGGCGCGCACGGATGGCGGACCTCACGCGGCACAATGCGGATGCACGGCGCTATGCGGATGCCGTGCGTGACATCGCCACTCGGCGCGGGCTGGCATTCATCGATCTCTTCACGCCGCTCGCAGCGCTGCCGCAGGATGCGCCGAGGCTCACGGACAATGGCCTGCATCTCAACGAGCGCGGGCATGAAGTCGTCGCGGATGAAATCGTGCGTCAACTCGGCCTCACGGCGAATCCGGTGACCTCGCACGAGCGTCTGCGCACCGCCGCGATGGAGTTTGAGCGGCTGTGGTTTGATTCGTGGCGGCCGATGAACTGGGACTTCCTGCACGGTGCGCACACCATGGTGCCTTTCAGCCGGAGCTGGAAGGATGGCGAGCAGCGCATCTTCCCCGACGAGATGAAGGAGTTCATGCCCATCCTCGATGCCGCCGAGGCCAACATCGCGCGGGCACTCGCGGGCGAGGAGCTGAAGCCCATCCAGCCGCAAAGCAGCAGCATCACCACGGAAGCGCCTTCGGTGAAAGCGCAGACGCCGGAGGAAGAACTCGCGTCACTCGAGGTGCATCCTGACTACGCGGTGAACTTGTTTGCGTCGGAGCGGGATGGCATCGGCAAAGTGGTGCAAATACGCTGGGACGAACGCGGGCGTTTGTGGGCGCTGTGCATCCCCGATTATCCGCAGGTGAAGCCAGGTGCGCGGCCACGGAACAAGCTCATCATTTGCGAGGATACGAATCACGACGGACGCGCGGACAAGTTCACCACGTTCGCCGACGAGCTGGAGATGCCGCTCGGCTTTGAGCTGGGCGATGGCGGCGCGTATCTCGCCGCGAGCACCGCGCTCTGGCATTTGCGCGACACCACCGGCGGCGACCATGCCAATGTGAGGCGGCTCGTGCTCGGCGGCTTCGGCACGGGGGACACGCATCAGACCATCAACTCGCTCAGCTGGGGCTTCGGCGGCGAGCTGTGGTTCACGCAGGGGAATGCCATCTTCTCGCGCGTGGAGACGCCCTCGGGCATCGAGCGCCACGACCGCGCGGGCCTGTGGCGGCTGCGACCGCGCACCGGCCAGCTCGATACGTTCTTCAACAGCTCCACTGCCGGCGCGAACAACTGGGGCATCCTCACCGATGACTTCGGCCAGGTTTTCCACAAAGAAGGCGCGGGCAATGGCGGTTACTACTCCGTGCCTGGTCTCGTGCGCACCGCCCAGCCGGTGAACTCGAAAGCGCTGAACTTGTTCGTCTCGCGCGCGGCGAAAACGGTGGGCTTTGACCTCATCCGCACGCGTCATTTTCCTGACGAACTGCAAGGCGCGGTCATCATCGGCGGCGTGTATGAAAACACGCTGCAGCTTCATCAGTTTGGCTTCAAAGACGGTGCCTTCTGGAGCCAGCAGGACGTGAACATCATCCAGACGAAGAACAAAGCTTTCCGCCCCTGCGATGTGCGGCTCGGGCCGGATGGCGCGGTGTATTTTGCGGATTGGTATAACCTCATCGTCGGTCACTACCAGGCCTCGTATCGTCATCCCGACCGCGACCTCGTGCATGGCCGCATCTGGCGTGTGGTGCACAAAGACCGCCCGCTCGTGCAGCCCGCATCACTCGCGGGCGCGAAACTCACGGCGCTGTTCGAGCAACTCGATTCACCCGAGCGCTGGGCCAAGTATCAGGCCAAGCGGCTCCTCTTTGACCGCGACACGGCGGAGGTCTGCGCAGCACTCGATGAGTGGATTTCAAAACTCAAGACCGGCGATGCAAAGGACGACTACCGCCGCCTGCAAGCCCTCGCCATTTACGAAGCCCACGAGACACCGCGCCCCGCCCTGCTGAAATCGCTGCTGCGCTCGCCCGATGCCCGCATCCGCGCCTACGCCACCCGCACGCTCTCGACGTGGGCACGCGCTGGCGGATTGCCCGATGCGCTCGCGCTACTGGCACCGCAAGCCACCGATGACGACTCCATCGTGCGCCTCGAAGCCATCGTCGCCGCCAGCTATGTGCCGGATGCACGCGCCATCACCGTGGCCGTGCGTGCCTTGGACAAAACCTTTGGCCCCTACCATCAGCACGCGCTCATCAAGACCCTGCACGCCACGCGACCCCTCTGGTCCGCCGCGCTCGCCGATGACACGCTGCGCTTCGACAAAGACGAGCACCTGCTCTTTGCCCTGCAAAATGGCGGCATCGACCATGCGGGCAAACTCATGCGCGGGCACATCGAGCGCAGCCGCGACACCGCCGCACAGACCGCGTGGCTGAAAGCCCTCGCGGCCATCGGCAAGGCGGACGACCTCCGCTTCGTCTTCGAGCGAGCAGGCAGCAACGCCGACGTGCTCCAGGCGCTCGCCGATTCGCCAACCTCACGCAAACATCGCCTGAGTGACACCCAGCCCGCGCTTGAACCGCTCATCAGCGGCAAGGAGGAAGCCCTGCGTCTCCAAGCCGTGCGCCTCGCGGGCGTGTGGAAAGTGACGCCGCTCGCCGACCGCATCCGCGCCATCGCCGCCGATGACGCGATTCCTTTGCCCCTGCGCAAAGCCGCGCTCACCGCGATGGGCGACCTCTCCGGCGCGGCGGCCGTGCCCGAGCTGCTCAAGGCCCTGCAAAGCGCCAAATCCGCCGATGTGCAAAGCGTGGCGCTCGATGCGCTCATCGCGGCGAGTCCGGTGGCCGCCGCGCAGGAGGTGCTGGCCAGCATTCGCACCGCCCGACAGCCGCAAGACGTCACCACCATGCTCAAAGCCATTCTTTCGAGCACCGAAGGCAGCGGAGCCTTCGGACGGGCGCTCATGGATCCCAAGGCAGCGGAAAGCCGCATCGTCGCGCCCGCGATGGGCATCATCGCGCCCGACAAAGCGCGCCTCACGCTGCAAGCGCTCAATCTCATCGGCCTCACCGACCGCAAGATTTCCTCCCTGCTCATGGCGCTCGCCGGCATCGACTCCACCCTGCCCACCTACACCACGGAATACGTGAGGCTCATCGTCAAGCGTGCCCAAACCGAAGGCAACGCCGTGGAGGGCCGCAAAGTCTTCGAGCAAACCGGCTGCATCGCCTGCCACGCGGTGAACAACATCGGCGGCAAAATCGGCCCCGACCTCTCCGCGCTCAGTCGCGGCCTGCCCATTGATATGATTGTCACCGAGACCATCTGGCCCGCCCTCAACGTGAAGGAAGGCTACGAAGCCGCCACCGCCACGATGAAGGACGGCAGCGTCATCACCGGCTTCAAACAGACCGACACCGCCGACACCATCGCCATCCGCGACATGACCACCGGCGAGGTGAAAACCATCCCGCACGCCGACACCACGAAAATCCAAACCGGCGGCACCGTCATGCCCGACGGCCTCACCGCCACCCTGACCGAGCAACAGCTCGCGCATTTGATTCGGTATCTGTCGGAGCTGGGGAAATGAAAGTCATGAAACAAGGCATCACACTCGTAGCTCTGCACGGGCCCGAGCCGCGATGCTTCCTCCCCCGAACATCGACCGGATGATTGCGAGCGTTCCAACAGAACAAAACATTGCACGTTAAGCAATGTTTTGTAGAGTCCAGCCATGCAACCATTCCGGCAACTCGATCAAGCTCTCCGCACGCTGGCGGACCGGGAGCATTGTGTGTTTGCGCCGTCGGACCTGGCGGCGGCGGTGCCGGAGTGCGGGCAGTTGGCGGTGTTGCTGTCGCGAGCGACCAAGGCGGGGCTGTTGAAGCGGGTTTGCCGGGGCATTTACCTTTATCCCGTGCCGGACTATCCGGCGGGCAGTGTGCTTTTTCATGCGGCGGCGCGGCTGCGGGCGGGGGAGTTCAACTACATCAGCCTGGAGACGGTGCTGAGTGATGCGGGCGTGATCTCGCAGGTGCCGATGAACTGGATCAGCCTCATGACCTCCGGGCGCAGTCATGTGGTGGACTGCGGGGACTATGGGCGCATCGAGTTCGTGCATACGGCCCAGCGACCTGACGATGTGAGCGCTGAGCTGACCTATGACCCGGAGCGGCATCTCTGGCGTGCCTCGGTGCGGCAGGCGCTGCGCGATATGAGGGCCACGCGCCGCAGCATGGAACTCGTGGACGAGGAGGTGGCGAGTGAGCTTGTTTGACCAACTCGTGAACGAAGCGCTGCGTTCCCGCGCGGAGCTGACTTCCCTGCGGCCAGTCGTGGAGAAGGAACTGCTGCATCACGACATCCTCCGCGAGATGAGCGAGGCGGGTTTGCTCACCGGACTCACCTTCATCGGCGGCACCTGCTTGCGAGCCTGCTATGGCTCCGCCCGGCTCAGCGAGGACCTCGACTTCACGGGCGGCATCCATTTCAAAAAGAGCGCCCTGGCCGAACTCGCCCGCGTGCTGGTGGAGCGACTGCAAACTCGCTACGCATTGCCCGTGAGCGTCAGCGAGCCAGTCAAAACCGGCGGCAAGGTGTCCACCTGGAAGCTGACCATCGAGACACGTCCCGGCCTGCGACATCTGCCCGCGCAGCGCATCCATCTCGACATCTGCGCCATCCCCAGCCACGACCCGCGCCCGATGATGCTGCGCAATCTCTATGGCATCGACCTCGGCACTTCGGGCCTCATTCTCCAAGCGCAGAGCCGCGAGGAAATCCTGGCCGACAAGATTATCGCGCTCGCCTTTCGGGAGAACCGCATCAAGAACCGCGATCTCTGGGACATCGCCTGGCTCACGCAGCAGGGCATCGAGATCCCCGCCAAACTCATCCCTTTGAAAATCCGCGATCACCAGCGTGAAGACGCTGAGTTTGTGACCCTACTCACCGAACGAACCGCAGCCCTCCAAACACAGCCCGCCATGCGCGAGGACTTCATGAAGGAAATGCGCCGTTTTCTGCCCGCCGCCACCGTCCGCGATACGATCGAGAAAGAAGCGTATTGGAGTTATCTGGCCGACCTCGTGAATGACCTAGCAAAGAAAGCGATGGCACCTTTAAAATAGCGAATGATGTCCCAAGCCACGCCAATGAATCATACCTTGGTGGGTCGCACCCATGAAAAACACCCTGATTCTCACCGACAAAAAGATGGATGACAAAAACATGAACACCCGAAGCCCATTTTTCTGCCGCCCATCTTTTTGCCGGCTCATCCTCACCGCCCTGCTGCTCGCGCCGCTGGCCACGCTGGCTGCCGATGCTCCCGCCAAGCGTCCGCTGCTGCTGGCGAATTACTATTGCTGGTATCACGACGGCCAGCATCCCAAACGGCCGTTCCTGCACTGGACGTATCCATCGTCCGAAACCAACGCGCTGGCCAAGCAGGCGCAGAAGCCTGGCGAGCCGCCGCCGAACAGCGTTTTCCGTCCGCTCGCGGGCTTCTACGACAGCGCCGATCCGAAGGTCGCCGAATGGCATGTGCAGTTGGCGAAGGCGGCGGGCATTGACGCCTTTCTCGTGGACTGGTGGGACACGCACAACGCCCTCGATCAAAACGTGGATCGCGGCATCGTGGCTGCGGCGCAGAAACACGGGTTCAAATTCGCACTGCTCGACGAACGCGCGCAGTTTCACCAGAAGTTCGAAGACTACCAGGCGATGCTGGCGAGAGGATTGAAGCGCTACAAAGACCACCCGGCCTACCTCCGGATTGATGGGCGTCCGGTGGTGTATCTCTATCAGGTCGCGACGAAGCCAGGGCTGACGGCAGCAGAGTTTCTGAAGCTGAAGAAACACGTCGAGGGCGAGGTGGGTGCCGTCTATTGGATCGTGGACAAGATTGCGCACGATGCCAAAGCGGCCAACGCCAGCGACCTCGCCCGCGAAAAGCGCATCCCTGCCGACTGGCTCGCCACGCCGGGCGTGGACAGCTTTGCGTTCTACAGCACGTTCTCGAACTTCCGGGCGCACGACTACGACGCGCTCGCCGGCAAATACCGCTACCTGACCAAGCTCGCCCACGATGCAGGCAAGAAGATGCTCCTGCCGGTCCACCCCGGCCACGACAACTCCCACTTCGTGGACAAACCCTACGTGATGCCGCGACGCGACGGCCAGACCCTGCGCGATTACCTCCGCGCCGCCACCGACGCCGGGGCCGACTACATCATGGTCACGAGTTGGAACGAATGGCCCGAGTCCACGGTGATCGAGCCATCGTCGTCCTGGTCTGATCCTTACCAATACCTGAAGATTCTGGCGGAGTGGAAAGGCGTGACTTTTAAGCCTGCACCACTTTCCAAATAGGCACAGCAACGACCATGAAGCACGCCATCGCACTCTTTACCGCACTGCTGCTCGCCAGCATCGCTCACGGCCATGAACCCGCGGCCCCTACGCCCAAGGGCACCGGACTCAAAGTGCTGGTCTATTCCAACACCGGCTACTACCGCCATCCAGAGACGCCGAAGATCAATCGCTGGCTCGTGCTCCTTGGACACGAAAACGGCTTCGAGGTGGATGTGACGGAGCATTGGAAAGACATGCGGGCCCAGGAACTCAGCCGCTACGACGTGCTCGTGCTGAACAACGCCAACGAACTCGACAAGGTGCTGCCCGAAGAGCAGCGCAAAGCGGTGGAGCAATGGTTTACGAGCGGGAAGAAAGGCATCGTCGGCCTGCACGCCGCGCTGGTGCATCAGACGAAGTGGCCGTGGCTGAATGCGCTCGGTGGTTGCGACTTCAATAGCGACTCCGACTACGCCAAAGCCAAAGTCATCGTGGACCCCGCCGCCAAGAATCATCCGGCCGTCAAAGGCCAGCCCGCCGAGTTCTGGATCGAGGCCGACTGGACCAATCACGACCGCCCCGTCACCGGCCAGCCCGGCTTCAACGTGCTCCTGCGCGTGGATGAGACCACCTACACGCCCGTGCGCGACTATTTCAAAACTCGCGGCGGCAAGCCCATGGGCGCGGACCATCCCATCGCCTGGACGCACGAGCCCGCGACTGGCGGTCGGTTCTTCTACACCGAGTTCGGCCACGATCTACGCTCGCTGGGAACTCCCTTCGCACGGCAACATATTCTCGAAGCCATCAAATGGGCGGCCGGCACCGACGTGCCCCGCGCCGTGCGGGTTCGGTAAACCCACCTGCAACTGAAACTGATTCTAAACATGCAAACCCGTCCCCTCGGAAAAAACGGCCTCCAACTTCCCATCCTCAGCTTCGGCGCATCATCTCTCGGCGCGGAATTTCGCAGCGTGAAGCTCGACGAAGCGCTCGCCAGCGTCCGCGTCGCGCTCGATTGCGGGCTGAACTTCATCGACACCTCGCCGTTCTACGGGCGCGGGATGAGCGAGGTGCTGCTCGGCATCGCGCTTAAGGGCGTGCCGCGCGACAGCTACACCCTCTGCACCAAGCTGGGCCGTTACGACCTCCCGCACTTCGACTTCTCCGCGAAACGCGTCGCCGAGAGCGTGGACGTGAGCCTGCACCGACTGGGCACCGATCATCTCGACATCGTGCTCTGCCACGACATCGAGTTCGTGCCGATGCAGCAGATCGTGGATGAGACCATACCGGCGCTGCGCAAGATTCAACACGCCGGCAAGGTGCGCTTCATCGGCTTCAGCGGTTATCCGATGAAGATTTTCAAGTTCATCCTCGACCAGACCAGCGTGGACTGCGTCCTGAGCTACAACCAATACACGCTCCAGAACACGCGCTTCGCCGATGAGATCGTGCCGTATCTCAAGGCCAAGGGCGTGGGCGTGATGAACGCCGGGCCTTTCAGCGCGCGCCTGCTCACCAACGCTCCCCTGCCCGCCTGGCTCAAGGAACCGGAGAACGTGAAAGCCGCCGCGCGCGCCGCCGCCGCGCATTGCGCCAGCAGGGGCGTGGACATCGCCAAGCTCGCTTTGCAATTCAGCCTCGCGAATCCCGACATCACCACGACCGTGACCGGCAGCGCGAACCCGAACAACATCCGCAACTGGGCCAAGTGGGCCGCCGAGCCGCTCGATCAGCAGTTGCTCGCCGAGGTGCAGGCCATCTTCGCGCCGGTGAAGAACCTCGGGCACAAAGAAGGCCTGCTCGAAAATAACTAAACTACCATGCGCCACCTCCTCGTTCTCCCACTCCTCGCGCTCACGCTCGCCGCGCAGGAGCCCACACCGCCTGCCAAGCCCGATGCGAAGCGCGACGCCGCGGGCACTGTCACACTCACCTCCGCCACGCCGGGAGTCGTCATCCGCTACTCGATTGATGGCTCTGACCCGGGGCCGAAGGGCGGGCCTTACCTCGCGCCCATTGTCTTGCCAGCGGGCGGCACGGTGAAGGCGCGCGCTTACACCGAGGACCGCAAGGTGAAGAGTGATTTGTTCGAGGCGAAGTTTGACGCCGTCTTCGGTGCGAAGCCGCGTCCTACCACGCTCGTTCCTTGCACGCAGGACCGCGATTTCCCTATCTACGACTGGGCCAAGCGCCACGCCGCCGTGACGAAGATTACCGCCGACCGCAAGGCATCGCTCGTCTTCATCGGCGACTCCATCACGCAGATGTTCGGCGGCGAGCCGCATGACCGCTCACAGCCCGGCAAGGACGTGTGGGAAAAGTTCTACGCCAAGCGCAGCGTCGCGAACCTCGGCTTCGGCTACGACTACTTGGAGAACACCCTCTGGCGCTTACGGCACGGCGAGCTGGATGGCGCGAAGGCCAAGGTCGTTGTCATGCACATCGGCACGAACAACGCCGGCAAGAATACGCCGGAGGAAATCGCCGCCAGTGTCCGCGCGCTGCTCGACGAGATTCACCAGCGCCAGCCGCAGGCGCACGTCATCCTCATGGCAATCTTCCCGCGCGGCCCCAAGCCCGACGCTATGCGCGCCAAGCTCGACACGACGAATAAGCTCCTCGCCCAGTTCGCCGCGCCGGACAAAGTCACCTTCCTCGACATCGGCGCGAAGTTCCTCCAGCCCGACGGCTCCATCACCCGCGAAGTGATGGGCGACTACCTGCACCCCAGCGCCAAGGGCTACGAGATTTGGGCTGAATCCATCGAACCCCTGCTGGTGAAGCTGCTTGGTGAGACGAAGTAGTCGTCTCCCTGCTTGCGCGGGCTTGGCGCGTGGGGTGACACTGGGCCGTTCTAAAACCGCCTGTTGGGCTCTGTGCCAATGAAACTGCTCACTTCACTCACTCTCGTTTTCGCCGCGCTCCTTTCCGCCTCCGCCGCGCCCGTCCCGCTCTTCGATGGCAAGTCGTTCGCCGGGTGGGAGGGCGACACCAATAAGGTCTGGCGCATCCGCGAGGGCGTCATCGTCGGCGGGTCGCTGGAGGGGAATCCGCGCAATGAGTTCCTCGCCACGCG
>SXTU01000238.1 GCA_005791875.1 Verrucomicrobiales bacterium
AGGCGCTGCTCTCCGCCGTGCCCGTGGTGGACCCGGACTCGAAGCGCCAGCGCATCGTCCTGCCCGGCGACGTGCCCTCGCCCATTAACCCGCCCAGTGGCTGCCCCTTCCACCCGCGCTGTCCGGTGGCCGAAGCACGCTGCAAGACCGAGGTGCCGGCGTTGCGCGAGGTCTCGGCAGGGCATTTTGCGGCGTGCCATCTGGCGAAGTGAGCGCGGGGGAGAAGTATTCAGTAACCAGTTTTCAGTGTTCAGTCGGGCGGGTGCGTTCGGAGCGACACACTGATTACTGAACACTGAATACTGATTACTCCCCGCCACCAACGGCGTCGAAACCACCATGCCCACTCCGGCCCCCAAACTCATCCAGCCCTGGCGCATGACGCGCCGCGAGTTGGTGCGCGCGGGGTCGCTTGGCCTGTTTGGTCTGTCCTTCGCGGATGTGCTGCGCGCTCGAGCCAGCGCGCAGGCGGTGTCGGCGCGGAGTTTTGGGCGGGCCAAACGCTGCATCCTGCTCTTCATGTGGGGCGGGCCGGCGCATCAGGACACCTGGGATTTGAAGCCGGATGCGCCGCGCGAGGTGCGCGGGGAGTTCAACGAGATTGCCACGAACGTCCCCGGCCTGCGCATCTGCGAGCACTTCCCCCGCATCGCGCAGCGCATGGACCGGCTCTGTCTCGTGCGCTCGATGACGCACGACAACGGCGACCACACGACCGCGACGCACTACCTGCTCACCGGCGAGCCGCCGCCACGCACGACCGACAAGCGCGCGCAGTGGCCGCACTTCGGCTCCGTGCTGTCGAGCCTCGGGCGCGGGCAGGGCGCGCTGCCGCCGTTCGTCTCGATGCGGCCCAAGCTGCCCGGCGACGTGCCGCGCTTCGTCGAGGAGAGCCAGGGGCAGTTCGCCGGCTGGCTCGGCCCACTGCACGACCCGCTGACGATTGATTCCGACCCCAGCCAGCCCGACTACCGCGTGGCGGAGACGACCTTGCACCCGGAAATTTCCGTCGAGCGCCTCGACCGACGGCGCGAACTGCTCGGTCAGCTTGACCGGCGGCTCGATGGCTTCAGCCCGAACTTCGCCGCGCAGGACTTGAATCATCGCCGCGCGTTCGAGCTGCTCACGTCCGCTGCGACGCAGCGCGGGGCGTTCAACTTGAGCGAAGAGCCGCTGAAGGTTCGCGAGCGTTACGGCATGAATCCGCACGGGCAGTCCGTGCTGCAAGCGCGCCGGCTGGTCGAGCGCGGCGTGCCTCTGGTGACGGTCTTCTGGCCGAACGACGGCATCAAGAACGTGAGCGTGTATTGGGACACGCACAGCCGGAACTTCGTGGACCTCAAGACGCGGCTCATGCCCGTGGCGGACCTCGCCTTCACCGCGCTGCTCGATGACTTGCAGGAGCGCGGGATGCTGGAGGACACGCTGGTCATCTGGACGGGCGAGTTCGGGCGCACGCCGCGCGTGGGCCAGCGCAGCAGCGACGCCGGCGCGGGCAAGGACGGTCGCGACCACTGGGGCGGCTGCTTCACGAGCGTGCTGGCGGGCGCGGGCGTGAAGGGCGGCTTCGCCTACGGCAAGAGCGACAAACAGGCGGCCTTCCCGGCGGAAAGCCCCGTCACCCCGCGCGACCTCATCGCCACGGTCTATCACCTGCTCGGTGTGCCGGAGGAACAGATGGTGATGGACAGCGGCGGGCGGCCGCAGTTCGTGCGCCCGGGCCGGGCGATTGGGGAGCTGCTGGCGTAGGCAGAGATTCTTGCTCCCGCTTCGCCGCCGGATCGCTACCATCACCCCGCATGGCGAGCGAAGAACGCACCCGCGACTGGAAGCGCAAGTGGCTGCCGATCGTGTTGTTGCTGGTGCTCGCCGACGCGGTTGCGCTCGGCTGGTTCCATTACGTGCGCTCGCGCGAGCATAGTCAGGACACGGTCATCCGCGCCGCCGCTGCGCGCTACGGCGTGGACGGCGCGCTGGTCAAGGCCGTCGTCTGGCGCGAAAGCTGGTTTGATCCGACAGCGCGCGGCAAGGCTGGTGAGATCGGCCTCATGCAAATCCGTGAACCCGCCGCGCGCGAATGGGCCGAGGCCGAACGCATCGCCGGCTTTGATCACGAGCACATTCTCGACCCCGGCTCGAACACGCTCGCCGGCGCGTGGTATCTCGCGAAGCTGTTGCGCCGTTATCCGCAAGCCGACGACCCCGTGCCCTACGCGCTGGCCGACTACAACGCCGGTCGAGGGAATGTTCTGCGCTGGAATCAAGGCGCAGCGGCGACGAACAGCCAACAGTTCCTCGCGCAGATGACCTTCCCCGGCACGCGCCATTACATCGAGACCGTTACTCAGCGTCGGGTTCGGTATCGCGATGAGTTTCAGCCAGCGGTGCGATGAAGCGCACGGCCCTCTAGCGGCCCTCTGTGAGCGCCGGGTTCAGCCGTGGCGGTCACAGACCGCCGCTACAGCAACGAAGACTCCGCCGCTTGCCACACGCCACCCACCTCCCTAGCCTTCCACTCACACATGCAACTCACCGATCTCAAATGGTCCGAAGTCGCCGCGCTGGACCGCGACACTCCCGTCATCTTCCCCGTCGCCGCGCTCGAGCAGCACGGGCGGCACATGCCCGTCTTCACTGACAGTCTGCTCTGTGGCGAGATCGTCCGCCGCGTCGAGTCGCGGCTCGGCAAGCGCGTGCTCA
Source organism: Verrucomicrobiales bacterium (assembly GCA_005791875.1). GTDB lineage: Bacteria > Verrucomicrobiota > Verrucomicrobiia > Limisphaerales > SXTU01 > SXTU01. Next base: position 2,701 of record SXTU01000238.1, read on the forward strand.
TCGCGCCTCTCCAGTGGCTGGGCAACTCCGACCATCACATGGATTTTCCCGGCACCATGTCCGCCCCGCCGCGCGTGTATCTGGATTTGCTCGCCGGGCAGTTCGAGAATTTCATCTCGCACGGCTTCCGCCGGCTGGTGATGCTCAACGGCCACGGCGGCAACGACGTGCCCGGCAAGCAGGTCGTCTTCGAGCTGCGCCAGAAATACCGCGCCCGCCGCGACCTCCTCCTGCTTTTCGCCACCTACTGGAACCTCGCGCTCAAGAATCCCGCCGAGGCGCATCCCGGCATCAAGCAGACCCGCATGGGCCACGCGTGCGAATGGGAGACCAGCATGGTCCTGCGCCTCGCGCCGCATCTCGTAGGCAACTTGAAGAAGGTGAAGGCCGTCGAGTTCGGCAACCCCTTCGAGCCGGCCTCGCGCGGCTGGATCATGGGCGACCGCAGCGTGCCCGGCCACATCGGCGACCCGCGCCACGCCACCGCCGAGAAGGGCGAGGCCCTCTTCCAAGTCTTCACCGACGGCGCGGTGGCGATGCTGGAGCGCGTGCTCAAGTGGGATGGGAAGAGTTGGGAAGGGTGAGGGAAGTAATCAGTTTCCAGTCAAAACCCCGCGGCATCCAGCCACCGTGGTCGACTGAACACTGACCACTGATTACTGAACACTTTCCGCGCCGCTCCGTCCTTTCCTCGTGACTTCCACCAACTCCGCCCGCCCCGCGCATTGGAAGTGGCTTGTCTGCGGCCTGCTGCTTTTCGCCTCCATGCTGCTCTACATGGACCGGCAGACCCTGCCGAATGTGGCGACGCGCGTGACGACGGAGTTCAAGCTCAAGCAGGAGCAATACGGCGACGTGGAGATGTATTTCGGCTACGCGTTCGCGGTCGGCGCGTTCCTGTGGGGCTGCGTGGCGGACAAGTGGAGCGTGCGCTGGCTCTACCCCGCGCTCGTGCTGGCGTGGTCGGCGATGGGCTTCCTCACCGGGTTGGTGAAGGACTACGACGGGTTGCTCATTTGCCGCACGCTGCTGGGCTTCTTCGAGGCCGGCCACTGGCCGTGCGCGCTCAAGACCACGCAGCGCCTGCTCGCGCGTGAGGAGCGCACCATGGGCAACAGCGTGCTGCAAAGCGGCGCGAGCATCGGGGCCATCCTGACGCCGCTGGTGATGACGTTCATGCTCGCCGGGCGCACGGAGCCGGGTGCGTGGCGGCAGCCGTTCCTCGTCATCGGAGCCATCGGCGTGCTGTGGGTGGTGGGGTGGTTCGCGCTGCTGAAGGAGCGCGATTTCGCCGAAAGCTCCCTCACCCCGGCCCTCTCCTCCGGTGGGGGTGAGGGAGAAAAGAGCGCCCCGTCCACATCACAGTCCGGTGCTGAGGAAAGTTTCTTCTCCATCTTCTCTGACCGTCGCTTCTGGGCGCTGGTCGTCGTCGTGGCCGCCATCAACGTCTGCTGGCAGATCGTCCGTGCGTGGCTGCCGAAGTTCCTCATCGAGGGCAAGGGCTATCCGGAGGTGGATGCGCTGCGGTTCAACTCGCTCTATTACATCGCCACGGATGTCGGCTGCCTCGCGGCAGGCGCGGTGGCGTTGTGGCTGGTCAAGCGCGGCTGGGACGTCCACCGCTCGCGCGTGACGGTGTTCGGCGTGTGCGCGCTGCTGACCTCGCTGACGGCACTGGCGGCGCATCTCCCGCGCGGCTGGGTGCTGCTCGGGGTGCTGCTCGTGGTGGCGGCGGCGTCCCTGGGCTTGTTCCCGTGCTACTACTCCTTCAGCCAGGAACTCAGCACCAAGCACCAAGGGAAAGTCACCGGCATCCTCGGCACTGTGGCGTGGGCCACGTCCTCGCCGTGCCAGAAGTTCTTTGGCCGGCTGGCGGATCAGACGGGCTCGTTCAACGAGGGCATCGCGCTCGCGGGGTTGACGCCGTTGATTGGATACGTCGCGTTGATGGTGCTGTGGAAGGAACCGGCGGCAGGGGCAGAGGCGGGGGCAGGTGAGAAGGTGGGAGGGTGAGAAGGTGGGAGGGTGAGAAGGTGGGAGGGTGAGAAGGTGGGGTCTGCACTCGGGCGCTCTCCTGCACACTTTCCCGTTTTCCCACCTGCTCACCTCTGGATCACGTGCAGCGGGCTGGAGAAGTCATCCGTCCACACGCCCACGCGCAGGTTTCCTTCGAGCGACGACCAGCGGGTGCGGCGTTGAAAACCGGCGAGGCCGTCCGCCGCGCGCGCCATCACCACCCAGTGCGCCTGCTCGCGCCCGGTCGCGAACTCCGCCTCCGTGAGCGACATGTCATCGCAGCCGAGCGCGACGAGGCGCAGGTCCTCCGCGAGATTCGCGAGGACGGGCTCAAGGTCGAGGTAGCGGTTCGAGATGTGGAACGCGAGCATGCCGCCGGGTGCGAGCTTGCGCAGGTAAAGCTGCACTGCCTCGCGCGTGATGAGATGCACCGGGATCGCGTCCGAGCTGAACGCGTCAAGCACGAGCAGGTCGTAGCCGCCGTCCGCCGCCTCGCGCAGGCGCAGTCGGGCGTCGCCCTCCACGAGCCGCGTCTCCGCTGCTGCCGAGCGCGCGAGGAAGGTGAAGAAGTTCGTGTCCTGTGCGATGCGCAGCACCGACGGGTCAATGTCGTAGAAGGTCCACCGCTCGCCCGTCCGCGCGTAGGCCGCCATCGAACCAGCTCCGAGGCCGATGACACCGATGCTTCGTGCCGGCGGTTTGAAACCGCCGTCTGCGGGCTTCGACAACGCGGCGGTCGGCGGTTGCAAACCGCCGGCACGGGCCTCGAACACCTTGAACACATCTCCGAGCGGCCCCTCGCGATGGTAAAAGGACAGCGGCTCCGCAGCGCGCGCTGCATCCAGAAACTGCCGTCCGTGGATTGTCCTGCCATGGACAATCTGCCGCGCGTCACCGCTCGGCGACAACGTCACGCGTGTCACCCCGAAGAAGTTGCGCTCCACATGGAGCGTCTTCCCAAAGCCGCCGGTGAAGAACGTGCCGCCGAGAAACACCGCGCCCAGACCCAGCGCGAACCGGCGCGGCGAGTCCACGAGCAGGAAGCACAGCAGCAATGGAAGCCCGAAGATGACAAGGGACTGGAACTGGGTGGACACCAGCCTGGCGGGAGGCAGGAAAGCGGCGAGCGTGGCGGTGAGGACGGCGAGGCCAAGGGGCCAGATCAAATCTGATGCTGGATATGACGCAGCAGGTTCTCGCCAGCTTTCTCCCTCACCCCGGCCCTCTCCCGCTGGGGGAGGGAGAGACGCAGCCAGCGCTGGGTCGGAGCCGGGCCGCTCGGTGCCACGAGATGCTCTCGCGGACGTCCCCTCTACCAGCGGGAGAGGGCTAGGGTGAGGGAGCACAGCCGCGACTACGGTTGCGTCATTGGGATTTACCGCGCGTGCCATCATCCACCGCAGCCAGCACGCGGCCATGAGGGCCAGCGGGTATTCCACCACGGAGTTGAAGAGCACCGGCGCGAGCAGCGTGTTGAAGAGTCCGCCCAGCACGCCGCCGAGCGACATCCACAGGTAGAACTCGGTCAGGTGTTCCGGCTTCGGCCGGTCGGCGGCGAGGCGGGCGTGGCAGACCATCGCAGCGATGAAGAACACGACGAGGTGCAGCCCCATCACGAGCCACGCCGGTTCGCTCAGACCCGCGCACATCTGATAGGCGAGCGCCAGCGCGCCGATGGGCAGCGCACGAGAGAGAAGTCGCGCGGAGAAGAGCTGCCTCCGCGCGAAGACGAACACGAACGTGAGCAGATACAGCGCAAGTGGCAGCACCCAGAGCAGCGGCATCGAGGCGACGTCCGTGGTGATGTAGGTCGTCACGCCCAGCAACAAGCTGGAAGGAACGGCAGCGCAGACAGCCCAGTGGCGGCGGCGTGCGAAAATATTTTCCCTCTCCCCCATCGGGGGAGAGGGCAGGGTGAGGGGGCTGGCGGCAGAGTCGAATGATGGCTGGGAACCATTCCTAGCTTGATGGCCGACTTGGCTAACGCGTGGCCATTCCCCCTCACCCTGGTCCTCTCCCCCGATGGGGGAGAGGGAGGAGGGTGCGGACTTCGCCCCACACGCGAGGACGAGAAGTGGCATGAGGAGAAACGCAGCGGCCCACAGCCACGACTGTTCGCGCAGCGGCCAGTTCAACTCGATGAAGATCGGGTAGCCCAGCAGCGCGACGAAGCTGCCGAGGTTGCTGGCGGCGTAGAGGAAGTAGGGGTCGCGGGCGCTGGCGTGGGCGGAGGAAGCAAACCACCGTTGAAGCAGCGGCGTGGTGAGGGCGAGCACGAAGAACGCAGGGCCTACGTTCACGAGCAGTTGCAGGAGCAGCCACGCGGTGGGCCAGTGCTGCCAGGGAGCGGCGGCGTTTTCGTTCAGAGTGATGGGCAACGTCGCCAACGCGACGAGCAGGAGGGCGAGGTGAGTAGCGAGTTGCGCGCGCGGTTGCAAGCGGCCCGTGAGCCAGTGAGCCGCCGAGTAGCCTGCGAGGAGCATGGCCTGGAAGAAAACCATGCAGGTGTTCCAGACGGCGGGCGCGCCGCCGAGTTGCGGGAGCACCAGCTTGCCGACCATCGGCTCGACCCAGAACAGCAGCGCGGCGCTCCAAAAGAGTGTGATGGCAAAGAGTGTGGTCACGCGGCGGACGCGCGGACTGTAGGTTTGCGCGCCGGTCGAGGCAAGGCGCGGAGTCCGGCATTGGCAGGCGGCGGGGCTGCGACTAGGCTCCGCGCATGGCCATTCAGTTTCGACACCACCACCGCGTGACCTACTCCGATTGCACGATGGGGAACCACGTCTATCACGCGCGTTACCTGGACATCCTGGAGGCGGCGCGCGGAGAGTTCTTCCGCGCGGCAGGCGTGCCGTTGGCGTCGTTGCACCAGCTCGAGCTTTTTTTCCCCGTCGTTGAGTCGCACCTCCACCACGAGGCCACGGCGCGCTACGATGACGAGTTGATCATCGAGGTGGTTGTGACTGAGCTGGACCAACAGAAGATAGCCTTTGCCTACGGCGTCTCGAACACGCGCAGCCAGATCATACTGAGCGGCCTCACGCGGCACATCTGCGTCGGAGCGGATGGGAAATCCAAGCCGATGCCCCCGGAGTTTTTCAACAAACTCAGCCTCGCCTTCACCGGCAAGACGGCGGCTCCGGTGCCGCTGAGCGCCCGCGTTCCGAAGATGCCGTCGTGAGCGGCGCGGTGCCGATTTGAGTTCTGCCTTGGGGCTTGATTTGATTTGCGGCTTTGCCGAATAGTCCGCCCGTTCGCCAGCGGACCCACGCATGAATGCACGTTTGCCGGTGAGAACAGTCCGTTAAACGCCGTTCAATGAAATACGCGATCATCGCCGACATCCACGCCAACTGGGAGGGTCTCCAAGTTGTGCTGGCGGATGCTCTGGCCAACAAGGTCACTCATTACGCCTGTCTCGGCGACGTCGTCGGCTACAACGCGAATCCCAAGGAGTGCCTCGACGTGATCCGCTCCATGGGCATGCCCCTGGTCAAGGGCAACCACGACGAATATTGCTCCGTGGACTCCGCGCTCGAGGGCTTCAACCCCCACGCAGCCGAGGCCGTCAACTGGACCCGCGCCCAGCTTGCCGAGGACGACATCCTCTGGCTTCGCGAGATGCGCTACATCCGCCTCGTCGCCAATTTCACCATCGTCCACGCGACGCTCGACGGCCCCAAACGCTGGGGCTACGTGTTCGACAAGCTCGCCGCCGCCGCCAGCTTCACCTACCAGAACACCGGCGTCTGCTTCTTCGGCCACACGCACGTCCCGGTCGCCTTCGTGCGCGATTCCACGGTGCGCGGCGGCACCTACTCGAAGTTCAAGGTCGAGGCGGGCAAGAAATACTTCGTCAACGTCGGCAGCGTCGGCCAGCCCCGCGATGGCAACCCCAAGTGCGCCTACGTCATCTACGACATGGACGAGCAGACCATCGAGCTGCGCCGCTTGGACTACGACATCGCCACTGCGCAGGCAAAAATCCGCGCCGCCGGCCTGCCCGAGCGACTGGCTGAACGCCTCGCGCTGGGCAAGTGAGGCCGCAAAGAGGCTCAAAAGTCTTCCGAACACACGCGTCCGGCTCACCCGGGCGCGTTTCTCTTTTCCAAAGAAATTCTTTGTGCCTCTTGCGCCTCTTTGTGGCTAAGCTCCGCTCCTCTGTGCGGTGAAGGTTCTCATCCTCAAACCCAGTTCCCTCGGTGATGTGGTGCAGGCGCTTCCGCTCCTGCGCCTCCTCAAGCAGCACCATCCCGACGCGGAAATCCACTGGTGGCTCGCCGCCGAACTGCTCCCGCTCCTCGCTGGCGACGCCGATCTCGCCGCCATCCTACCCTTCGAGCGCAAGCGCTGGCGCTCACCTGCCTACTGGCCCGAGGGCCTCGCCCAAATCCGCGCGATGCGCTCAGCGCGCTACGACTGGGTGATTGACCTCCAAGGCCTCGCCCGCAGCGCGCTCTTCGCATGGCTTGCGGACGGCGCGTTCACCATCGGCCTCGAACTCGAACGCGAAGGCGCGCACCTCGCCTACGACCTCGCCGTCCCGCGCCCGAAGGAAAAGCCGCACGCCGTGGACTGGTATCTCGCCGTCGCTCGTGCGCTCGGCATCCCGGTGCATGACCACTTCGACTGGCTGCCGCCGCGCGGGGAAGCCGCCGCGCTCACCGAGACCAAGTGGCCGGTCGACGGCTCCCGCTGGCTAGGCATCAACCCCGGCGCGCGCTGGGACAACAAACGCTGGCCCGCCGAGCACTTCGCCGCACTCGTCCGCCAGCTCGCCGGGCACGATGCCAGCTTTCGCTTCGCCATCTTCGGCGGCTCGGGTGATTGGTCGCTCGCCGAGACCATCCGCCGCGCCGCCCCCGCCCATTGCGAGAACCTCGCCGGGCGCACCACGCTGCCCGAACTCATCGAACTCCTCCGCCGCTGCGAGCTAGTCGTCACCAACGACACCGGCCCCATGCATCTCGCCGCCGCGCTGCGCAAGCCGGTCGTCTCCCTCTTCGGCCCGACGCGTCCCGACCAGACCGGCCCCTACGGCCAGGAAGCCTTCGCCCTGCGCCACCCGCTCCCGTGCGCCCCGTGCATGAAGAGCCGCTGCCACTGGGCGGAGCCGCTGGCGTGCCTCACTACTATTTCTCCCACTCGCGTAGCGGACGCAGTGCTGGCGCGGCTTGATGCCAAACCACTAACCAGCACTGACCGGCACCGATAAGGGTTGAAGACGCCGACTCCAAGTTCCCATTAGTGCCAGTCAGTGCAGGTCAGTGGTTCAAGTTCTTGATTCACACTGCTGACTTGCCCAGCCCCTGCTCACGCCTACATTCCCCCCATGCCGGAGACGCCCGCTGCCATTCCGAACACCCTCGCCGCCGTGCGGGACCACACGCGCGTTTACAAGGACTTCACCTACGTCTATCCCGTCATCTCGCGGCGAAGCGGCGGCCTCTCCATCGGCATCAACCTCAACCCGGACAAGCACTGCAACTTCGACTGCGTGTATTGCGAGGTGGACCGCAAGACGCCCGGCAAAACTTCCGTCGTGGACCTCGCCCAGCTTCGCGAGGAACTCACCGCCCTGATACGCTTCGCCCGCGACGGCGGCCTCGCCCGCGAGCCGAAGTTCGATGAAGTCCCGCCCGCCCTCACGCAGACGCCGCGCGACATCGCCTTCAGCGGAGACGGCGAGCCGACCATGCTGCACAACTTCGACGAGTGCGTGCGCGTCGCTGCCGAGGTGAAGCGCGCGGAGGGCCTCGACGCCACCAAGCTCGTCCTCATCACCGACGCCGCCGGCCTCGACACCGGCAGCGTGAAGCGCGGCCTCGCCATCATGGACGCCAACGACGGCGAGGTCTGGGCCAAGCTCGACGCCGGCACCGAGGGCTACTACAAGCTCGTCAACCGCACCACCGTCCGCCTCGACCGCATCCGGCACAACCTCCTCGTCACCGCGCGCGCGCGGCCCATCATCATCCAGAGCCTCTTCCTGCGGATGCACGGCCAGCCGATGCCGCCGGAGGAACTGGCCGAGTATTGTTTCCGCCTTGAGGAACTCGTCCACGACGGCGCACAAATCCGGGAAGTCCACCTCTACACCATCGCCCGCCCCACGCCCGAGCCGTTCTGCGGCAAGCTGACCAAAGTCGAACTCGATGCGATGGCGCAGACCGTGAGGGAGAAGACGGGGCTGAAAGTCGTGACGTTTGACTAAATGGAACTTTCTCCGCCCAACCGACTCCAGCGCGTCAGGGAAAGCGCTTTTCGCATTCTGCTAGTGGTTGCCGCCCTACTCTTGTTGGCCGGGCTCATTCTGCCAGCAATGAGCAGCACCGGGAAAATGCCACGCCGCAGCATCACCATGTGGAAATCCGGCGAAACGAACGAGCTCATCGTTCTTCAGGTTCCCGCATGCGCCTCCCTCGATCTCGTGCTGAAACCGGCCAAGCCCAACTCTGTGGAGCCAACGTGGACCACTGCGTGCAAGGGCACTCTGTCTTTCATTCGCAACGGTTCAGTCAGCTTCGAGATCCCATTTCATCACCGCGGTGGTGCGAATGCCGGTTGGTTCAAAAAGACGATCTACATGTATGGGGCGAGTGATTCGATGTTTCCGGCCTCTTCCCTGCAACCAGGTTCCCTGTATCTCGTTCGTGCTCAATTTGACGAACCGCTTCCGACTGGTTGGGAACTGGGGCTGTCGGCGATGGTTATGCCACGCCACTTGGACAAATGGCGGGGCACTTTGGTCTCCAAACCTGTCGCACATCGGGTTCGACCTTGAACGCAATGCCAAAACTTGCGGACGCCACTGATGTAGCGTTGCTCGTTGCCCTAAAGGACGCCTGCATCGCCCGGATGCGGGCCGACGGCATTGAGCAGTGGGACGAGGTTTATCCGGACGCCGCCGTCTTCTCCCGCGACCTCGCGGCGGGGACGTTGCACGTCTTGCGCGAGGGCGACGGCATCCTCGGCTGCGTGACACTGGACACCATGCACGACCCGCTCTGGCAGGGCATGGTTTTGTCCGCAGCGGGCGAACCGGCGGCAGCGGTGCATCGGCTCATGGTGGATCCGGCGGCGCAGGGACGCGGCCTCGCGAAGCTGCTCATGGCCCACGCCGAGTCGCTCGCGCGGGCGCAGGGGTTCCGCGCCATCCACCTCGACTGCTTCACCTCGAACCCCGCCGCGCTCGCCCTCTACGAGCGCCTCGGCTACCGCCGCACCGGCACCGCGACGATGCGCAAAGGCCCGTTCATCTGCTTCGAGACGCTCCTCGTCCAGCAGTAGCCCGCGCGCAGAAGTGTCATTGCCAAATCCCGCGCGGCCCTGCTAGAACACGCGCCCTTTGACATGGCTCTCATTGTCCAGAAATACGGCGGCACCTCGGTCGGCAATCCCGAGCGCATCAAGAATGTCGCCCGGCGCGTCGCCGAGCATCGCAACCGTGGCGATCAAGTGGTCGTCGTCGTCTCCGCCATGAGCGGCGTGACGGACAACCTCATCCGGCTCGCCAAGGAAATCACCCCGCTGCCCAGCGAGCGCGAGATGGACATGCTTCTGGCCACTGGCGAACAGCAGACCATCGCCCTCACTGCCATCGCCCTCCAGCAGCTTGGCATCCCGGCCACTTCCCTCACCGGCGCGCAGGCGGGCATCGTCACCGACGGCGTCCACACCAAGGCGAAGATCAAGAACATCACGCCCAAGAAAGTTCACGCCCAGCTCGACGCGGGAAACGTCGTCATCGTCGCGGGCTTTCAAGGCGAGACGGCGGAAGGCCAGATCACCACACTGGGTCGCGGCGGCTCGGACTTGACGGCCATCGCGCTCGCCGCCGCCGTAAAGGCCGACCTCTGCCAGATTTACACCGACGTGGACGGCGTCTATACCGCCGACCCGCGCATCGTCCCCGGCGCGCGGAAGCTCCCCGAGATCGCCTACGACGAGATGCTCGAACTCGCCGGCGCGGGCGCGAAGGTCATGCAGCTCCGCTCCGTCGAGTTCGCCAAGAAATTCGGCGTCGTGTTTGAAGTCCGCTCCAGTCTGAACGACAATCCCGGAACCATCGTGAAAGAAGAAACGCAAAGCATGGAAGGCGTCGTCGTGCGCGGCGTCGCGCTCGACAAGAACCAGGCCAAGGTCACCGTCGTCGGCGTGCCCGACCGGCCCGGCGTGGCCGCTCGCATCTTCAAGGCGCTGGCCGACGGAGTCATCGGCGTGGACATGATCGTGCAGAACATCAGCCACGGCTCGAAGTCCCCGACCACCGACATCTCCTTCACGCTGGACAAGCCCGACCTCGCCAAAGCCCGCAAGGTCATGGACAGCCTCAAGGCCGAAATCGGTTTCGCAGACCTCGCCGTGAGCGAGACCATCGGCAAGCTCTCCATCGTGGGCGTGGGCATGAGGAGCCACAGCGGCGTGGCGGCGAAGATGTTCGAGACGCTGGCCAAGGAGAGCGTGAACATCGACATGATCTCCACCAGCGAAATCAAGATCTCCGTGGTCATTGACCTCGCGAAGGGCGACGCCGCCATGCGCGCGGTGCACAAGGCGTTCCTCGGGAGCTGAGCCGGCACCGCAGGCCCGCTGCGCCTCGGCGCTGAACGATCTCCCGTCCGAAACCCGTCCGGCGCTCAGCAGTGCGGCTGGAAGCGAAGCCAGCCTTGCGCGGCCGGGTGTTCCCATCCAGCATCCTGACTAACCGTTGAACACGCCGCCTTTCATCCTGAGACTCGCTCTGCTCTGCCTCGCAATGGTCGGCGCAGCCGGCTTTGCGGCGACGCCGTCCCTCGAAATGGGGCGGAAGCATTGGGCCTTCCTGCCGTTGCGCGCGGCCCAACTCCCGGCGGTCAAGGACGCGGCGTGGGCGCGGAACGACGTGGACCGGTTCATCCTCGCGGCGCTGGAGGCGAAGGGCTTGAGGCCGTCGCCGGAAGCGGACCGGCGGACGTTGATTCGGCGAGTGACGGTGGACTTGATTGGGCTGCCGCCGTCGCCGGAGGAAGTGGAGACGTTTGTGAAGGACACTTCGCCGCAGGCGTGGGAGCGCGTCGTGGACCGCTTGCTCGCCAGCCCGCACTACGGCGAGCGCTGGGGCCGGCACTGGCTGGACCTCGCGCGTTACGCGGACAGCAGCGGCTTCCACAACGACCTCGATCGACCGCACGCGTGGCGTTACCGCGACTACGTCATCCGCAGCTTCAACGAGGACAAGCCTTACGCGCGGTTCATCGCCGAGCAACTCGCCGGCGACGAGGTGCCGGGCGCGGATGAGGATACGATGGTTGCCACCGGCTTCTGCCGCAACGGACCCAGCAACGACGACAACATGGGGAACAACAAGGAGCAGTATCGCCTCGACGAGCTGGACGATGTCATCTCCACGACCTCGATGGTCTTTCTCGGTCTCACCGTGGGCTGCGCGCGTTGCCACGACCACAAGTATGACCCCGTCACGAGCGCGGATTACTACAGCCTGCTCGCGGTCTTCAATGGGACGGTGAAGCGCGGCGTGCCGAAGGAGAGCGACGAGAAGGACAAGGCGAAGGAACTCGTGAGGCTCCAAGCACTCATCGAGACGAAGGCGAAAGCTCCGCCGACTTACCTGCTCCGGCGCGGCAGCCTGCAAAACAAGGGACCGGAAGTCCCGCCCGCCGCGCCGCTCGTGCTGGTGTCGAACCCGCTGCGCTTCCCGGAGCCGGAGCCGGACGCGAAGTCATCGGGCCGCCGCCGCACGCTCGCGGAATGGATCGCCGCACCGGAGAACCCGCTGACGTGGCGGGTGCTGGCGAACCGCATCTGGCAGCACCACTTCGGGCGCGGCCTCGTCGCGACGCCGAGCAACTTCGGCTTCAACGGCGCGCGCGCCACGCACCCGGAGCTGCTCGATTTCCTCGCGGCCCGGCTCATCGCGGACGGCGGACGGTGGAAGGCGTTGCACAAGTTGCTCGTCATGTCGGCGACGTATCGGCAGGGCTCCTCGGTAGCAGCCGACGTGAGGAGGCTCCATCTTCCCGAGACCCCAGACCCGAGACCCCTGACCCAATCCAGTCAGAGCCTCCTCACGTCGGCTGCTACCTTGGATGCGGACAACACGCTCCTCTGGCGCGGGAACCACCAACGCCTCTCCGCCGAATCCCTCCGCGACAGCATCCTTGCCGTGAGCGGGAAACTGAACCCGCAGCTTGGCGGGCCGGGCATCAAGCCGCGCATCCGCGCTGACCTGCTCACGGCCAGCCAGCGCAACAAGTGGCCGGCGCTCACGACCGAAGGCGCGGCGCAGTGGCGGCGCAGCGTCTATATCTACGTGAAGCGCCAGTTGCTCATGCCGATGCTGGAACTCTTCGACGCGCCCACGACCACGGACAGTTGCGCCGAACGGATGCAGAGCGTGGTGCCGACACAGGCGCTGGTGCTGATGAACGACGAGTTCGTCGAGGACCATGCTGGCTTCCTCGCGCAGCGAGCCGTGACAGAGGCTGGTGGGGAGTTGTCCAAGGCGATTGAACGAATGCATCTGCTCTCCCTCGCCCGCGTGCCGACGGCGGAACGGCTGAAGCAGGCAACGGTATTTGTCACGGCACGGGAATCGGCCTACGAGAAGGAGGCCGGCGCGAAAGAAACGCCCCGCCAGCGCGCGCTCACGGACCTGGCACACGTTCTCTTCAACAGCAGCGAGTTCATCACCATCGAATGAGCGCGCCCACCGGATTGCTGACAGAAAAAAGAGGACAGAAAGAAACGGACTCCTTTTTTCTGTCCTCTTCCTTCTGTCAGCCCTCCCTCTCCCTATGTTGACCCGCAGACGGATGCTTCAGTTGAGCGGCGGCGGCTTCGGCGCGCTGGCGCTGAACTCTTTGCTGCACGCGGACGGCGCGCTCGCTGCCCCGGCTTTGACGAACCCGCTGGCCGCGCACCCGCCGCACTTCGCGCCGCGCGCCAAGTCCGTCATCTTCCTCTTCATGTATGGCGGGCCGAGCCACGTAGACTTGTTCGACCCGAAGCCCGAGTTGGAGAAGTGGCACGGCAAGGCGATTCCCGTGTGGAAGCCCGAGGACGCGTTCATGGGCCGCAAGACGCAGAACGTGGCGATGAAGAGCTACTACCAGTTCGCCAAGCACGGGCGCGCGGGCATTGACATTGCGGAGACGTATCCGCTGCTTGCGCGCCATGCGGACGACCTGTGCGTGATCCGCTCGATGCACACGGAGAGCAACAACCACGGCCCCGCGCTCTTCCAGATGAACAGCGGCTTCACGCTGCCGGGCCGCCCGAGCATGGGATCGTGGGTGACTTACGGCCTCGGCTCCGAGAGCGAGAATCTCCCTGCCTACGTCGTGCTGCTCGACCATCAGGGCGCGCCGGTGAACGGGGCGTTGAACTGGTCCAACGGCTTCATGCCCGCGTCGTTTCAAGGCGTGCCGTTCCGCTCCAGCGGCGACCCCATCGCCTACCTCACGCCGCCGAAGGGCGTTTCCTCCAGCCAGCAGCGCGCCCGCCTCGATTTGCTCCGGCATTGGAACGAGGAATACGCCGCCGCGAATCCCGCCGAGTCCAGCCTTGCCGCGCGCATCGCGAGCTACGAACTTGCGTTCCGCATGCAGATGAGCGCTGCTGAGTGTGTGGATGTCGCGCGCGAACCGGAGTCCATCCGCAAGCTCTACGGCCTGGACCGTCCGGCCACGCAGCACTTCGGTCGCAACTGCTTGCTCGCCCGTCGGCTCGTCGAGCGCGGCGTGCGCTTCGTGCAACTCTACAGCGGCGGCAACGAGGGACCGAAGGCGTGGGACGCGCACGACGACTTGAAGAAAAACCACGACCTCCACTGCGCCGAGACCGACCAGCCCATCGCGGCGTTGTTGCACGACTTGAAGACGACCGGCCTGCTCGACACCACGCTCGTCGTGTGGGGTGGTGAGTTTGGTCGCTCGCCGGTCGCTGAGAACGGCAAGGGCCGCGATCATCATCCGAAGGGTTTTTCGATGTGGCTGGCTGGCGGCGGCATCAAGGGCGGCATGATCCACGGCGCGACGGACGAGTTCGGCTACAATGCGGTGGAGAAGCCCGTGTCCGTCCCTGACCTGCACGCGACGATTCTCCACCAACTCGGCCTGAACCACGAGCAGCTCACCTTCCGCAACACCGGCCGCGACTACCGGCTCACGGACGTGAGCGGCGAGGTGGTAAGAGGGCTTTTGGTGTAGCGCCTTCTGCGGCCTGCCTCTGTGGTTGCTCATGGGCATCTCGCGCATGAGCAGGAGCGCGAAGGCTTCAAACTCCTTGGTGAAGTGCATGCTCAACCCTTCCCAGGGCGGCCGCACCCGGAAGACGTGACCGCACTGGCGGCACTTGGCGCGCGGCAACCGGCAGGTGATCTCGCAGCGGTGCTGGAAGACGTTGAGATGCCGCCAGGTGAGCGTCTCGGTGTGGTCGTAGCAGAAGACCCGGCCGGTGTCCTTGGGGCAGCGCACCAGTTCCCAGAGCTGCGGGGTCTCGCGGACCTGCAGGTGGACGATCCCGCTTTCCCGCTCAAAGCGGCTCTCCACCACTTCCCAGTTCAACCCCAAGCCCAGCAACTCATGGAACAATCTTTCAGGTGTCATGCCCACAGGCAAGTGTGGCGGAGAAGAATTTGCCTTTGAGGATTTGCGGGAGTATCCACGCAAGCACAATCTCGCATTCACTCAGCCATGCACGACGAACACCACGAGTTGAAGACTGACCGAAGTCGCCGACAGACGCTGAAGCACACGGCGGGTGGGTTGCTGGCTGCGGGGCTTTGGCCCGGGGCGTTGCGCGCGGCGGACACTGCGCCCGGCGGAACCTTTCGGTTCGTGGTGGTCAACGACGTTCACTACCGAGATGACCGCTGCGGGGTCTGGCTGGAGAAAGTGTTCCGACAGATCAAGGCCGCGCCGGACAAACCCGACTTCTGCCTGATGGCTGGCGACTACGCGGAGAACGGCACGCGGGCGGAAATCGCCGGTGCGCGCGACGCGTTCAAGACGCTCGGCATCCCCACGTTTGGCGTCATCGGCAACCACGACTATCTGGCGCAGAACGACCGCCAGCCCTACGAGGAACTTTTCCCCGGCCGGCTTAACTATCGTTTCGAGAACCAGGGCTGGCAGTTCCTCGCCTTGGACAGCACGCAGGGAAAACTCGGCAGCAACACGAGCATCCAGCCGCACACCTTGCGCTGGGTGGACGATCAGCTCCCCAAGCTCGACCCGAAGCGGCCCTTGGTGATCCTCACGCACTTCCCGCTCGGGCCGATCACGCCCGCCCGCCCCACGAACGCCGACGCGCTGCTGGAGCGGTTCAAGCCGTTCAACCTCCAAGCTGCCTTCTGCGGCCACTTCCACGGGTTCACCGAGCGGCGACGGGGAGACACCGTCCTGACCACGAACCGGTGCTGTTCCGCCTGGCGTGCCAACCACGATCTCTCGAAGGAGAAGGGGTGGTTCGCCTGCGAAGCCAAGAATGGGAAGATCACCCGTGCCTTCTTGGAGATCGCGGCTTGAGCGTGCGGCGGAGGGCGGCGGCTCATTCGCCACCCGCCCGAGCCTATTATGAGTTCGACAGGGAGCAGCCCCATTTCTACCCTCCCTCCTCCATGAACATCCTGTTCCTGAACGGTCCGAACCTGAACCTGCTTGGTCAGCGTCAGCCCGAAATCTACGGGCGCACCACCCTCGCGGACATTGAGGCGAAGTTGCGCGAGAAGGCGACGAAGGCCGGCGTCGGGTTCGACTTTCGGCAGTCAAACCACGAGGGAGAACTCGTCACTTGGATTCAGCAGGCTCCCGGAAAGTTCGCCGTTATCGTGCTTAACGCCGCCGCTTACACCCACACGAGCGTCGCGCTCCGGGATTCGATCTCTGCGGTGGGAGTGCCGACCATTGAGGTTCACCTGTCCAACATCCATGCTCGGGAGGAATTCCGGCATCGGTCGCTCATCGCCGCAGTGTGCAAGGGGCAGATCGTCGGGTTTGGCGAATCCTCCTACTACCTTGCCTTCGAGGCGGCGTTACAGTTAACGGCCTCCTAAAATCGCTTCAGGCCATCGAAATCAAGGCGAGTTCTGTCCCTGCAACGGATTTGAACCTCAGACCGAATGCCCGCTTGACGCTCGCTGACCCGCTCTCTACGCTCCGCCTCCACTGAAATGTTGCAGGCGCAGTCAGGCCCGAGCGGGCTGCCCTTCATAAGCATGAGCACCAGCTCTCTAACCGCCTCAAATCTCTCGACCGGGAGGACTCTGTGGACCTGAAAGACATCAAAGCCATCATTGACTTGATGAAGAAGAACTCCATCGCGGAGTTTGAACTCGAGAAGCAGGACTTCAAAATCCGGCTCAAGCGCGGCAACCTCGCCGGCCCCGCCTCCTACGAGGACGGCCCTGCGGTTCCGCAATACGCAACGGCCGCTCCAGTCGCCGCCCTCCCGGCCGCGCCCGCCGCTCCGTCAGGCGAGGCCGAGATCAAGTCGCCCATGATCGGCACCTTGTATCGTTCGCCCTCGCCCGAGGCAGCGCCCTACGTGGACATCGGCTCCGAGGTCGGCCCCGACACCGTCGTCTGCATCATCGAGGCGATGAAGGTCATGAACGAGATCAAGGCCGAGACGCGCGGCATCATCACCGCCGTCGTCGCCGAGAACTCCAAGCCCGTCGAGTTCGGCCAGGCGCTGTTCAAGATTCGTCCGCTCTAAACCCTGGCTCACTGCCGGGCATTCCCTTCCCTCCGATGTTCGAGAAAGACCTCATCGCCAACCGTGGCTAAATCGCCGTCCGCATCATCCGCGCGTGCAAGGAACTCAACATCCGCACCGTCGCGGTCTATTCCGAGTCCGACGCCAACTCCATGCACGTCCAGATGGCCGATGAGGCCATCTGCATCGGCAAAGGCCCGAGCAAGGAGAGTTATCTCCGCATTGACCGCCTCATCAGCGCGGCGGAGATCGCCGACGTGGACGCCATCCATCCTGGCTACGGCGTCCTCTCCGAGAATGCCCACTTCGCGGACGTCTGCGAGAGTTGCAACATCCGCTTCATCGGCCCCAGTTCCCGCGCCATGAACGCGATGGAAGACAAGCAGGTCTCCCGCACCCTCGCCAAGAAGGCCGGCGTCGCCACCCCGCCCGGCTCCGAGGGCATGGTGGAGAGCGAGCAGGAAGCCCTCACCACCGCCAAGCGCATCGGCTACCCCGTCATGAGCCAGGCCATCGCCGGCGGCGGCGGCCGGGGCATGAGTGTCGCGCACCACGACATCTCGATGATCAAGGGCTTCCTCACCTGCCGGTCCGAGGCCGAGAAAGCCTTCGGCAACGCC
>SXTU01000239.1 GCA_005791875.1 Verrucomicrobiales bacterium
ACCGGGCCGGGTTTAGCCCAGCCCTTGAAATGCGTGTCTTCCTGCACGGCCCAAGAGTAAGGGCCAGGCCGTGGCTCTGGCCAGATGGCAAAACAGTGGCGGCGGGTCGAAATTCCTTTGCGTTGACGCGCTCCTGAAAAATTCATGGGCTCGACTACCCTGTCTGCCCTTCCTGTCCTGTCGCCCTCGCTGAGCCCGCCGAGAGATAGCGGCCCACTGTGACTGTTGGGTTGTTCCGCATGGCAGCCTTCGTCCTTCGGGCAGGGACTCGGCTCATGTGCGAGGCTTTCAGCCCCAATTTCGGAATCAGGGGCTGAATCTACTTGAGCTCCCACACCCGCACCTCATCGAGATGAACTTCGTCCGTGTCCTTGCCGCCGGTGCGGAAGACGATGCCGGGTTTCTTGACGCGGAAATCCTTGCTGGTGGCACGCAGCGGTTTCATCCCGGCAATCTGCGCCAGCACGTCGTCGCCTTTCACTTCGAGGAGAAGCTCATACCAGCGGCCTTTCTCGAAAGTGGTCGTGGCCTTCGCGAGAACCTTGTTCGTGGACTTGGGATCGGCCTTATCAACGTGCTCGGTCAGGTTCCAGCCGGTGGCTGTGAAGACCAGGGAGAAGAGGTGGCCCTTCTTCTTCAGTTCACCGGGCGCGGGATCGAAGCCAACGTGAAACATCTTCGCGCCCTCGAAGCGGAACTTCACGTGGATGGCGGCGTCCTGAAGCGGCAACGGGCGGCGGAAGGCGGCGGCGTGCATGTCGGCAGCGACTTCGCTGGCCTTGAGGACGCCGTCGGCAACGGTGAGCTTGCCGGTGTTCTTGGTCCAGCCCTCGGGCAGTTCCTTGCCGTCGAATTTTTCCTCCAGGAGCAGGGCACCCTTCTTGCCGAGCTTGAGTTCAAGTTCAGCGGCGGGAGCGCTGAACGCGGCGAACGCAGAGACGAACACGAGCAGCAGGGAGGCGGTTTTCATAACGTGGTGAAGCGGACGAGGACGGGAGGGGAGTGGTTACGCGTTCTCACTCTCCTCTGCCCTTTTCATCAACATCGGCCCTTTCCCGGCTCTGCGGTGTGCAGCCCCGAGCTGGCACCGCTGAGGCGGGACGGACGCAGACGGTGGGTTAGGCAGCCAAGTCAGAGACTCCTCACGTCGTCTCCTACGCGGAGGGAATCAAATCACCGTGCCGTGAGGGATGACGCCGTTCTTCGGGATGATGACGATGCCGTCGCGGATGACGTAGCCGTTGCCGTCGAAATTCTCCGGCTTGCCGGCGGGAGAGATGACGCAGTTGTCGCCGATGCGCGCGTTCTTATCGAGGATGGTGTTCTCGATGCGGCAGTGCTGGCCGATGCCCATGCGCGGACGGCCGGCATTGAGGTTTTCGTGGAGGCTGGCTTGGGATTCGTAGTAGTCCGCGCCCATCATGATGACGCGGTGGAGGTTTGTCCCGATGCCCACAAAGCTACGCAGGCCGACGACAGAGTGGCTGATGTGCGCGTGGCTGATGATGCAGCCGTCAGCGACAAGCGCGTGGTCAATGCTCGCACCGTTAATTTTGCTGCCGGGCAGGAAGCGCGGCCGGGTGTAGATCGGCGCGCTCATGTCGAAGAAGTTGAACTTGGGCAGCTCCTCGGCGGAGTCGAGGTTCGCCTCGAAGAAACTCTTGATGGTTCCGATGTCCTCCCAGTAGCCCTGATAGACGTAGCTGAAGACGCGGTGGCTGGTGATGGCGCCGGGGATGATGTGCTTGCCGAAGTCGGTGAAGTCGTTGTCGAGGAGCTTCACCATGACGGAGCGGTTGAAGACGTAGATGCCCATCGAGGCGAGGTAGAACTCGTCGTTACCCTCGATGTCCAGCTCCTCGTAGGACTCGCGGGGGATCTTGAGCGAGTCGAGGACTTCGGGGTCTTTCGGCTTCTCGAAGAAGCGCGAGATGCGGCGCTCGTTGTTGATTTGCAAGATGCCGAGGGACTGCGCGCTGTCGCGAGTGACGGGAATGGTGGCGATGGTGAGGTCGGCCTTCGTCTCCGCGTGCTGGGCGATGATGCGGCGGAAGTCCATCCGGTAGAGTTGGTCGCCGCTGAGAATGAGGCAGTATTCCCAGTCGTGATTGAGCAGGTGCACGAGGTTCTTGCGCACGGCGTCGGCGGTGCCCTGATACCAAGACGTGCTGTGCATGGTCTGCTCAGCGGCAAGCAGTTCCACGAAGCCGCCGCTGAAGTGGTCGAACTTGTAGCTCTGGCTGATGTGCCGGTGGAGCGAGGCGGTGTTGAACTGAGTGAGCAGATACACGCGGCGGTAGCCGGAGTTGATGCAGTTCGAGATGGGGATGTCCACGATGCGGTATTTGCCCGCGAGCGGGACGGCGGGCTTGGAGCGGTCCTGCGTGAGCGGCCAGAGCCGGGTGCCCTGCCCGCCGCCCATGACGACGGCAAGAACGTTGGGAACGTGGGGAGCCATCCGACGTGGTGCGGCCATAAATAAATCCTGTCTTGCTGCTTGGTTGAGCTAACCTTTAACCTTTTTTCCAGTTAAGCGCAAGCCACAACCCAACTTCTCTCCACTCACCAGCTATGTGCGGCATCATCGGTTACATCGGGAAGCAGCAGGCCACGCCCATCCTTATCGAGGGTCTCAGGCGCCTCGAATACCGGGGATACGACTCCGCCGGCGTCGCCGTCCTGCAAAACCGCGAACTCGGCACGCGCAAGAAGAAGGGCAAGATTGACGAGGGTCTGGCGAAGCTGGTGCAGGCCAGTCCCATCTACGGGCAAGTCGGCATGGGCCACACGCGCTGGGCCACTCACGGCCCGCCCACAGATGAGAATTCCCACCCGCACCTCGACCAGTCCGGCAAGATCGCTGTCGTCCACAACGGCGTCCTCGAGAACTTCGACTCACTGAAGGAGCGCTTCATCAAGGCCGGCGACAGCTTCAAATCAGCGACCGACACCGAAGTGCTGGCGCACCTTATCGGTCATCACTACGAAACGGTGGTCGCCTCTGGTAAAGGCACCTGGAACGGCGAAGGCACGCACCCACTCGCACAGGCCGTGATGAACGCCCTGCGCGAAGTCATCGGCACCTACGGCATCGGCGTCATCTGCACGGACCATCCGGGCGTCATGGTTGGCGCGCGGCGCGGGTCGCCGTTGATTGTCGGCGTCGGCGAGGGCGAGCACTTTCTCGCCAGCGACGCGAGCGCCATCGTCAGCCACACGCGCACGGTCATTTACCTGAAGGATTACGACGTCGTCACCTTGTGGCCGGACAAGTTCAAGATGGACTCGCTCGGCAACGAGGTTGCGTCGTTCCAGCTCTCGCAAATCGAGTTCGCCGCGGACGCCGCCGAGCGCGGCAAGTTCGCGCACTACATGCTCAAG
>SXTU01000240.1 GCA_005791875.1 Verrucomicrobiales bacterium
GGCCCGCTGGCTCAACTTCGCCACCACCACGCCGATGACGTTGCCCCGCTCGTCCACCAGCGCGCCGCCGGAGTTGCCGGGCTGGATGGGCGCGCTGATTTGGAAATGCCGCGCGTCATCCTGCGCCCCGGCGAGGCTGGCGATCTCCCCTCTGGCCAGCTTGGGCGCGAAGCCCTGTAAATCTGGGTTTGGAAAGCCAACAGTGGCAACCGTTGCTCCAAGCCGAACACCACGGCTAGTAACGACTGGCAGCGCGGTAAGCCGACCGGTTGCTTTCAGCAACGCTAGGTCATTCGCCTTGTCCACTTTTACGACCTTGGCCTCGATTGTGCCGGCCGCCATAATCAGCAGCACTTTTGCGCTGTCAGCCACTACGTGTTGATTGGTGACGAGGTAGCCATCTTCGGTGATGAAGAAGCCCGTTCCGGAAGATTTGGGTTCAGGGTCGCTGCCGCCAGGCCGAGACTTTTCACCCCCTGATTGCGGTGTCCGCCGTAAATTGAAGTCTCTCGCCAATTTTTCCGCTTGAGCAATTTGCTCTCGCGTCATCTTGGGCTCGAGTGCTGACAACAATCGTCTTGCACCGTCATCGCCTTGAGCTCCGGCCAAATGATACCACTTGGCCGCCTCAACATAATTTCTGACCGCACCTTGACCATCTCGATAGAGACTACCCAGCAGCACCTGACTCCCGACGTTTTTCTGTTCAGCGGCTTTGTGTAACCAACTCACTCCCTCGCCCGCAGTTCCAGGACTAAAGGCCAAAATTGTGCCAAGAGCATGTTGTGCTTTGACATGATTCTGTTCAGCGGCCTTGCGATACCACTTCAATTCTTCGACCTTGTCGCGTGCCAGCCCCAGCCCACCAAAACTAAACGCAAAACCTAAATCGAACTGAGATTGAGCATCTCCCATTTCTGCTTTTGCGCGAACCTCCGTCAACGATTGAGCACTTGCGCTAGGCAGAACCGCACTCTGGAGCCACAGGAGCGGCGAGAAAACCCACAGGAACAAAAAGGTCAATCGAGTTTCCATGAGTGCGACGCTAACTCTACCCAGCTTGAGATAGCAAGCCGGCCACGGGCTTCACGGCTTCGACGCAACGGGAGCGGAGGGTGGGGTGCTCGGCGTTCGCAAACCTCGAAACAAAGGAACTCACGCGAGTTCCAGTTCGCGGGCATGAGGAATGTCGCGGGTCTGAAGTGGGCGAACTTGGGCACGATCCAACGTCAGCAGCGCAACGGTGTGACCGTCGTAGCCGACGAATTCCACCTCAAAGGCCGCGCCGCCGCCATGCACCAGCACGGCGGTGCCCACATCGCCCCGCACCAACCCGCGCGCCGGCAGGTCACAGGTCAACGCTACGGCGTCCAGTTCGTTGATGGTGTTCATAGTCTAGGCAATGGGTGCGCGGTCACGAAACGCGGCGCGGCACCGGCAGCATCAATAAACCAAGCACTGCGGATGTTCAACTCCGTGCCGTCGGGCGCAAGCAGTGGTCCGTCCACCACATATCGCCGACCATGCGGGGTTGGCTCCGTTGCGACGACCTCATTCTCGCGCGCGTGGCGCAGCAGCACCTCGGCCAGTTGTTGCCATTTGGCCGCAGTGAAACCGAACCGAAGAAAGAACCACGCCTTGCTGCCGCCAGCAGGATGCGCCGGATTGAGCAGGTAATGCGTAACCTTCCGCTCGGGCACAACGGCCAATTCAGCGTTGGGTAGCTTCATCAGTTCACGCCTTGAACTCCTTCACCGCCTCGACGCAGCGAGGGCAGAGGGTGGGGTGCTCGGCGTTCGCGCCGACTTCGGTTTCCCAATGCCAACAGCGTTCGCATTTGGTGCATCCGTAGTCGGATGCACGCCCTACTGTCACCACGTCTGTAATCTTGCCCTCCTGAGCAGGCAGTGCAGACAACTCCAAATTGGACACCCCTAGAATCTCTTGAAAGAGGTGGGGCTTCCGGACGATCTCGAGTTGAATCGCATCACCGGGCAAATTCGTTTTGATTGTCAGCCACGCGTCGAGAGCTTTTCCGATTTGCTTTTGCTGGCGTGCGGCTTCGAGCTTCGGAAGCACGTTGAAATGCCGGAAGTTGAGGAGGGCTTGAACGTGTTGGATTGAATCGTTGAACTGCCCGTCTTTTGAAGGCTCCCACTCGCTCAGATGCACGCTGGGCGCGGGCTTGCCGGGGATGAACTCCCACGCTTCGTCTGCCGTGAAGGCGAGGATGGGGGCGAGCATCTGGCAGAGGCGCGTGACCATGCGGTGCAACGCGGTCTGCGTGCTGCGGCGGCGCGCGGAGTTCGCGGGGTCGGTGTAGAGGCGGTCCTTCACCACGTCGTGGTAGATGGAACTCAGCTCCACGGCGGCGAACTGGCTGAGCTTCTGATAGACGACGTGGAACTCGTAGGCGTCGTAGGCCGCCGCGACCGCCGCCTCCAGCTTCGCGAACTCGCCCAGCACCCAGCGGTCGAGGCCGGTGAGCTGCGCGTCGGGCACGGTGTGCCGCGCGGGGTCGAAGTCGTAGAGGTTCGAGAGCTGGTAGCGGAGGGTGTTGCGGATGCCACGGTAGGTCTCGCTGACCTTCTTGAGGCGCTCTTCGCTCACGACGATGTCGTTGCGGTAGTCTTGGCTGGCGACCCACAGGCGCAACACGTCCGCGCCGTATTCGTTCACGTAACGGTCGGCGGTCTGTGGCTTGGTGTAAGCACCTTGGCCTTGCTTGCTCTTGGAAATCTTCTCGCGGTCCTCGTCCACCATGAAGCCGTGGGTGAGCACGGTCTTGAAGGGCGCGGCACCGTTGCCGGCGAGGGAGAGGAGTAGGGAGGATTGAAACCAGCCGCGATGCTGGTCGGAGCCTTCGAGGTAAACCTCGGCCTGCCAGCCATCCAGTTTGGAGTTTGGAGGTTGGAGTTCCGAGTTGGGTGCGGTCGGGGCGGCGTGTTGGAGTTCTTCGCGTCGCATGAGAACGGCGCGGCTGGAGCTGCCGGAGTCAATCCACACGTCGAGGGTGTCACTGGACTTGGCGGTGGCTTCGCGGCCGGTCCAGTTCGCGGGGCGGCAGAGTTGCCAGAGTTCAGTGGCGGTCTTCTCGAACCACACGTTGCTGCCGTGCTGCTCGAAGAGGTCGGCGGCGCGGCGCACGATGGCAGCGTCGAGGATGGGTTCGCCCTGCGCGTCGTAGAAGGCCGGGATGGGCACGCCCCAACTGCGCTGGCGCGAGATGCACCAGTCGGGCCGGGATTTCACCGCGCCTTCGATGCGGTTCTTGCCCCAGTCGGGAATCCAGTTCACGCGGTCGATTTCGGCAAGGGCCTTCTCCCGGAACGTAGCAGCCGACGTGAGGAGGCTCTGACTTTGTTCCGTGTTCTGCGTTCCGTGTTCTGCGTTTGAATGGAGCCTCCTTACGTCGGCTGCTACCAAATCAACGCGGATGAACCACTGGTCCATCGCGCGGAAGATGATGGGGGTCTTGCTGCGCCAGCAGTGCGGGTAGCTGTGGTGGTAGTTCTCCTGGTGGGCGAGGGCGTTGCGCACGCGCAGCTCGTGGAGGACGGCGTCGTTGGCGTCGCTCTTGCCGTGCTTTTCGAGGATGGACTTGCCGAGCAGCTCGGCGGGCATCTGCTGGTCGGCGGGAAGGTCGGCGGTGTGGGCGAGGCAACCGGCGTCGTCCACGGGCGAGTAGATGGGCAGGCCCTGGCTGCGGCCGAGGTTGTAGTCGTCCGCGCCGTGGCCGGGCGCGATGTGGACGAAGCCAGTGCCGGTGTCGGCGGTGACGAAGTCGGCGGGGAAGAGCCGGCCCGTGCGCGCGCAGAAGGGATGCTCGTAGGTGAGCGTGGCGAGTTCGTCGGCGGAGACGGTGCGCTCGATTTGGTAGCCGCCCGGCCAGGCGCATTTCTGCACGACGGTTTCGAGCAGCGAGTTGCAGACGAGATAGACATTCCCGTCGGCGTGGATGCGCGAGTAGAAGAGCGACGGGTTGAAGGCCACGGCGAGGTTCGCGGGGAGCGTCCAGGGCGTGGTGGTCCAGATGAGGAGGAAGGTGTTCGGCTCGCCCGCGAGCTTGAACTTCACATAGACCGACTGGCTGACGTGGTCGGCGTATTCCACCTCGGCCTCGGCGAGCGCGGTGCGGCAGGGGATGCTCCAATACACGGGCTTCTTGCCGCGATAGACGAAGCCTTGCGCGACGAGGTCGGCGAAGAGGCGGAGTTCGTCGGCCTCGTATTCCTTGTTGAGCGTGAGGTAGGGGTTTTGCCAGTCGCCGAAGACGCCGAGGCGTTTGAACTGGGTGCGCTGGAGGTCGATGTATTTGCGGGCGTAGGCATCGCAGGCGGTGCGGATGGTGGCGGCGTCGCTCGCGGTGTCGCCGGCCTTGCGCATGTCTTGCGTGACCTTGAACTCGATGGGCAAGCCGTGGCAGTCCCAGCCGGGGATGTAGGGGGCGTCGAAGCCGCGCAGGGACTTGTATTTGACGATGATGTCCTTGAGCACCTTGTTGAGCGCGGTGCCGACGTGGACATCGCCGTTGGCGAAGGGCGGACCGTCGTGGAGGATGAACTTGGGCTGGCCGGCGCGGGCGGCGCGGATCTGCGCGTAAATGGCGTCGGCCTCCCAGCGAGCGAGGCGTTGCGGTTCGCGCGCGACGAGGTCGGCCTTCATGGCGAAGTCCGTGCGCGGCAGATTCAGCGTGTTCTTGTAGTCCATGAGCGGCTCAAAGAGCGGGGACGCTATCAGCCGGAAGGGGGTCAATCAAGCGGCGCGACGGCACTGCGGGCTGTGACTCGCGCAGCCAGCTCCTTGGCCACCTCAGCCGGCTCGGAACCAGTCGTCAGCGGCACCCACTCGACTGGCATCTGTCCCCGGAACCACGTTCCCTGCCGGCGCGCGAACTGCCACGTCTTCGTCTTCACCAGCGCGACCGTTTCCGCCAGTCCGCGCTCGCCGCGCAAGTGCTCGACCACCTGCCGGTAGCCGAGGGCCTGCATGGCGTTTCGGTTGTTCGCCAGCCCACGGGCCAGCAACGCCCGCGTCTCCTCCACCAAGCCGGCGGCGAACATCGCGTCCACGCGCGCTTCGATGCGGGCGCGGAGGTCGGCGGAATCACGAAGGAGGCAGAAGACGCGTGATGCGTGTTGCGTGATGCGTGAAGGCCACTCGGCACGCTGGGCTGAAAACGGCTTGCCCGTCAGTCGGATGACCTCCAAAGCCCGCACCACGCGGCGCGGGTTCTGCCGGTCAATGCGCTCGTAAGTCACCGGGTCGCGCTGCTGCAACTCGACGAGCAACTCCGCGAGCGGAGCGGCTTCCAGCACCGCCCGCACCCGCGCGTCAGACGGCGGCGCTTCACCCAAGCCTTCAAGCCACGCCTTGAAATACAACCCGGTGCCGCCGCAGAAAATCGGCACGCGGCCCCGACCTTGGATGTCCCTCACCGCCGCTTCTGCGAGTCGCACGAACTGCGCAGCATCGAACGCCTCCGTCAGTTCAACCACATCGAGCAAATGATGCCGGACGCGGGCGCGCTCGGCGGCGGACGGCTTCGCCGTGCCGAGGTCCAGCCCGCGATAGACCTGCATCGAGTCCACCGAGATGATTTCGCCGCCGATCAGTTCCGCCAACGCGAGCGCGACGGCGCTTTTCCCGACGGCGGTGGGGCCGGCGAGGAACACCGGAGCCGGGGAAGGCCGCGCGTTGCCGTCGTGCATCGCAGCGGCTTTACGCGAAGCGCGTCGGGAGGCAAGCCCGCAGTGATTTCAATTGGTTGAATTGCGCATCCCAGTTCCCGCTGGCCGCGCGAAGTTCCGCGTGTAAGGTTTTCGCCGCGAACACGTCCAACACACCGCGCGGCACCAGTGCGCCACGCCAACAACCATGAACCGCCGAACCTTCCTCCCGCTCGTCGCCGCGCTGCCTGCGCTCGCCACCACCATGAACGCCGCCGACTCCAAGCCCAAAGACACGCCCAAGGACGCCGCCAAACCCGGCACCGATGCGAAGGCCGCCACCGAGAAGCTCGTCGTGGGCGGCGGCTGCTTCTGGTGCACGGAGGCCGTCTTCCAGCGCGTCAACGGCGTGAAGAAGGTTGTGTCCGGCTACTCCGGTGGTCATGTCGTGAATCCGACTTACGAGCAGATTTGCACCAAGACCACGGGGCACGCGGAGGTGATCCAGATTGAGTTCGATCCCAAGCAGGCGACGCTTGCGACGCTGCTGGAGGTGTTCTTCGCGGCGCATGACCCGACCACGCTGAACCGGCAGGGCGCGGACTCCGGCCCGCAGTATCGCTCGTGCATCTTCTTTGCGAACGACGCGCAGAAGGCCGCCGCAGAGACAGCGAAGAAAGCTGCACAGCCCGGCTGGAAGGATCCCATCGTGACGGAGATTGCCGCGCTGAAGAACTTTTACGCGGCCGAGGCCGAGCACCAGAATTACTTCAACCTGAACTGGAATCGGAACGGCTATTGCAGCGTGGTCATCGTGCCCAAGCTGCGGAAGCTGATCAAGGAGGGGAAGATTCGGGAGAACTGACGGGGCGCTGACTAGCCCTTCTTCTTGTAGAGTGCTCCGACCTGCGCTGCGTAGCCGTTGAGCGTCAGCGTGCGGATGCGGTCGCCGGTGTCCACTTGGCGCTCGGTGGCCTGCGACCAGCGCGCGTGCGGGACGGCGGGATCCACGTTGGACTCGAAGGGGTATTCCTCCGGCGAGAGCGTTTCCCAGAGCGTCTTGGGCTGCTCGGCGACAAGCTCGATGGAGACAAGAGACTTGCCGCTCTTGAAACCGTATTTCCACGGCACGACGAGGCGGATGGGCGCGCCGTTTTGCTTGGGCAGCGGTTTTCCATAGACGCCGGTGGCGAGCATCACGAGCGGGTGCATGGCTTCCTCGATGCGCAGTCCCTCGGTGTAGGGCCACGGGTAGCCGCGCAAGCGGTTGATGCCCGGCATCTGGTCGGGGCGATTGGCGGTGACGAACTTCACGAACTTTGCCTCGGCCTTGGGCTGCACCTTCTCCAGCAGCTTGCGCAACTCGAAGCCCGTCCACGGCACGACGGCACCCCACGCCTCGACGCACCGGAAGCGGTAGACGCGCTCCTCAAGGCCGAACTCCGCCGCCAGCTCCTGCGCATCCAGCGTCAGCGGCTTCTCGCACAGGCCGTGAATCTTCACCGGCCAAGGCGCGATGACGAACTTGTCCACGCGGTCCACCACCGACTCCTTGTCGGTGCCGAACTCGTAGAAGTTGTTGTAGGTGGTGAAGACCTTTTCCTTGGAGAGCGGCAGGTCCGGGCTGAAGGCGATG
This sequence comes from Verrucomicrobiales bacterium, assembly GCA_005791875.1. Taxonomy (GTDB): domain Bacteria; phylum Verrucomicrobiota; class Verrucomicrobiia; order Limisphaerales; family SXTU01; genus SXTU01. Next base: position 7,306 of record SXTU01000240.1, read on the forward strand.
TTGCGCTTGGCCGGGTAGAATTTCTTCGCGTCGGCGGCGAGGGCATCACGCGCCGTGAGCGTGGCTGCCAGCAGGCCGCCGCCAGCGAAGCCGAGTTCGCGGAGGAACTTCCGGCGGCTTCGGTAGGCGCGCTCCGGCGTCACGTGGCTTTCCGGGAGGTGCCAGTCGGGTCGGATGATCACATTGGGCATGGCGGAAAAGCTGACGCAGCCCCGGTGGGCTTGCATCAAAAATGTTCACCGCGCGGCCTCCGGGGATCTCCGGGCTTTACGGAAATCAGAACCCCGCTATATTTTCGCCCACATGGCCCCGCCCGAAGAAAAGCGCTTCGCCGGACTCCTCAACGAGGAACTTCAGGCGTTACAGCACACCGCGAAGATGCGCCTGTTCAAGGCGGGCCAGACCATCTTCCGCGCGGGCGATCCTGGCGATGGCTTCTACCTCGTCGAGACGGGCCGCGTCATCATCTCCGCCGCCATCGGCGGCAACGAGTCGCTTCCGCTGGCGACCATCAACCCTGGTGAGTTCTTCGGCGAGATGGCCTTGCTGGACGAGGTCCCGCGCTCCGCCACCGCCACCGCCGAGGTGGAGATGCGCGCGTTCTGCATCGGGCGCGACGAACTGCTCGCGCTGCTGGAGCAACGGCCACGGCTGGCCTTAAACCTCATTCGCGGGTTCAGCCAGCGCGTCCGCTCGCTGAACCAGAAATACATAGATGAAATCCTCCAGGCCGATCGCCTCGCGATGGTGGGCCGCTTCGCCCGCACCATCGTCCACGACTTCAAGAACCCGCTCAACGTCATCGGCCTCGCCGCCGAGATGGCCAGCATGGACATCGCCACGCCCGAGATGCGCGGCCACGCGCAGGTCCGCATCGCCCGCCAGGTCGCGCGCATGACCAACATGCTCAACGAGCTGCTGGACTTCACGCGCAGCACGAGTTCCCAGCTCGTCCTCGCTTCGGTGAATTACGCCGCGTATGTCGGCGGGCTTGCCGATGAGATCGGCGATGAGATCGCCCAGCGCAAGATCCAGTTGCTCGTCGAGCCGCCATTGCCGGCAGTCGTCGTGCAGGTCGAGCCACAGCGCCTCTCGCGGCTCTTCTACAACCTCGTCAACAACGCCGTGGACGAGATGAAACGCGGCGGCGTCATCACGTTCCGCGCCTCCATCTGCGGCAACGAACTCCTCACGGAGGTGGAGGACACCGGCCCCGGCATCGCGCCGGAGATGGCCAAGCGCCTCTTCGAGCCGTTCGCCACGCACGGCAAGCAGAACGGCACCGGCCTGGGCCTCTCCATCTGCAAGAAGATCGTCGAGGACCACGGCGGCAAAATCTCCGCCCGCAGCGAGCCGGGCAAAGGCGCGACGTTTGTCTTCACGCTGCCGTTGGTGCGATAGGGGCTGGGGCGGGAAAGTAATTAGTGCTTAGTGATTAGTTCCGCTCGCCGCATTTCCACCTCCCGCGCAGACTCAGCACTAATGACTGATCACTTTCCCGTCCGCCGATGAACCGCATCCGCCTGCTGCCCGAGCAAGTCGCCAATCAAATCGCCGCCGGCGAGGTGATCGAGCGCCCGGCCAGCGTCGTGAAGGAGTTGGTCGAGAACGCCCTCGATGCGCAGGCCGCTCATCTCTCGGTGGACATCCTTGCTGGCGGGCGCGGCTTGGTCCGTGTGACCGACGACGGTCTGGGTATGAGCCGTGATGATGCGTTGCTCTGCCTCGAACGCCATGCCACGAGCAAGGTGCGGAGCGCCGACGACTTGTTCCGCATCACCACGATGGGCTTCCGTGGCGAAGCGCTGCCGAGCATCGCCAGCGTGAGCCGCTTCACCCTCACCACGCGTGAGCGCGACAGCGATTCGCCCGAGGCCACGCAGGTCATCGTCCACGGTGGCAAGATTCTGGAAGTCCGCTCCGCCGGTGCGCCCGGCGGCACGAGCGTCGAGGTGCGCCAGCTCTTCTTCAACCTGCCCGCGCGCCGCAAGTTTCTCCGCACCGAGGAGACCGAGCGCGCGCACATCCACCACTACCTCACGCTCGCCGCGCTCGCGCACCCGCACGTCGCGTTCACCTTCACCACTGACAGCCGCACCATTTTTCAACTGCCAGCCACTCCCCCCGCGACCGACCCCGCCGGCCAGCTTGCCGCCCTCCGCGAACGCCTCCGCGCCCTCCACGGCACCGACCTAAAACTCCTCACCGTGGACACGCGCGGCACTTACGAACAGCTCCGCGACCCGATCGAACTCGAGACCAGCTCCCAGCTCCGCCTCTGGGGTTTCATCGGCGCGCCCGGCGTCTCGCGCGGCTCGCGGGACGACCAGCATCTCTTCGTCAACCGCCGGCCCATCGAGAACCGCGCGCTGAACTTCGCGCTCATGGAGGGCTACCACACCGCGTTGATGAAAGGCCGTTACCCGGTCGCGTGCCTCTTCCTCGAACTCGATCCCGCGCAGGTGGACGTGAACATCCATCCCGCCAAGCGCGAGGTGAAGTTCCACCACGAGCGCGCTGTCCGCGCCTTCGTCACCCAAGCCATCCGCGACACGCTGCTACACTTTCACACGGCTGGTAGGGCCGACCTGTCGGTCGGCCACAGCTTCCCTACACCAAACAAACTTCCGTCGCCAACGCACTCGCCCGATCCGGACGCGCGGCAGCGCGTCCCTACCACGCCATCGCCAGCTCCTTCATCTCCCGTCGCGCCGCCCGACTTCTTCCCCTCGCTCCCCGGCAAGCCCATCGCCGACTGGCCCGCCAGTGCGCCCAAGCAGACACCGTTGCCGATGGGATTCAGCGGACAGTCCGCAGCGGTCAGCGCGCAGTCGGAGGCGCCTGCAGCCACCTCTCACTCTGCACTAATCACTAATCACTCTTCCCCGCTCCTCGCCGTTCCGCTCCGCCTCGTCGGCGTCATCGGACGCCTCTACGTCGTGCTGGAGAGCGACCGTGGCCTCGTGCTCATGGACCAGCACGCGGCGCATGAGCGGATCCTCTTCGAGCAGATGCTCGACCGCCTCGAAGCCGGCGGCGAGGCGGACTCGCAACGGTTGCTTCTGCCCGAGACCGTCGAGCTGTCCGTGCGCGACGTGGAGTTCCTCCGCAAGCAACTGCCCATCCTCTCCCGCCTCGGCGTGGGCTTGAGCGAGTTTGGCGAGCGCACCTTTCTGCTTGAGGCGCTGCCGCCTTTCGCCAAAGTCCCCGACGCCCGCCGCTTCGTCCTCGAACTCGTAGACGCGCTCAAGTCCTCCGGTGAAGGCGTCAACGCGCTGCGCCTCGGCGAGGATGTCATCGTCAAGACCGTCTGCCGCCACGCGGTCAAGGCCAACGACCCGCTCGCCGGCCCGGAGCTGGAAAACCTTGTCGCCGACCTGCGCCGGTGCCGGATGCCCTACACCTGTCCACATGGCCGGCCCACGCTCATTGAGATGAGCCTGAAGGAACTGGAGAAGAAATTTGGCCGCGTGCAGTGAGATGGCCCTGCTCTGCGAGGGCTTCTCATTAGCACCGGGCTTCAGCCCGGTGATACCGACAGGAGTGCGGGCAGCCATTTGAACGGCTTCGGTCTCGTGGACGGAGCGTATCCTTCGGGGCACAAACCGTTGAAACGGTTTGCGCCGTCGCTTGGCAGCCACACCCGGCTGAAGCCGGGTGCTAATGAGAGGGCCGCATTGCAGGTCAAATGGTTTGACCCCTCCGCACTTTGTCTCTAGCAATGGCCGGCCAGCCAAACGACAACACATGAGCACCGCCACCGTCCGTCCGCCCGCCACCCAGAAGGCCAAATACATGACCCTGCTCGCCGCCCTGCTCGGGTGGATGTTCGACGGCTTCGAGATGGGCCTCTTCCCGCTCATCGGCCAACCGGCGCTCAAGGACTTGCTCGGCGCGACGGCGGACCCGAACGACGCGACGAAGTGGTTCGGGGCCATCATCGCGGTGTTCCTCATCGGCGCGGCGAGCGGCGGCGTGCTCTTCGGCTGGCTGGGCGACAAGATCGGGCGGGTGCGCGCGATGTCGTTGAGCATCTTCACTTACGCCATCTTCACCGGCCTGTGCGGCTTCGCGACGGAGGCGTGGCACATCGCGGTGCTGCGGTTCATCGCGTCGCTGGGCATGGGCGGCGAGTGGTCGCTCGGCGTGGCGCTGGTGAACGAAATCTGGCCGGGCAAGTCCCGCGCGTTTATCGCCGGACTCATCGGCGCAGCGGCGAACGTGGGCTTCCTCATGGTCGCCCTGTTGAGCATGGGCCTGGCGGGCTTCATCGGCGGCGTGGAAGGAATGCTCAAGTCCATCGGCCTCTCCGACGTGACGACCACGAAGCTGCTGGCGAACTCGGCGTGGCGCTTCCTGATGATCGCCGGCGCGTTCCCGGCGCTGTTGATCTTCTTCATCCGCCTCTGCGTGCCGGAGTCGGAGAAGTGGGAGGACGAGAAGGCCAAAGGCTCGACCTCGCACTGGAACAACTCCGATCTCCTCGGCGTGCTCATTGGCTGCGGCGCGGCGCTGGGCATCATTTACGTCTGGTCGCCGGCGGGCGCGCACATCAGCGGCGCGGTCGCGACGCTCGCCACCCTCGTGGGGTTGGTGGTCGCGTTGTTCGGCTTCCTGTATCCCGTGCGGCAGTATCTGGGCCGCGGGGTCGCCGCCGGTTCCCTCAAGCCAGAGTCACAGAAGGCGATCGTGAAAAGCATGCTGCTCGGCGCGGCGCTCGCGAGCGTGGCGCTGCTGGGCACGTGGGGTTCCATCCAATGGGCACCGCGCTGGGCTGGCCAGCTCCAGCCGGACACGAAGGAAGTGAAATACTACGCGAAGGAGAAGACGCAGATTGCCACCGCCGTCGGGGCCATCGTGGCGACCATCGCGGCGGCGATGGCGGCGGGCCGGTTTGGCCGGCGCATCACCTACACGGTCATGTGCGTCGGCTCCATCGCGTCGGCGCTCTGGTTTTACAACGCCAACACCACCTTCGGCACCGGCTTCCTGTTCGCGGCGTTCATGGCCGGCGGCATCACCGCGTCGTTCTACGGCTTCTTCCCGCTCTATTTCCCGGAGTTGTTCCCCACGGCGGTGCGCGCGACCGGCCAGGGCTTCTCGTTCAACTTCGGACGCATCGTCGCGGCCATCGGCGGCCTGCAAACCGCCACGCTGATGAGGGCCTTCGACGGCAGCTTCCCGAAAGCCGGCTCCGTGATGGCGGCCATCTACGTCGTCGGCATCTTCATCATCTGGCTCGGGCCGGAGACGAAGGACCAGGAACTGCCGGAATAACCGGCGGCGCGGCTCCGCAAAATTTCCTTTGGGCCGTGGCGGGCCTTCGCAAGAATCGCCGCGATGACTCACAGCGTGAACCAACCCGCCGCGCTCGCGGACGAATGGTTCACGCCGGGCCGCTTCTTCGCGCTGCTGGCACTCTGCCTCTTCGCGGCGTTCCCGGAAGTCGTCCTTGGCAGCCACACGTTCTACTACCGCGACTTCGGGCACTTCGCCTACCCGCTCGCGCATTATCACCGCGACTGCTTCTGGCGCGGCGAAATCCCGCTTTGGAACCCCTACAACTCCTGCGGCCTCCCGCACCTCGCGCAGTGGAACACCATGTGCCTCTACCCCGGCGCGCTCATCTACCTGCTCGGCCCGATGCCGTGGGCGCTGGGCCTGTTCAGCCTCGCACACCTCATGCTCGCCGGCGCGGGCGCGTATCAACTCGCGCACCACTGGACCGGCAACCGGTTCGCCGCGAGCATCGCCGGCCTGGCCTTCGCCTTCAACGGCTTCACCCTCCATGCCGTCATGTGGCCAAACAACGTCGCCGCCCTCGCCTGGGCACCGTGGCTCTGGCTGCTGGTCGGGCGGGCGTGCAAGGAAGGCGGAAGAACCATCCTCCTCGCCGCGCTTGTCGGCGCGATGCAGATGCTCGCGGGCGCGCCGGAAGTCATCTTGTTCACTTGGGCCATCGCTGTGCCGCTAGCATTGGGGAAGGTGTTCAGTGTTCAGTGGGAATTTGGAATCCACAGCGACTACGAAGCCTCCGAGGACGAGATCTGAACACTGGACACTGAGCACTGAATACTTATCCCGCTTCGCTGGCATCGCCGCACTCGTCACCCTCCTCTCCGCCGCGCAACTTCTGCGGTTTTTGGATTTGCTCCGGCACTCGCATCGCACGCTCGCTTACGACGACAACCTCTACGCCATGCCGCTCTGGGGTTGGGTGAATTTCCTCGTCCCGCTCTTCCGCATGACCCCGGACAAGCTCGGTGTCTTCACGCATCTCGACCAGCAATGGACCTCCAGCTACTACCCAGGCATCGGTGTCCTCGCTCTGGCCGCGTTCGCCGTTTGGCGGCGACGCGAGCCGCTTGTGTGGCTGCTCGCGTTCGTCGCAGTGCTCGGTGCCTGGCTCGCGATGGGAGAGAACGCGTTCCTACTCGACCGGCTGAAAACCATTTGCCCGCCACTGGGCTTCATCCGTTTTCCCATCAAGTATGTGCTACTGCCCCTGATGCTGCTGCCGTTTCTCGCGGCTTTCGGCGTCGCCTTGATGCGAGGGCCAACGCAGCCTACCGAGCAACTCGCTAAGAATCTCAGTGACGATCCGCGCCACCTGCGGCTCCCGTCTTTCCCGAGAATTGTGCTCGGAATATTCGCCTTCTGTAGCGCTGTTCTCTACCGGGCTTGGATGGAGAAGAGCGCCGCCACTTGGCCTGCTGTTTCCAGCCAGGTTTTGGTCGCGCTCCTGCTGCTGACCCTCTTGACGCTGCTACTGACGCACGGACTGGAGTTCACCCCGGTGGTTCGGTTCCCCCCCGCGTGGGCCATCCTCGGCCTGCTCGCCGCCGACATCCTCACCCACGCCCCGCGTCAAAACCCCACCGTCATCACCCAGGCCTACGAATCCGGCGTCGCCAAGTTCTCCACCACCATGCCGCGCCTTGGCGAAGGCCGCGCGATGGTCAGCCGCGAGATGGAGGGCTTCATGGCGCATGCGCAGAATCCCAACGCTCTCAACTACTCCATCGGTGCCCGCCGTGCCGCCTTCGCCAACTGGAACCTCCTCGACGGCGTGCCCAAGGCGAACGGCTTCTTCTCGCAGTTCCCACGCGAGCTGTCCGAAACCTGGTGGCTGCTCTACGA
>SXTU01000241.1 GCA_005791875.1 Verrucomicrobiales bacterium
GAACCTCGTGCATTTCATCAAGCAGGTGCGCAAGGAATTCAACGCCCCCAACGCGAAGTTCGTGCTCGGCACGATGGGTGAATCCGTGAAGGGCGGCACCGGCAACGGCGCACTCGTCCTCAACGCCCACCTCGCGGTGGATGGCGGGACGGGCAAGTATCCTGAGTTCAAAGGCAACGTCGCGACCATCTACACAAATCCCATGGCGCAAGGTGGCAGCGGCAACGGCCACTACGGCGGCAAAGCCGAGGTTTACATGGATGTCGGCGAAGCGATGGGCAAGGCGATGGTCGAACTGCTGAAAAGCAAGTAGCCCGATGCGAGGGGGCATGGCGCTTTCCGCGCTCTTGATCGCCGGGGCATCCGCCGTCGCGCGTTGATGCCCCGGGATCTGCGTTTACATAAATCACCCCTTGAAAACATACGATGCCATCATCGTCGGCGGCGGGCACAACGGACTGGTGGCGGCGACCTATCTCGCCAAAGCGGGGAAGTCCGTGCTCCTGCTCGAAGCACGCGAGGAGTCCGGCGGCGCCACCACGAGCGTAAAACCCTTTCCCGACTACGACGCGCGGCTGTCGCGTTACTCCTATCTGGTCTCGCTGCTGCCTGATCAGATCGTGGCGGACTTGGGCATCAACTTCAAAACCATCGCACGCCCTGTCGCTTCCTACACGCCTTACCAGCGCGATGGCCGGCATGATGGGCTGCTGGTCGCATCGGACTGGGATGAAGCGAGCGCGAGCAGCTTCCGGTGCCTGACCGGATCGGATGGCGAGGGCAAAGCGTGGCGGGAGTTTTACGGCGAGATCGCCGAGTTGGCCCAACGCCTTGCGCCCACCATGCTCCAGCCCCTCAAGAGTGCAGCGGAGCTCAAAGCCGAAGTGGCACTGCCCGAGGTGTGGCGCAACCTGATGGAGATTCCCATCGGCGAGCTCATTCGCGAACGCTTCAGCGACGATCTCGTGCGGGGCGTGGTGCTGACCGACGCGCTGATCGGAACCTTCGTTTCGGCCGATGACATGCAGGCCAACCGCTGCTTCCTCTATCACCTGATTGGCAACGGCACCGGGCAGTGGCGCGTGCCGCAGGGGGGAATGGGAGAGCTGGTCAGGGAGTTGCTCCGCGTCGCGACGTCAGCGGGTGTGGAGATCAAACTCCAGTCCAAGGTCGCCGCGCTGGAGAGTGGTCCCGCTGGCGTCCGCGTGGAAACGGAGTCCGGCCAGAAGTATGTCGCGAAGAACCTCCTCTTCGCCGCGGCTCCGCAATACCTCGCTCGATTGCGCGGGCAGCCGGAGCCGTGTTCCCTCGAAGGCTCCCAGATGAAAATCAACATGCTCCTCACGCGCCTGCCGCGCCTCAAATCCGGCGTGGACCCGCGCCTCGCCTTCGCCGGGACATTTCATGCGAATGAGAGCTTCACCCAGTTCGAAGCCGCCTACATTCGCGCGCGCGGCGGAGCCATGCCGCAGCCACTGCCACTGGAGATGTATTGCCACACCCTGACCGATCCGACGATCCTGTCGCCGGAGCTGATCGCGAAGGGCTTCCACACCCTCACCCTTTTCGGGCTGCACACGCCCGCAAAGCTCTTCGATGCCGATCCTGAAGGTGCCAAGGCTCTGGCCAAGGAGCGTGCCATCGCCAGCGTGAACGAATACCTGCTAGACCCGATTGAATCCGTCCTCGCTCCCTGCCGCGACGGGGCCTTGGCGATTGAGGTAAAATCACCACTCGATCTCGAGAAGGACATCTCCCTGCCCCGCGGAAACATCTTCCACCGCGATCTGGATTTCCCCTTCCTGAACGAAGATAAGGAAGGGGTGGACCAGCAACTCTGGGGTGCCGAAACGGATGCCCCGCATATCTATCTCGCCGGCGCGGGAGCCCGGCGGGGCGGCGGTGTCAGCGGCATTGCCGGCCACAATGCGGCGATGGCTGTGCTGGCCCAGACGTAGCCATGAAATATTTGCTCTCCTTCATCCTGCTCTGCCTACCCGCGTTCGCCGCGGAGAAAAAGCCGCTGCCTACGGCGCACACCGATCGCAAACTGGATGGCTGGACCGTTCGCGTGGATGACCGCCTGCTGAAAGGCGAGCACGCGGCCCGCGGGGAGCGCGCTCTCAAATTGCTCGATTCACGGCTCGTCGCCATCGCCTTTGTCGTGCCCGAAAAGGCGCTGGCCAAGCTGCGGACCGTCACGATCCAGTTCGATCTCGATTACGGCGACCTGGTGCCCATGCAGTATCATCCCGATGCCGGCTGGCTGAAGGAGCATGGCTACAGCAAGAAGTTGGCGAAGTGCGTTCACATTCCCAGCCTCGCCGATTTCCTGGAACCGCAGGGCATTCACGGCCAGCCTTGGGTAGTGCTGCATGAACTCGCACACGGCTTTCATGATCAAGTGATCGGCTTCGACGAGCCCCGCGTGACCGCCGCGTGGAAGAAGTTTCGCGACAGCGGCAAATACAAATCCGTCCCGCACGTCTCCGGCAAGATGCGCGAGCATTACGGGGTGACGCACAAGGCGGAGTTCTTCGCGGAAATGACCGAGGCTTACTTCGGCTCGAATGACTTTTACCCTTTTGTCGCCGGCGAGTTGAAACAGGCCGAGCCGGAAATCTTCGCGCTGCTCGCCGACCTCTGGGGTCCGCTGCCGGAATCTGTGTCTACGAAATCGAAAGTCCAACCATGAATCTCCTCCTCACCTCAGCACTGCTAGGATCACTCCTCACCGCAACGGCCGCGCAGACCAAGCCCGCGCCAGCCATCGCACTCGGCGCACCCTTTGCCGACAACGCGATCCTGCAACGGGACATGGATCTTCCCGTCTGGGGATGGAGCAAGCCGGGCACTGCGATCACGGTGGAGTTTGCCGGCCAGAAGGAAATTGCCAAGACCGGCGCGGATGGCAAGTGGCTGCTCAAGCTCAAGCCGTTGAAGGCCAACTCCGCGCCTGCCCAGATGCTCATCACCGACAGCGAGGGCAAAAAGGTTGCGCTCAAGAACATGCTGGTCGGCGAAGTGTGGCACGCCAGCGGGCAGTCGAACATGGAGTGGTTCGCGTCGAAATCACTCTGCTCCGCCTTGGCGCAGGAGCTTGCGAAGGCGAAGGACGAGGTCCCGATCCGGGAGTTGAGAACCGATACCGTGTCGGCGCTTTACCCCCAGAAGAAGGGGACCTCGGAGGCGGGATGGAAAACCAGCCGCGCGGCCGGCGACTTCTCGGCCCTGGCACTCGCCTTTGCCCATGAGCTTCACAAGGAGTTGCAGGTGCCGGTCGGCATCCTGCTGACTTCCCACAGCAATACCCGCATCGAGGCATTCACGGAACGCAAGGCGATCGAAGTCCATCCGGGGCTCAAGGTGGATGCCGACCTGATTCACGATGGGGATGCCGGCACCGAGCAGGGCCGCGCCGCGTTTGAAAAATACTACCGGGATTTGGAAGCGTGGCAGAAGGCGTCGGCGACGCTGGGCTTCCCGGTCGAGAAGCCGCTGAAGCGACCGGAACTGCCGGGAATCGCCGGCCAGTGGCGTGGGCCGTCGCAGTTCTTCAATGGCAAGATCGCGCCGGTGGTGCCGTATGCCATCCGCGGGTCGCTCTGGTGCCAGGGCGAGTCCAATGCCGGCGACGGCCGCATCTACGCCGCCCGGATGGAAGCGCTTGCCCGAGGTTGGAGCGAAGCGTGGGGCATACCGAACTTGCCATTCTACTTCACGCAAATGCAGAACTACGGCGCGGCGGATTCTGCCGAGGTCGGACTCGCGGATGTGCGGCAGGCGCAGCACCTGTTTTTCATGAACAATCGCAGCCATGTCGGGATGGTGGTCCAGACGGACCTCAACCCCGCGGCTCCGGGTAACATTCATTACCAGAACAAGCTCCATCCCGGCATGCGGCTGGCGCGTTGGGCACTGGCGAAGAACTACGGGCGCGACATCGCCTACACCGGCCCCATCTACGAAAAATTCCAGCTCGAGGGGAGCAAGGTGGTCGTCTCGTTCGAGAAAGGCAGTCTCTTCGGCGGACTGCTGGTGGGCAGCAAGGGGCTCGAAAAGGATTTGAAGGAACCCGGCAAGTTTGTAGAACCAGCCCGGCCGACGCCCGGTGAGAAGCTCAACCACTTCCGTCTGTGCGGAAAGGACCGGAAGTGGCACGCCGCGGACGCCGTGATCGTTGGCGACACGGTGGTGGTGACATCAAAGGCAGTGCCCGAGCCGGTCGGTGTGCAATACGCCTACAGCGCGGCCCCGCAGAACGCGAACCTCTACAACCAGGCCGGCCTGCCGGCGACGCCCTTCGCCGTGATCGATGGCAAGCTCATCTTCGAGGAGGACGACTTGGAGAAGGCTGCGGCGCTGAAGGCGAGATATGCCCAATACACCGATCCGGACCACCCGGTCTTCACCGTCGCGGCGTTTTATCGCGATGGCGCGATCGTCCAGCGCGATCAGCCGATTCCCGTGTGGGGCTTTGCCAACAAAGGCGTGACGGTGACCGCGACCCTCGGTGGTGTCACCCGAACCGCGGTGGCCAACGAGCGGCAAGAATGGGCGGTTTCCTTCCCGGCCCTAAAAGCTTCTTCCCAGCCGATCACGCTGATTCTCAAAGCGAGCCACGGTCACAGCAAGACCGTTCAAAACATCCTCTTTGGCGATGTCTGGTTCCTGACGGGCAGCACGCTCTTGACCTCCGAACTGGCGTATGACCGCCGTGACAAACAGGCCGCCGCTCCCGAAGCCATGCCGCTGGTGCGCGAGTTCAGACGGAGAACCGCCGCCAGTTCGAGCCCCATCCCCCGCAAGCGCGGCTTCGAGGTCGGCGGCGGCAAATACCAGACCTTTTGGCAGACCGCGGATTTCAAGTCCGACGACTGCGTCACCAAGTTTGCCTATGAGTTCGCCAAGGCGCTCAATCGCCCCGGCATCCCGCAGGGCTTCGTGACCATGTCCTCCGGCGGACGCGACCAGATGGCATCGCCGCTGTCGTGGACAGCCTTCGCCGGGATCAAGGACGCCGCCCACCCAGCGCAGCGCGCGCGCGTGGATGCCTTGGGTCTCCAAGACCCCGGCTCGGAGATTTCCAAGAAAGCGACGGCCGATTATATAAAGACCTTGAAAGCCGATGTCACGAAGGTGACTGACATGGCGAGGCAGGGCGCGGACATGTCCGGAGCGCCGCTGCAATTGACGCCGTTTCCCGCGCCCGGCCGAGACGGCGCGGTCAAGCCCGACACGATCCCCACCCTGGCCTACAACTGGTGTGTCAGCCCGTTCACGCCGATGGGCGCGGCCGGCGTGATCTGGGTGCCCGGCAAGGACAACCTCGGCTATACGCCCGCCGATTATTCCGCCGAGCTCGAACTTTACGCCCGCAGCCTGCCGGCCACGTATGGGCAGGACAAGGTGCCGTTCTTCTACGCCCAGCCTTCCGCCCAGCTGATTCCGGGAATCAGCGCGCCTTCCATTCAGAACCGCAAGTCCGTGACCTTCGATGCGTGGCCAAAAAGCCTCAAAAACATCGCGGCTGAATTGGCGAAAGCAGCGAGGTTGGCAGCCAGCGAATGAACGACCGAGTTAGGAACATGAAGCAACGCCGCACCATCCCCGCGTTCTTTGCCGATACGACAGCCCGGCTCCTCGGCGCTGTGGCAGGGTCGCCCGCCACCGGCTCCACGCCAGCAACACGCTGCCACCGTTTCGTCGCTCGGTCGCCGGGCAAGTGAGCGAGAATCCAAACTCCACCCAATGAAGATAATCTCCCAGCTTATCCCTGCCTTGCTCCTGGCCGTGGCGCCGGTGCGCGCGGACGACACGCAAGTGGTGAACGACTTGCTCGCCAAGGCGGCGGGCGGCGATGTCGCGGCGCAGGCGGCGCTCGCCGTTCGTTACCGCGATGGCAAGGGCGTGGCCAAAGATGACGCCGAAGCCATGAAATGGGCGCATCGTGCGGCGGACGCAGGCAACGCAGACGCGCAGGACTTCGTCGGCTTCGCCTACCTGCGCGGCGCGGTCGTGAAGCGGAATCCAACCGTCGCATTCGGTTACTTCAAAGCAGCAGCAGAGAAGTCAGCGGCAGCGGCGTTCAACCTCGGCCAGTGCTACTTCGGAGCGCAGGGCACGGAGCAGGACATCCCCAAGGCGCTCGAGTGGTGGAAAAAGGCGGCGGAGCGCGGTCACGGACGCGCGGCCTCGACGGCGGCGATGGGGTATTACTCGGGCGAAGGCGTCCCAGCGGACGCAGCGCTGGCACGCAAGCTCGCCGAGCGCGCGGCGGAGTTGAACGACCCGTCGGGACTCGTCGTGCTCGGCGAAATGCAGTTTCAAGCCGGCGAACTCGACGCCGCGAAAGCCAACTGGACGCGCGCCTCGAAGCTCCACCCGACCACCGCCACCGGCCATCCCGCGCAACCTTCCGGCAACGCCTCCGCGCAGCAGGGCGCCGACCTGTTGAAGCTCTCGGATTACCGCCGCCGCAAAGGCGAGCCAGGCAAATTCGCCTTCGTGCAGATGCCGCACATCAACCAAGGCTACAACAACTGCGGTGCGAGCGCCTGCGCGACCTTCGCCCGCTTTCAGGGCGCGAAGCTCGGCGGCTGGGATTTCAAGAAGCTCTGCCCCTCGCCGCTCGGCACCGGCACCGACTGGTGGCACCTGCTCGACGCCTCCGCGAAACTCGGCCAGCGCTGGAAGCTCGTCACCTACACGCCCGACGACGCGGGCTTTGACGAGGCGACCACACTTTTGAAAAAGGAACTCGATGCGGGCCGGCCCGTCGTCGTGGATTTCAAATACATCGGCCCGCAATACCCAGGCGGCTTCGCGGGCCACACGCTCAGTGTCTGCGGCTACCTCGCGGCGGAGAATCTCTACGTCCTCTGCAACCCCGCCGTCGCCTCGCCTGGCCTCCAGCTCATCACCGCCGCCGACCTGAAGAACTTCTGGCGCTCGGACTACTACGGCTCCCGCGCGAAGGCCGTGCTCTCGCGCCCGGCGTTCGTCATCGAAAAACAGTGAATCTCAAAAACCCATGAAACTTGTTCTCCTGCTCATCGCCTGCCTCGCAATCGTTTGCCGCCCGGCACATGCTGCACCGAAGCCCAACTTCATCGTCATCAACATTGATGACATGGGCTACGCGGACATCGGGCCGTTTGGGTCGAAGCTGAACCGCACGCCGCACCTCGACCGCATGGCGAAGGAGGGGCGCAAGCTTACGTCCTTCTACGCCGCGCCC
>SXTU01000242.1 GCA_005791875.1 Verrucomicrobiales bacterium
CAGTCTCGAAGCAACAACGCCGGGCGGGTTGAAGCTGCGCGGACGGCGATTCTCCCTCTCCTCGGGGAGAGGGCCGGGGTGAGGGGATACGCGTGCTGAGACTCGCCTCTCATTCGACCAATCTTCACCGAGAGTTGGTATTAGCCCGAGTTCCGAAGTCGGCGCGCAGCACGCGCGTAGCGCAGGTTTCCGAGCCTGCTGAGTCGCCGACTTCCAAGTCGACAGCTCCACCCAACCCGAACGCGCCATGAGTTTTCCAGCCAGCGCGGGTTGGGAAATCCGCGACCCAGGAGGCTGGAAAGCCGGTGCTACGAGTGCTCCTCCCGGCCCATTTCGGAGTCCGAGATTATCCCAATGGGGTATGAAAGCCGGTGGAATGCACACCAGCGCCACGACGCGCGCCTTCTCCCTTCCTCGGAGGAGGGGAGAAGGTGGCCGCAGGCCGGATGAGGGGTGGGGCCACCAACGCCGACGCACGTAACCCCTCACCCCAACCCTCTCCCCTCCTCCGAGGAAGGGAGCGGGAGAAGAAGCGCGTCGCAGCCCAGCCCATTCGACCGAATCTCATTTCGGAATGGTTTGAGACTCCTCACGTCGTCTCCCACAGGGGGCTACGAGATGTGCGCGCCCTGCGTCTCGACATAGCCCGCATACACCGAGGTGCTGGCGGTCATGAAGAGGCGGTTCCGTTTCGCGCCGCCGAAGCAGACGTTCGAGCAAATTTCCGGCAGCAGAATCTGGCCGATGCGCTGCCCGTCCGTGCCGGCGAAGATGTGGACACCGTCGTAGCCCGCGCCCACCCAGCCGGCGCTGGCCCAGATGTTTCCCTCGGTGTCGCAGCGGATGCCGTCGGCGAAGCCGGCGTCCTCCACATCCTTGCCGTCTTTCTTGAACTTCAGCTTCATCGAAGCGAATTCCTTCCCGCCCTTCAGCTTCCTTCCGTCCACGTCCCAGACCTTAATGTTCTTGGGCGCGTTGTCGTAGTGGCTCGCGCCGGTGTCGGCCACGTAGAGCTTCTTGTAGTCGGCGGAGAAGCACAGGCCGTTGGGCTTGAAGATTTCGTCCGTGACCTTCTCGATTTTGCCGGTCTTGCCATCAATCACATACACCGCCTCCTTCTGGTTCGGCTGGACGGTCGCGGACTTCACGCGCTCGCCCTCGTAGTTCATCAAGCCGCCGTAGCCAGGGTCGGTGAACCAGATGTCGCCGGTGTTCGGATGCACCACCACGTCGTTCGGCGCGTTGAAGGACTTGCCGCCGAACTTGTCCGCCAGCAAGGAGACGGTGCCGTTGTGCTCGTGGCGCACGACGCGACGCGTAAGGTGCTCGCAGGAAAGCTGCCGGCCCTCGTAGTCGAAGGTGTTGCCGTTCGTGTTGTTCACTGGGCTGCGGAACGTGCTGTCGTGGCCGTCGTCCTCAATCCAGCGCTGCTGGATGTTGTTGGGGATGTCGCTCCAGAGCAGGTAACGGCCCACGGCATTCCACGCCGGGCCTTCGGTCCACATGGTGTTTGCGCTGTGATAAATCCGCTGGATGGGCGTGTTGCCGAGCTTGGCCTTGAAACGCTTGTCGAGCGAGATGATGTCCGGGTCCGGGTAGCGCGTGGGAATCTTGCCGGTCCAATCACGGTCGGCAGCAGCAGCGGCCCCGGCGACGGCGGTCGCGGCAGCGGTGAGGAAGGAACGGCGGGAGAAGGAGGAATCAGTATTCATGGCTTGTGTGGTGACGGGGAGAGAGTGGAAAGGCGACGGAGGCAAGGCAAGGAAAAGGTAGTCGCAGGATTCAGCCTGCGCTTCAGTCTGTAGCGGCTGGTCTGTGACCGCCGTTTGCGCAACTCGACGCTCACAGAGCGCCGCTACAGGCCATCATGGCTGGAAGTTCCGGTGCTTCGGGTTGCCGGCGGCTTCGAGGTAGGCGAGGAGGTCGAGGATTTGGCCGAGGCTCAGGCTGTTGAGCAGGCCGCTGGGCATCGGGGAGACTTCCGAGAGGCGGCGCTCGCGGACATTCGTCACGGCGACCTCGATGAGCTTCTCCTCCAGCGGACTCGGACGGACGAAGAGCTTGTTGTCGGCCTCGCGTTCCACCATGCCGCTCACGTCGTCGCCGTCTTTCAAGAGCAGGCGCGTCTGGCGGAACTTCTCATCAATCACCGCGCTCGGCTCGATGATGTGCAGGAGCAAATCCCGCCGGCTGAAGCGCGCGCCGACGGCCAGCAGCTCCGGGCCGATGACGCTGTTCGGAAACGCGGGGTCGTTGCTGACGCGGTGGCAATGGACGCATTGCGCCGTGAGCAACGCGGTGCGCGCGCCCTCGTAGCTGCGGCCCTTGCCGACTTCGGCGAGGCGCGGTTCGAGGTCGGTGAGTTTCCAATCCTTCACGAAGCGGGGAGGTGGGACGGCGGGCAAATCGGCTTTCGTGGCTGCTGCGGGCAGGCTGCCCGCGCTACGGGCGAGCGTGGTGCGCTCCTCCGGCGTGAGCGCGGCGAGGAGTTCCTTGCGGACGTTGGCGAGGGACGTGAAGTAGGTGCGCCCGCCGGGCAGGCGCTCGGCGCGGTCGAGCGCGTCGAAGACGGCGCGGCGCGCGGCGGGCGTCCAGCCGTCGCGGGCGTAGCGGAGGTAGAACGGGTAGAGCAGCAAGTCCTCGCTCGCGGTCGCGGCGCGCAGCAGCGGGACGGTCTTGGCGATGACCTGCGGCGAGCGCAGATAGACCAGCAGCTCGACGAGCATCTGGTTCACGTGCGGGCTGGCGTTCGGGTAGAGCGGCTCAAGCCAGTGCAGGCTGGCTTGACGCTGGGCTTCGTCGGGTGCGCCGAAGCGGATGAAGGTCAGGGCAAGAGCGCGGAGGGATGCTAACTGTGGAGCTTCGCTCAACTCCGCGAAAGGAACCGTCAGCAATCGAGAGAAAACTTGGCGGTAGCTGTTTGTCTCGCCGACTCGTGTCAACGCCATGCCAGCACTCAACGAGCCACCAATTTCGCTTGCGGCTTCCCAAATATCCGAGACTTCCCCTTTGGTGCCGCGTTCCAATGCGCTGCGTGCCGCATGGACAATGAATTTGTCCGGGGCTCGCAGACTATACGGCACAATACTTGGCATTCGATTATGCGGAGGCCTACCGTTCGGATTAAAAAAGTCTATTGACCTCCGTTCGGCACGTTTCTCGGCAGCCTTTGCTTGGGCGAAGTATTCATTTCGACCCAAGGGATTTTCGCCGACTAATTCCTGGACATAGCTCACCCGATACAACCCCGACTGCGTCCCCCTCCCGCCCGTCGTGAACCACATCGCCCCATCCGGCCCGATGCACACATCCGTCACGTTCAGCGGGCGGCCACCGACGAAGAGTTCGCTTGTGCCGGTGTAGCTTGCGCCTTGTGGCGTCATGTGGACCGCGAGGATGCGCCCGTAGGCCCAGTCGCAGATGTAAAACGCCTTTTGATACTTCGCCGGGAACTTCGCGCCGTGGCCGAAGGTGACGGCGGTGGGCGACGCGAGGCCGATGTCCACCACGCTGGGCAGCGTGTCGGGATACCACGCGGGCCAGCGCCCGGTGCCGCGCCGCCAGCCGTAGTCTGCGCCGGGCACGATGTGCAGCACGCGGTTGGGCACATACCACGGGCAGCCCACGTCCCACTCCATGTCGGCATCGAAGGTGAAGAGGTCGCCGTGTTCGTTGAAGGCGATGTCGAGCGGGTTGCGCAGGCCGCCGGCCCAGAGCTGCACCTCGCTGCCGTCGGGCTTCAGGCGGAGGATATGGCCGGCGGGCAGCAGCACGTCGCCATCGAACATGCCCGCGTCCCAGGGGCACGGGATGAGGCGGTCGTGCGCGAAGTTCCGCAGCGGCGAATTGGTGGAAAGGTTCTTGGGCAGGTGGACGTTGTTGCCGTGCGCGATCCACAGCCAGCCGTCCGGCCCGAGCTTGAGGTGGTTGCGCCCGTGGCCGACGCCGCCCTCGGTCTTGAGCAGCTCGGTGGCCTCGTCGAACTGGCCGGCGCCCTGGGTGTCGCGCAGGCGGACGAGGGTCTTGGAGTTGTTCGCGTTCGCGTAGAGCGCGCCGTGGGCGTAGAGCAGGCCGCGGCATTCGAGGAGCGTGTCGTTGATGACTTCGACCTTCGAGACACCGGCGGAATCCAGCGACAACCGCAGTAACCCCTTCCTCTCGCGCGCCAGCGTGAGCCGGCCCTGCGGGTCGAAGGCCAGCGCAATCCACGAGCCTTCCTCGGGCAACGCGCTGCGGACCAGCTCGGCCTTGAAGCCCGGCGGGAGCGTGAACGTGGCCGGGTCGGTGGCGGGCGTGCCGGCGCGGGCGAGCTTCCAACTGTTGTAGGCGTCGAGCGCCTTCTCGGGCGTGAAGGGATTCGCCTTCGGGTCCGCGTCCACGCGGCCGAGGCTGCGGGCAAGAGCGAGCGCGGTTTCGGACACGCCCGCCGACCAATTCGTGTCCGAGATAATCCACTGCTGCCGCGCGAGGTCGGCGTTGAGTTCGAGCAGCACCGCGACCTTGGCCGGGCCGGCGAGACTCACGGCCCGCAGCGTGAGGACGTTGGTGCCCGGACGCAACTGGCCGGTAACATCGAAGCCCGTGGCATTCGTTGCGCCGGAGATTTCTCCGATACGCTGGCCGTTGACGAAGACTTCCATCCGCCCCTCGCACGCGGCGAGCAGGACGGACTTGAGCAGCGGCGTCGGAGCGGTGAACTCGCGCCGGAAGAAGACCGGCTGGCCCGCCGACGCGTCGGCGCGGGAAATCCAGTCTGGCACGGGCGGGCGGTTGACGACTTGCGCTGTGCCAGCGGGGCTGAAAGCCCAGCCGAACATAGCGGCCAAGAGCAGGCGGAGAACGGGTTTCACGCCGTCAGTAGAGCCGCCGGGGCGCGCAGCGTCAACGCAGGCAGCGCGCAAGTCGCAGCTCGGTTTCTCGCAAGCGCGGCCGGCCAGCCAGTAGCCCGGGCGTAAGCCCGGGGAGTGCATTTCTCAAGGGGGAGCCTCGGTAGGGGCGGCAAAGTCGCTATCGCCCCGACCAGGGCTTTGGCCCCAGCGCCGTTTACTCCGGGCTGACGCCCGGGGCTACTGGCTGTCAGCCCGCCGGGCCTTGGACTGTGATGGCTGCCAGCGAGTGAGCTGCCCGCCACACTCGCCTGCGGCGCGCCAGCAACTCGACCTTCCAAGGGCAAGCTCGGGGCTTCCTGCCGCCGACTCGACATTGGAATGGCGAGCTACTTGGCGGCGTCGCGCTTCCACTGGACCATGGATGCTAGGCGGTAGAACACCACGCGCTCGGCGTTCCAGCTCGCCAGCAGTGGGCCGTTGGAGCCGCCCGCGATGTAGTGGTAGGTCAGGCCGTTCGTGGCGAGGCCCGAGATGGGCGGGCCGGTGCGCGCGACTTCCTGCGACATCTCGAGCGCGGCGATGGTGCCCGTGTAGCCGTCGAGGGTGACCTTGTCGCCCCCACGCATAGACCCGGCGACCTGCGGCGTGGGGGGACGCGAGGGCGTGAACGGCTTGTAGAGCTGGAGGATGGGCGCGATGGCGATCGGGTCCACGGACAGGAGGTTGGTCTGCCCCTGTTCATCGGTGACCTGGTAATGGTGCTGGTGCCATTGGCTGTTCACCCGAGTGAAGGCGGTTACGCGGTGCGAGATGACCTGATACTTCCGCCCGCCCATGACGACGTTGGTGCCGACCGCGAACAACTGGGGCGGGATCGGCCGCCGCTCGACCACGGGCGGGGCTGGGGTCGCCACCGAGGCTTGCCCGGGAGCCGAGAAACCGATGCTCCGCGACGAGCCGCAGCCCCGCATGGACGGCAGGAACGGAAGGGCCAAAAAGCCGAGCGCGAGGAAGGCGCCGAGCTGGGAAAGGCGTCCCGAGGTAAGCCACTGGGTGCTTGTGGCAGTCTTGGTCAGCGCGGCGGGCGGTAGGTTGAGCGCCCGCGCGACGAGTTCGCCGTGCAGGTTCATTCCCCGGAAGTATTCCACTACGTCGCCGCTCCAGCTCACCACCCACATCTTCCCGCCGGCCTCGGCGTTGAAGTATTGCGCCACGTCGCCGACGGAGACCCAGTCCGGCGCTTTGCCCTCGATGAAGTGAACGCGCGTCTCGTCCACGACGGTGATTTCGGCGGACACGCCGTCGAAGTCCACGCGGTCGCCGACTTGCTTCAGCCCGGCCTCGCGCGCGGTCAGCGGCTTCGTGGGCGCAAGCTCGGAGAAGAGCCGCCATTGCTGCGCGCCGTAAACTTCCTCGCACACGAGCATTGCGATGCGGTCCGAGCCGTCGCTGAGGTAGAACTCGTTCCAGTAGTAAGTCGCGCCCTCCTCCTCCATGCCCATCACGACGCGCGCGATGATGGTGTAGGGCTTCCCGGCGAAGGTGCCGGTCATGCCGACGCGGATGGGCGTGGGGTTGGCGTGGCTCATGGGAGGATGGCGATGGAGGAATTTGTCTTCTCCCTTCCCGCAGCGAGGGGAGAAGGTGGCCGAAGGCCGGATGAGGGGTGCGGCCACCAACGCCGGCGCGGCAAACCCCTCACCCCGGCCCTCTCCCCTTGCTCCGCAAAGGGAGAGGGAGAAGAGCGAGTTTGAATGCTTAAACCAGTTCGCTGCCTTGGTTGGTGAAGTCGCATCGGTCAGTTGAAAAAGTGCGGCACGAAGCGGCTGAGGTTGCCGGTGATGCGGAGTGTGTCCTCGCGGATGCCCAGGCCCGCCGCCGCGTGGTCCACGACCCACACGCCGAAGACGGGGTGGTTGCCCGCGAACTCCGGCAGCGGCGCCAGCGCTTGATACACGTAGCCTTCCGCGCCGTAGTCGCCGCCAACTGCCTCGGCCACCCGGCCCGCCTGCACGAGCGACACGTTCGCGCCTTCGCGACTGAGCTTGGGCTTCTTGACGAAGTTTTGCCCAAGCGGCTCGGGCGCTTCGTAAGCGGGCAGGAGGTTCGGATGGCCGGGGAAAAGTTCCCAGAGGATGGGCAGCAGGCCCTTGTTGCTCAGGAGCATTTTCCAAGTCGGCTCGATGAAGCGCGTGCGGTCGAGCGTGAGGTGCGCGCCGAACTCCTCGTGCCACAGCCATTCCCACGGGTAGAGCTTGAAGCACTGCGCGATGGGCGTGTCCGCGAGGTCCACGAAGTCCGTGCCATTCCAGCCGATGTCCTCGACGTAAACAAACTGCGTGACCACGCCCGCCTGCTCGGCGGTGTCGCGGAGGTAGAGCACGGTCTGCTCGTCTTCGAGGTGGTCCTTGATGGCGCTGAAGTGCAGGGCCTTGCCGCCCCAGCGCTGCCACGCGGCGATGAGGCGCTCGTGGATGGAGTTGAACTGGTCGCTGGCCGGACGCGTGTCTTGCAGCCAGAACCACTGGACCACGGCGGCTTCGAGGAGCGCGGTCGGCGTGTCGGCGGTGTATTCGAGGAGCTTGGGCGGTGACGCGCTGTCGAAGGCGAAGTCGAACCGGCCATAGACGCTGAAGTCGTCGCGCTCCCAGCTCGCGAGAATTGCGGGCACAGCGGCGGGCGGAATGCCGAGGCGGTCCCACCAGCCGTGTTGTATCACCGCGTCCGCCGCCTCGATGCAGAGCGGGTGCAATACGTTCGCAGCAGATTCGAGCGCGGCGACTTCATCGGCAGCCAACTCGTAGCACACCGACTCATCCCAGTAAGGCCCGTGCGGGTGTGAGTGGTAGGTGAGGCCAACCTGCTCGGCCTTCGCCGGCCAGTCCGCGCGCGGGTTGGCGAAATGGCGCGTCATCAAGAACTGCTACCTCCCCACGATGAGCGTGACGTGCTGCCGAAGCCGCTGCGGGGTGTCGTGCTGCTCTGGACCGGCGGCTTGGGCTGGGCGGCGATGGCGGCCGCCGCAGCTTGCGGCAGCGGCGTCGAGATGTTGGTGAAGCTCTGGTGCGGTTGTTCGCTCCACAGTCCGCCGTGGAAATACTTTTTCTGCTGCGGGTCGAAGTGGTTGTAGCGGTGGACAAACCAGGCACGGTAAGGCGCGTGGTAGTAGCCGGCGTAGGAGAGGTAGTGATCGTTGGTGAAGGCGTTGCCTTGCAGGGCGTAGGCGCGCGTGGGCGTGGACTGCGCCCGCGCCTCAGACGCGCCGCCCGCCAAAGCCGCCGTGGACAAACCGCCCACCAGCACCAGCCGGATGTGTTGGCTCCGTTTCACCGTGAGTGTGGAACACCGCGTTCAGCCGATGATGGCCGCGGCGACGATGATACAGACGCCGAGGATGACTGCGGCCGCGATGATGCCCACGGCGACATTTTTGTTCTCGATGATTTCCTTGTGCAGGTCGCCGGGCGTGAACTTGTCGAACAACCGGTAGCCAACGATGGCCACCGCGATGCCGACCAGCGCGAACGCGACCATGAGGCCGAGCGCCTGCGGGACGGAGTTCGAGTGGAGATGGGTGGAGGTTTCCGGCTCCGCAGCGAGAGCCGCGGCGGGCAGGACGAGGGGGAGCAACAAGGCACTAGTGCGCAACAGTAGTTTGTTCATAGGCAGTGAGGAACTCTCCGGACAGCGTGGCAAGGGAGGAGATCTTCGTCAATCAAGCGCGCAGTTTTCCACCAGCAGCGGGGCGGTGAAAACTACAAGATTCCCCAGACTTCGTAGCCGCCGAGGTGAGGAGGCGGACTTGCAGGTTGAGAGGTGAAATCCGCCTCCTTACCTCGGCGGCTACGGCGCTTGCCGCATCGCTTCCGGCAGCATCACGCGGATGGCTTCGATGCGGCGGCGGTTCACGCCGAAGTCGCTGTGACCGACGCGCGAGGCGGAGCGGATGTGGATGGTCTTCGTCGCGGCGTCGAGGTGGAACTCCACGTCGTCCACGAAGCGGAAGATGAGACTGCGGAACTCGAAGCGGAGGTAGCTCTCCGACTCGGAAATGAGTTTCGCCCGGGCAAGTTTGGCGGCGGCTTGCCGCAACTCCTCCTTCGCGGCTCCGAACGAGCGGTCCAAGGCAAACGGCGCAATTGCGTGACGCGGGTCGGTCGCCTGACTGCGGACGCAGTTGGGCGAATCAGGACACGGGGCCAGCTTGCCGCTGGAAAGGCCGAGGTTGGTTGGCGCGGTGCCTGTCATCGAAAGCAAAGCGAGCACGACCACGGCAACCACCACGGCGCGTGCGAGCCGCAGGGCGATGCGCTTGGCCCGTGGTGGCTCGACGGGCGCGGTCATCAGCGCACCGGGCGGTTGCGGTGAAGGCTCGGGTAAAAGCGCTTGTGGATTTCGAGCAGGCGCGAGAGCTCGACGTTCGGGTCCGGGTGGTCGTCCACGCGCACGTCAATGAAGCGGTCGGTGGCGCGGCCGTAGCCGCTCTTCTGGCGGACGACGAGCAGCGCGGAGGATTGGCGACCGCGCGTGTCGCCGCCCTCGCCTTCGCCCGCGTGCAGCGCGGCGACGAGCCAGTCGGCGAGCTGGCTGCCTTCGGCGGACTGAGCTTTCTCGTAGGCTGCCGCCATCGCCTTCACCACGGCCTCGCCCGCGAGGATGTTGCCCTGCACGGCGAAGTTCGGGCGCACGATGTGCCCGGCCCAGGCGTTGCACTTCGCACCGGTGTGGCAAGCGGCGCGGCCCTTCGCATCCACGATGCCGAGCTGGCGGCTGTCGCGGCCCTCGTCGGTCTCGGTGAGCAAGCGGACGGCTTGCTCGGGGCTGCTGCCGTTGGCGAGCAGGTCGAGCCCGCGCGGGCCGTAAGTGATGTTAGCGGAAGACTGCGTGGCAATGGCCCCGACGCCCGCGCGTGCCCACGGGACCACGGTGCCGACGCCGAAGAACTTGCTCTGCACGGCCACGCCGAGGTCGCCGCTCGCGGGGTCGAAGCCGACGATGGAGTAGGTGCCGACGGGAGGATGGGCGGGGTTCATGCGACAGTCATGCCAGCCACTCGCGCAACACGCGGAGGTCTTGCTGCATCTTGGCGATCATCGGCTGGCCCGCGCCGTGGTCGTATTCGTGGTGTTGCGAGAGCGGGCCGTTGAAGAAAGTTTTCTTGAGCCACGCGAAAAAACTCTTGTTCACCATGCCTTCGCCGAGCGGGCACCACTCGGCCTTCCAGCCTTTGTCGCCCTTCTTCCAAGCGAAGTCCTTCACGAAGACAGCGGTCAGGTGCGGCTCGGCGAGACGCGCCTCGGTGGGCCATGAATGACCGCCCTCCAGCGTCGCGTGGCCGATGTCGAAGCAGATGCCGGCGTGTTTCGGGTCGAGGTCGCGGACAAGCGACCAGATGTCCCAGACGGGCGCGCCGACGTAGTCGGCACCGGAGTGGTTCTGGTAGCCGGACTGAAGGCCCAGCTCCTTGTTCAGCGCGGCGAGGTCGCGCAGTTCGCCGCGAATCTTGTCGAGCTGCGGCGGGATGGGCTGGTCCTTGGCATACTTCCAATACGCCATGCGGTAGCGCTTGATGCCGAGCTTGGCGGCGGTGCGGAGAACTTTCTGCGTGGCCGGCTGCGACGGGTTCAACACGTCGGTCGTGATGATGCCGATCTCCTTGCCCCGTTTCCGCAATGCCTCGACGAGCTTGGGCAAATCCTCCTCCACGCGCTCCGGCAAGATCTGGCCTTTCGCGCGCACCGGGCACTCGATGCCGTCCCAGCCGATCTCCGCGATGGTGTCGGCGGTCTGCTCAGGATTGAGCGTCTGGAACGGCTTGCTGAAGCCGATGATGGGCCAGCGCTTCGCGGGAGCGGCGGCAGCCAAAGGCGCGGTGACGGCGGCGAGTGAGGCAGCGGCGGCGAATTGCGCGAAGTCGCGGCGGGAGAAGTCGGGGTTGTTCACGAGAGGAGTGAGGTTGCGATGGAGAAAGTCTGCGTGGCGAAACGGACAATGCAAGCCAGTTGAAGGAGTCCTCGTTTGAGAGTCACTCGACTTGCGACCGCTTTTGAATTGCAACGGGTGCGTTGGTTGACATTCAATCCAGCAGCACTCGACCATGTCCAACGCCGCCGAATCCAACCCCCGCCGCATCCGATCCGTCATGGTGGTGGACGACGATGTGGAGCTGTCGATGATGTATAAGGAACTGCTCGGCTCGCAGGGCTACATCGTCAGCACCGCGCCAAACGGCGTCGAGGCGCTCAAGCTCATCATGCGCCACGACGTGGATGCGATCATCTGCGACATGATGATGCCGCACATGCCGGGCGACATGTTTTACATGGCGGTCGAGATGGAGAAGCCGCACCTCTGCGCGCGGTTCATCTTCGTGACCAGCTACGAGGGCAACCACAAGATCGAGGAGTTCTTCAAGAAGGTGGACGGCATCGTGCTCTACAAGCCCACGACACTCGGCAAGCTCATGGGCACGCTCAACTTGCTAAACCAGCGGTTGGTCAATGCGGAGAAGAAGGCGTCGGGAGCGGCGTGAGGCGATCCTCCGCCTGCTCGTATTCCTGAGCTTGATCCCGATCGTGCTCCTGCCCGGTTACGGAGCAGAACTGGGGAGGATTAAGATCAATGTAGGATTACGAGCAGGAGAAGGCGGACGATTGACATCCCCTTGAAAAACCGTTCGCATCCCCGCGTCACAACCACCGCAAACGCACGAACGCTTTTCCCATGAGCAAAAAATACAATGTCGGCATCATCGGTTACGGCTGGGTCGCCACCGCGCACATCCCCGCCATCAACGCATCGTCGCAGGCCCAGGTCACGGCAGTTTATTCCTCGCGCCCGCAGGACGGCGCGGAGCTGTCCGCCAAATACGGCTCTCCCATCACCGCCTACACGAGCCTCGACGCCATGCTCGCCGACCCGAGCATCAACGCCGTTTCCGTCTGCTCCATGCCCAGCCTGCACGCGAAGCACGTCATCGCCGCAGCGAAGGCCGGCAAGCACATCATCGTCGAGAAGCCCCTCGCCATGTCGCAGAAGGATTTGGACGCGATGGTCGCCGCCGTCGCGAAAGCCGGCGTGAAGACCTGCGTCTGCTTCGAGTGCCGCTACTCCAGCCAGTTCCAGGCTACGAAGGCCGTCATTGACCAAGGCCTCCTCGGCAAGCTGCATTACGGCGAGGTGGACTACTACCACGGCATCGGCCCGTGGTATGGACAGTTCCGCTGGAACACCTTCAAGAAGGACGGCGGCAGCTCCCTGCTCACCGCCGGTTGTCACGCGCTCGACGCGCTGCTGCTGTGCATGGGCAGCGAGGTCGCGGAAGTCACCAGCTACGACACGCGTTCGCAGAGCAAGATCTTCAAGCCCTACGAATACACGACCACGAGCGTGAGCATCCTCAAGTTCAAGAACGGCGCGGTCGGCAAGTGCGCCGCCGTGGTGGACTGTCTCCAACCTTACTACTTCCACACGCACCTCGTCGGCAGCGAGGGCAGCCTGCTCGACGACAAGTTCCACTCGCAGAAGCTCGCCACGCACAAGGCCAAGTGGAGCCAACTCTCCATGAAGATGCTCGACTCCGGCGACGTGAGCGACCACCCGTATCAGTCGCAGTTCCAGGCCTTCTTCGACGCGCTGGACGCCGGCAAGGATATGTCCCTCACCAGCCTCGCCGACGCGGCGGCAAGCCATCGCGTGATGTTCGCCGCGGACAAGTCGGCGGCGACGGGGAAGACGGTGAAGCTCTAGCCCTGCGCGGCGCGAGCCGCTGTGTCCGCCAATGGACACCACCGGCAACACTTGGAAGCAGCACCTGCTGGCCGTCGGATTCCGGCTCGTGTGCATGGTGGCCATCTCGGTGGCTGGGCTGGTCACGGCTGGCGGTGCGGAGCGGCCGGACGGCAGCGAGCAGGCAGCGGGCGTGGGGGGCTTGGTGTTTGTGGTCGGAGTCGTCGCGGCGCTCGTGTTCGCGTTCGTCGCCTGGGTGATCCACTTCTGTTTTCGGCATCGGCAGCTCAAAACCATTCTGATCCCCGATGCCGTGCTGGCGGCGGCGTTCTTGGCCTTCATGGCCTACACCGGCGCGAAGGCGAAATCGCAGCCCTCGCCCGGCGGCAAGACAACTGCGGCGTCTCGCTCAGCTCGGGTTTTCTGCACGCAGAAACCACCGGCCCCCTGGCGCAAGTTTGGCTCCGTGTTGTGCAAAATGCGGGTGGTTGAAACCGCCCGTTGCGTTAGCCTGCCACCGGTTGGGCAGCTCGGTCCCGACCTGGAATGAATGTCTCTCTCATTGGTCCGTCCGGCGCAGGAAAGGGCACCTACAGCGGCGCGTTGGTGAAGGAGTTGTGGCTTGAGCACGTCGCCACAGGCGACCTGTTCCGGCAGAACCTCCAGGATCAAACTCCGCTCGCCCTCTGCGCTCGGAAATACATGGACCGGGGCGAGCTGGTGCCCGACGAAATCGTGGATGCGATGGTCGAGGACTGGGTGCGCAAAAGTGATCCGGCGGGGGACATCCTCTTCGATGGCTTTCCGCGCACGGTGTATCAGGCGCGCTTTCTGGACGACCTCCTGACGAGCCTGGGCAGCCCGCTGGACGCCGTGCTGCTCTTGAACATCAGCGAGACGGAGATGCTGCGTCGGCTGGAAGGCCGGCTGATCTGCCGGGCTTGCAAACCCCGTATCACGCCACGCTGCGCCCGCCAGCTCGCGCGGGCGTGTGCGATGGATGCAGTGGTGAATTGCAGCGCCGTCCGGACGACGCACCGGTGCTGGCGCTGGCGCGCCTGCGGATGTTCCAACGCACCGCCGGACCAGTGCTGGACTATTACCAACCGTCGGGCCGGCTTCGGGTCATCGAGGCGGACGGGCCGGTGGAGCAGGTCCAATGGGCCATCCTCAACGCGCTGGAGTCACTGCGGACGCGCGGCGCGGCGTTGAAGCCGACGGGACCATCTGTTACCCTGCCCATGTGCTATCGGTAGGCGTTGATGCTGCCCGCCCACGAGCACCACGGTGTCTCGGTCTCGTGCTGCTGGGCGGTCCCGGCTCGGGCAAGGGCACACAGGCGGAACACTGGAGCAAGGAACTTCAACTGCAGCAGATAGCCACCGGCGATCTCTTCCGAGAGAATCTGAGACAGGCCACTGAACTCAGGCGGCACGCGAAGGCTTACATGGATCGCGGGAGCTGGTGCCCGACGAAGTGACCGAGGCGATGGTGCGCGAACGGCTCGCGCGGCCCGACACTGTGCGCGGCGTCATCCTCGACGGCTTTCCGCGCACGCTGCCGCAGGCGGTGGCGCTGAACGAGATGCTTACCGACTTGCAGCGCAGGCTGGCGGGCGTGTTGTGCATCGCCGTCTCGGACGACGCGATCGTGGACATCCTCACCGCGCTGGGCGTGAGCTTGGTGGCACAGGCGCACCCCGGTCAGGACGAGGTGGCGGTGGCCAACAGCATGCTTCGCGCGCTGCATGAGTCGTGAGGGGCTTGCTCAAACAGACTTTCCCTCCGGCCTCGTCTTGCCGATGCTGCGCGCATGAAACGCCTCTTGCTGCTTCCGCTGCTTCTCGCGCTCTTCGCAGGCTGCCAGTCCTTTCCGATGGGTTTGAGCGAGGCACAGTGGAAGTCGCTCTCGCCGGAGCAGCAGGCGGACTACACGCGACAGCAGACACAGCTCAATGAGCAGCGCCGTCGCGAGAGCGAGGCCGCCGATCAGAGGCGTCAGTCCGAGGAAGGCGCGCGCGCCGCTGAAGAACGTCAGCAAGTCCAGTTCGCTTACGCCCGCGCGCGCCACGGCGACATCGTCACTGTGACCATCCAAGGCGGCATGGTGGCGATTGACGGCAAGCACCGGCCTTACGAGCCGGTTCGCTTCGACCTCGTGCGCGGTGAGCGCAAGGAAGTTGAGTTTGTGCAGCAGGGCCGTTCAACAAGCCGCAACAAGATTGATGCGCGCCTCAGCGACGACGGGAACACGTTCTATTTCGATGAGTCTGCCCGCGACCGCATCTCGCTCATCAGCACCGGCTGGGAGCAGGGCAAGACCAACGGCCCGCTGGACATTCGCGACGGCAACAGCCGCTCCGTCGCCAGCGCGATCACGATCAACTTAAAGTTCAAGGAGCTGCCCGGCGGGCCTCGGAGGAGGTAGGGGAAGTGTTCAGTATCCAGTGTTCAGTTTTCAGTGGGTGACAGGAGACCACCGTGCCTGACATGTCTGCCGGACGCACTGAGGCCATACCTGAATACTGAACAATGGTTACTGAATACCTCCATCACCGGGTTCTCCTGAATGGCCTCAACCGCGAGCCGTCAGTTCCTAAACCTATGGCCAATCACTCCGCCTCCTTCTGCGACGGCTTCGCGCGCCGCGACTTTCTCCGCATCGGCGCGGCGGGCGTGCTGGGAACGCAGTTCTCGCTCGCCAGCATGCTGGCCGGTTCCGCGCAAGCCGCCGCCGCCGCGCAGGACAAGTCGCTGATCTACATCTTCCTCAAGGGTGGCCTGAGCACGATTGACACCTTCGACCTCAAGCCGGATGCGCCCGTCGAGGTGCGCGGCGACTTCAAGGGCATCCCGACCAACCTCCCCGGCGTCCACGTCTGCGAGCACCTGCCGCGCGTGGCGCGGGTGATGGACAAGTTTTCCCAAATCCGGTCCTTCACCCATCGCTCGTCCGACCACGGCCCCGCTGATCACTACATGCTCACGGGTTTCTTCCCGTCGGCAGGCTTCAACGGCGGCCTCAAGCCGAACAATCAGCATCCCGCCTTCGGCTCCGTGCTCGCGCAGAAGCTCGGCCCGCGAGGTTCCGTGCCGCCCTACGTCTGCCTACCCGGCATGCACCCCAGCGGCAGCTCCGCGTATCTCGGCGCGGCGGCGGTGCCCTTCGTCGTCGAGACCGACCCCAACGCGCCAAACTTCACCGTGCCCGACCTCGCGCCGCCGATGCTGATCGAGAGCAAGCGCCTCGATGCCCGCCGCGAGTTGCTCGCGCAAGTGGACCGCTATCACAAAACCGCCGAGGCCGCTGCCAACGCCGGGGCGCGCAACGTCAGCGTCTTCAGCCAGCGCGCTTTCGACCTCATGACCTCGCCCGACGCGAAGAAGGCCTTCAACCTCACCGCCGAGCCTGACAAACTCCGCGATGACTACGGCCGCAACACCCTTGGCCAGTCCTGCCTCTTCGCGCGGCGGCTTGTGGAAAGCGGCGTGCGCTGCGTGACCATTGACCATGCGAACTGGGACACGCACGACGGCAACTTCAACACGCTCAAGACCGCGCTCCTGCCCAAGCTCGACGCCGCCATGTCCACCCTCTTCCGCGACCTCTCCGATCGCGGCATGCTGGAGAAGACACTCGTCCTCGTAAGCGGCGAATTTGGCCGGACGCCGAAGATCAACAAGAATGCCGGGCGCGACCACTGGGGTCCCTGCTTCACCGTGATGCTCGGCGGCGGCGGCATCCAGGGCGGGCGAGTCGTCGGCGCGAGCGACAAGTGGGCTGCCCAGCCCGCGCACACCCCCTACGGCCCCGAGGACATGGCCGCGACGCTCTACCAACTCCTCGGCCTCGACCCGCAGGACGAGATGCACACCGCCGAAGGCCGTCCCATCATGATCGCCAACAGCGGGCGTGTGATTAAGGAACTCCTGTAGCGGCGGGTCTACGACCGCCTCAGCTCGTCAGTTCGGCACCAGCGGAGTGCCGCCTTCTTCCAACTCCGTCGTCATCTTGGAACTTCCAGACTTGCGCTCCGACTTGGCGCGCATTTAGTGTCC
>SXTU01000034.1 GCA_005791875.1 Verrucomicrobiales bacterium
AATTTTGGGGATGCCCTTGCTACAAACCAAAATCCACCACACTGATTTGGGTGTCGGATTCGCCCCGACTCTGGCTGCTCATTTTTTCGCCTTTGGTTTCTTGGCCAGTCGCCTGCGCGCGCGGTTAACCGCTTTTTTGGCCTCGCCGTCGAGCCTAAGCTGTCCCTCATGCTTGGCCAGCGTTTGGGCGGCGGCAACTTCGATAGAGGTGAACTCCGATAGACGCACATAATCTTCGTCTGCAAGGAACTGCTTGGCGATTTTCTGGGTGAGGATTATGGTTTTCATGGGGTGGATGACGGTTAGTTTGGGTTAGCATCAGAGCTTTTCGAACAGCAGTTTAGCCAAGCGCTTGTCCTTCAGCAGGTTCTTGGCGGCTGCGGAAGCGTGCCGGCTCAGGTCCATCATCAGGCTGCCCCGCAGGTCGTTGGGGATGGCCTCCTGCAGGAGGAACTCGGCGAAGTTCCCGGCGTGGTGCGGTTTTTCCTGATATTTCCCGGCGGTCACATGCAGGAACAGGCGGGTGCAGATGGCGGCGATGCGGTTCACGCGCTTGCCGCCCTCCTTGCCTTTGGCCAGTTCGCTGAACGGCTTCTGCCAGTCCTTGGAGGACTTGGCGTCGAGGATGTCCTCGGGGTGGAGCAAGGTTGAAAGCTCGTCGTTCACGAAGCTCACGAAGGCGGCCACGGAGGTCTCGTCCAGGCAGGCCGCCGCGAGCGTGGCCACCAACTCGATCTCGGTCTTGAGGTCCTTGATGCCCTGGATCTGCTCGCAGAAGTGGACCAGCGTGCGCGGGGTGGTGCGCTTGCCGGTGACGGTCTCGGGGTAGTTGAGGACGAAGGCCACACCGCGGGGGTCCACTCCAGCCGCTGTGGCCCACTTGGCCCAGGCCTTGGCATCGAAGGTGAGCGTGAAATGCAGCATGCGCGTGGCGGCAAAGCTCTTCACCATCTCAGTCTTGCCCAAGCCGTGCGTGTTCGTCATCGAGGCAAAGCCGGAGTTCAAGCTGCTTGTCCAGAACCCGCCGCTGGACCCGACGCCATTCAACGGCAGCATGGCAATCTCCGACGGGCAAATCTTCCTGAGGTCTGACCGCGCGGTGTATTGCATCAGCGGGAAGTGAGGAATTGCCCAGTGCCGATTGCACGGGCCGCGAAGTCGTGACCGGTCGAAGTCGGATAGCTTGCCCAAGCCGAGTCTTCTGCGCTATCCGTGGGCGATCTCTTTGGTGCTTCTGTTGCCTCATTGCGGCTGACCATGACTGACCTGCGCTTTATCGGGGACTGGCGGTTGTGGGGCGGCCTGGTGGTCGGCCTCGCGCTGGCCGTCGCGGCGTGGCTGCTTTACTGGCGCGAGACGCGGGTGCGCGCGGGCGCGGTGCGGTGGATGTTGCCGACGCTGCGGGCGCTGGCGGTCCTGTTGCTCGTGCTGATGCTCACGGGGCCGGTGCTGCGGCATCGCAACACCCTCGGCGAGGTCGCGCGCATCCTGCTCTTTGTGGACGCCTCGGCGAGCATGGGCATCACGGACCAGGAGATGGAGCTGCCGCGCAAGCTCTTCATCGCGCAGCAACTCGGCTGGCTTGCGACGAATAAGTTCGACCCCGACCTCCGCGCCGCCGCCGCCGCGCTGGCCAACGCGCAGGACACTGCCGCGCGCGCGAAGCCGAACCTGCCCGCGCCGCAGTTCCACGAGTTCGTGCGCGGCTTCGCGACGAACACGGCGAACGCCACGGAGTCACTCGGCAAAGTCGGCACCGCGACGTGGCCGCAAATCGCGGGGCAGGTCGGCAAGCTGAACACGGAACTCGCCGTGCCAGCGCGCAAACTCGCGGACACCGCTGTGGGGCGCGATCCGAACGTCACCGAGCGCGAGCTGGCGAAGCTCTCGGCCATCGCCGCGCGCTTCGAGGCAGGGTTGCGCACGGCGTTCACCAACCACGTCCTCGCCGTCGCGGAGAAGCGCGAGGCAGACGTGCTCGCGGCTATCCAGAAGTTCGACGCGCAGGCGCGCTGGCAGCGGCTGGAGACGGTGTTGCTTGGCAGTTCGGAGGGCGTCGCAAAGAAGCTGGCGGCGCAGCACAATTTGGAAGTCATCGCGCTCGCGGGCCGCAAGGCGGAGCCGGTCTGGCTGCCCGGCGAGCGCAAGCGCGGCGATGCGCCAAAGCCGCCGCAGTCCTTCACGCTCGCGGCGACAAATCTCAACACCGACCTCGCCGAGCCGGTGAAGGCGCGCGCGCTCGCGCTCCGCGAGGGCGAGCGCACGGCGGTGATTCTCCTCAGCGACGGCCAGCACAATGCCGGTGAGCCGCCCGCCGAGCTGGCGCGGCTCCTCGGCGCGCGCGGCGTGCCGGTTTTCCCCGTCGGCATTGGGATGCAGCAGCGCCCGCCGGACCTCGCGGTGCTCGCGGTCAAAGGCCCCGACACCGTGGCGGAGGACGGACGCGTGCGCGGCTCGGTGGGGCTGAAGGATGACATGGAAGCAGGCGCGGTGTTCACGCTGCGCGTCGCACACGGCGAGCGTGTTGTGTGGGAAAAGGAGTTGACCACGGACGGCAAGCACCTGCGCACGGTGGAGTTTGATTTCCCGGTGAAGGAGTTGGTCGCGGACGAGCTGAGGCGGCAGGACAAGGATTTGCGCTTCGCGAGTTTGCCGCTGCACTTCACGGCGCGCGTGACGGTGCTCGACGGTGAGAAGGACAAGTCGAACAACACGGGCGGGCTGTGGGTGAACGCGACCACGCAGCGGCCCAAGGTGCTCGTGCTCGACGGCCGGCCGCGCTGGGAGTTTCGCTACCTGCGGAATCTCTTCGAGCGCGACGACCGCTGGGAGGTCAACGCGCTGCTCGCGGGCGCGGGCGGCGAGCAGCGGCTGTGGCCGCGCGGGAAGCTGAACGGGCAGTTCCCCGGCGACCGCGAGACGCTCTTCACCTACAACCTGATTATCTTCGGCGACCTCCAAGCGAACCAACTTCGCGCGAACGAACTGGAGTGGATTCGCGACTTCGTCGGGCAGCGCGGCGGCGGCGTCATCTTCGTGGACGGACGGCAGGAGCGGCTCGCGTCGTTGCAGCAGTCGGCGCTTGCGCCGCTGTTTCCCGTGAGCTTCGAGGGCCGGCCCATTGATGGCGTGCCGATGAACTTTCAACTCAAGGCCACGGGCAGTTCGCTCACGCCGCTGATGCTCACGAGCGACCCGCTGGAGAACGCGCGGCTGTGGTGGTTCCTGCCGTCGCCGCACTGGCTCGCGCCCGCGCGCGCGCTGCCCGGCGCGGAGACGTGGCTGGAGGCCGTGGCGGGCGAGACGCGCCACGCCGCCGCCGTCTTCCGCCGCTACGGCGCGGGCAAGGCGCTCTACCTCGCGTTCGACGAGTCGTGGCGCTGGCGTTACAAGGTCGGCGACCTCTACCACCAGAAGTTCTGGAACCAGGCGGCGAAGTTCGTGATAGAGTCGCCCTTCGCCGTGCAGGACAAGTTCGTCTCGCTCGACAGCGGCGCGCTGAACTACGAGCCGGGCGCGACCGCTGAAATCCGCACGCGCATTCTTGATGCCCAAGGCCGTGCGATGCCACGCGCAAAGGCCGAAGCGTGGCTCCTGCGCGAGGGCCGCAAGGTCGCCACCATCGCGCTCACCGCCGACGAGAACGAGACGGGCATCTACCGGGGCCGCACCGCACCACTCACCGACGGCGATT
This sequence comes from Verrucomicrobiales bacterium, assembly GCA_005791875.1. Lineage (GTDB taxonomy): Bacteria > Verrucomicrobiota > Verrucomicrobiia > Limisphaerales > SXTU01 > SXTU01. The sequence goes on from SXTU01000034.1 coordinate 3,695, forward strand.
ACGAAGTGCGCGTGCGCGTCGAGGGCCTGCCGGACGCGGAAATGAAAGCCCGCACCGGTTTCGCCGTCCGCCGCAGCGCGACCGGCGAGCTGGCCGAACTGAACTGCAACGAGCCGTTGCTGCGCGAACTCGCGGCGAACTCTGGCGGCCGCTACTTCCGCGAAGAGGAGCTCGGTGCGCTGCTCGACCGCCTGAAGCCATTGAGCGAAGGCCGCGTGGTCGAGACCGAGACGGTGTTGTGGCAGAGCTGGTGGTGGTTCGGCGGGGTCATTCTCCTGCTGGCGCTGGAGTGGGGTTTGCGCAAGCGGGCGGGGATGATGTGAGTTTACCTCCGCCTCCTCGCCTCGGCGGCGGCGCGGGAAACCCGGCTTGCCCCGCCGTCCCATTTCTGCTCTGCTGCGGCCAGTTATACCGAGTGTGGTTGAAATCCAGTAGAACGCGGCCCGGATGCTGGTGGATGCCTTCCCCCTCACCCCAGCCCTCTCCCTCCTGAAGAGGGAGCCAGTCATTCAGTCTCGAAGCAACAACGCCGTGCGGGTTGAAGCTGCGCGGACGGCGATTCTCCCTCTCCTCGGGGAGAGGGCCGGGGTGAGGGGATACGCGTGCTGAGGCTCGCCTCTCATTCGACCAATCTTCACCGAGAGTTGGTATTAAAACCTCCTCTGCCATGAAACCACTCCCTCGCCTCCTCCTTCTTTTGCTCCTCGCCCTCACCACGGCTGCGCACGCCGCCGCGCCGGTCGTCTCGAATGTCCGCGCAGCGCAGCGCACGGGCACGAAGCTGGTGGACATTTACTACGACCTCGCGGACCCGGACAGCGCCACGGTGACGGTGGCCATCGCTCTCTCGGCGGATGGCGGGGCGAACTACGACCTGCCCGCCGCCACCTTCACCGGCGACTACGGCTCAGGCGTGACGCCGGGCACGAACAAGCGCGCCGTGTGGAACGCCGGTGCGGACTGGAACGGCCTCTTTACCAGCCGGGGCCGCGCGCGGGTGCTGGCGGAGGACGGCAGCGGGCCGGTGGGTATGGCTTTCATCCCGGCCGGGGCGTTCCAGATGGGGGACGCTCCGGTGCGCTCCGTCGTCGTGAGCAGTTTCTATCTGGACCGGTTCGAGGTGACGAAGGAGTAGTGGGATCAAGTCTACCAGTGGGCGGCCGGGAATGGTTACAGCTTCGATCAGCAGGCGGGCGGCGTGGCGGCGAACCATCCGGTGCAGTCGGTTTTCTGGTATGACGTGGTGAAGTGGTGCAACGCCCGGTCGCAGAAGGAAAACCGCACGCCGGCCTACTACACGGACGCGGCGCAGACGCTGATCTACAAAGCGGGCAGCGTGGGCTTGACGGCGGCGATGGTGAAGTGGACCAGCAACGGCTATCGGCTGCCGACGGAGGCGGAGTGGGAGAAGGCGGCGCGGGGCGGGCTGAACGGCCGGGACTACCCGTGGGGCAACGGCTTCACCGGCAGCCAGGCCAACTACTTAAGCAGTGGCGACCCCTTCTCGACGAACGGGACCGAGACGACGCCGGTGGGTTATTACAATGGCAGCCAGGTTCCGGCGGGGGTGGACATGGCAAACGGCTACGGCCTCTACGACATGGCGGGGAATCTGTGGGAGTGGTGCTGGGACTCGCCACGCAGTTCATCGCCACGAACACGCTGATGAACAGCGGCTCGCTGTTCGTGGACCGGTGGTCGGGGCAGGAGGTGGAGCTGTTCTTCGACATCGCCGGCGGGACTTCGACCAATGCCGGTCTCTCGGTGCAGAATATCCGGTTCCTGAGCCTGCCGTTGCCTGTGCTCGTGGCCGAGAACGCGGGGCCGAACACGGTGGTTTCATGGACGGAGTCAGCGCCGGGATTCGTCCTCGAATTCTCCACGAACCTGACCGCCGCCGGGTCGTGGTTCGCCCGGACGAATGTGGGCGGCTACGTGGGTCAACGGGTGTTCACCAACCAAACCAGTGGCTTCTACCGGCTGCGGCGGCCTTGATTCCATAGGGCCGTTGAGAACGGCGGCTGCCCAGATCTGACAGCCCATTGGGCTTCCAACAGGGTGCCGCCATGCAAACCGCCGGAGTCGCTTACGAACACTTGGATTGCTCAGTCGCGGGCCGTCCGGCCAGTGCAGGTCAGTGGTTCAAGGCGGCGCGCTGTTCATTCACCTCACCCGGACTTGCGACATTTGTTTTGCCGCTCTGGGGCGGCTGGAATACGTTCAGCCATGCCTTCAGAGCAACTCTTGGAACGGATCACGATGGACCCGATGATTTGCCACGGGAAGCCGTGTGTCCGGGGGTTGCGGTATCCCGTCGAGTTCGTGCTGGAGCTGATGAGCAGCGGAATGACCACGGAGCAGATTCTGGCTGATTACTCGGACTTGGTGCGGGAGGACTTGCTGGCGGTGTATGCCTACGCGGCGAAGTTGAGCCGGGTGAAGCGCATGGAGCCAGTGGCCGCATGAAGTTTCTGGTGGACGCGCAGCTTCCGCGACGGTTGGCGCACCAGCTCAATGCGCTCGGCCATGATGCGGTCCACACGCTTGATTTGCCCGCCGGCAACCAGACTTCCGACGCCGACATTCTCGTTCACGCCCGCCAATCGGGCCGTGTGGTCATCACCAAGGACAGCGATTTTGTCACCTCGTTCCTGCTGTGCGGGGAGCCAAAGCAACTCCTGCTGGTGTCCACTGGCAACCTTCCCAACGCCGAGTTGGAGGCGATGTTTACGGCAAACCACGAGGCGATGGTGAATGCGCTGGCCGAGAACGCATTCGTGGAACTGAACCGCACCCGCTTGGTGATTCATGCTTGAGTTGAGCCAAGGCAAGGCCGCGTCGTGGAGACCGAGACCGTGCCGTGGCAAACCTGGTGGTGGTTCGGCGCGGTCATTCTCCTGCTGGCGCTGGAGTGGGGTTTGCGCAAGCGGGCGGGGATGATGTGAAGTTACTTCAGCGGCACCGCGACGATCAGGCCGGCCATCCGGGGTGTTGAGCCCGGACTGCGAAACATTCCGGTGTGGCAGTTGACGCAGCCTTCGCCGAGCGCGATGGGCCGGGCGATGCGCAGGACGTCTTTGTCCACAGCCTCGAAGCGTTCCGATCCGGCGGCGAGAGCAACGGCGGCCTGCTTCTCGAAGTCCGTCTTCGGCTCGTGGTGGACGCTCATGGCCTTCGTGTTCACGGCGATCCAACTGCCCTCGACTTTCGTTTGCTCGGCGACCTCGGCGGACACGTCCTCCATCGCACGCGCGGGAAGCACGGCCTGGCCGCGACGGAAGTAGTGGCGGTGCAGCATCTCCATCGTGGTCGCGTAGATCACGTGCGTGAGTGCGGCACGCTCACGGGCGGCAACGACGGCAGGGCTTTCGACGGGCTTGGCACGAGGTTCGGCTGCGGGGAGGAAGCTCATCGTGCCCAGCCAACCGGCAGCCGCGAGAGCAACACAACCGGTGACAAGCCAGCGGGGAGAAGGAATGCGATTCACCCCGGTTCGACGCGCGTTCAGCGGCTTGGATTGGAGGCGAGGCCAGCCGGTTTTTGTCCGCCGCGCGTCCGATCGTGCGCGCCCGGCGCGGCGGACTTACTTCGACTTCAGCGCCTTCCTCAGCTCCGCCAACGTCAGCGTGTTCACCACGTCGGCCTTCGTCAGCCAACCCTTGCGCGCGACGCCGGCGCCGAGGCGGAGGTAGCCGAAGTGGTCGAGGCGGTGGGCGTCGCAGTTGATGACGCACTTCACGCCCTTGCTCCGCGCGTAGTGCCAGAGCCGCCAGTCGAGGTCTAAGCGCCACGGGCTGGCGTTCAGCTCAATCCAGGTGCCGGTCTCTGCGCAGGCCTCAATCACGGCCTGCTGGTTCAAGGGATACGGGTTGCGCTCCAGCAGCAGGCGGCCGGTCAGGTGGCCAAGCATGTGGACGTGCGGGTTTTCCGCCGCGCGGATGAGGCGTTTGGTGTTGTCCGCCTCGTCGCTGCCCGCGACGTGCAGGCTGGCCACGACGACGTCGAGTTGCGCGAGCAAGTCGTCGGCGAAGTCGAGCTTCTCCTTGAGGATGTCCACCTCGGTGCCGGTGAGCAGGCGGAAGTCGGTGCCGCTGTCGGCAAATTTCCGGTTCACTTCGCCGATGGCTTTGAGCTGGTCACGGAGGCGTTCGGGAGCAAGGCCGTTCGCCTGAAAGCTCGCGCGTGAGTGGTCGGTGATGGCCCAGTAGCTCAAGCCGAGTTCCTCCGCGTGCGCGGCGATTTGCTCCAGCGTCTCGTGTCCGTCGCTCCAGTGCGAGTGGTTGTGGAGGGAGCCGCGGAGGTCGGTCCATTCGAGCAGGCGCGGGAGTTTCCCGGCCTCGGCGGCGGCGAACTCGCCGTGGTCTTCGCGCAGCTCCGGCTCGACGTAGGCGAGGTCGAGTTCGCGGAAGATGTCTTCCTCGGTGTTGCACGGGAGGCGGAGCGCGGGGTCGCGGGTTTCCTCGGTCGAGCGGAAGAGGCCGTATTCGTTGAGGCGCAGGCCGCGCGCGATGGCTCGCTGGCGCATGACGATGTTGTGCTCCTTGCTGCCGGTGAAGTAGGCGAGCGCGAAGGGATACTCGGCGTCGCTCACCACGCGCAGGTCCGCCTGGATGCCGCCCTCGACAATCACACTGGCCTTGGTGTCGCCCTTGGCGCTGACGCTGAGCACGCCGGGCTGCGTGACGAAGAATTCGATGACCTCGGCCGGCTTCCGCGAGGACACGAGGAAATCAATGTCGCCGATGGTCTCCTTCCAACGGCGCAGGCTGCCGGCGGTGCTGCAACGCGTCACGTCGGGATGCTGGCGGAGGCTTTCGAGAATGGGCTGCGCGACGGCGAGGGCCTTGTGCAGATGGTGTTTGCTGGCGAACTGGCGCTTGAACGCGATGCCTTCGAGAATCTTCGCCTGCGTCTTCTCGCCGAAGCCTTCGATGACCGCGACCTGACCGGCTTTGCACGCGGCTTCGAGGGCCTCGATGGTGTCCACGGCGAGTTCGTCGTGGAGCTTCTTGACCTTCTTCGGCCCGAGGCTGGGGATGCCGAGCATCTCGACGAGGCCGGGCGCGACGGAGGCTTTCAGTTCGTCGTAGTAAGGGAGCTGGCTGGTGGTGACGAGCTTGGTGATTTTGTCCACGAGCGCGTCGCCGAAGCCTTTGATTTCGCCGAGGCGGCCTTCGGCGACGATTTTATCCAGCGGCTCGGCGAGGCCTTCGAGGGTGCGCGCGGCGTTGTGGTAGGCGCGGGTCTTGAAGGGGTTCTCGCCCTTGAGTTCCAGCAGCGTGCCAATCTCGGTGAGCACGGCGGCGACTTGCTCTTTGTCCATGCGCGGAGTGTAGCGCGGGGGGCGAAAGTCCAAAGTCCAAAGTCCAAGTCACTCGGGGTGTGCGTTCTGGATAGGGGCGCGTGCCTTTGTGATATTGCATTCGGTGGACTCGCGGCTACCTTGCGCGCAACTAATACCAAGCCATGCAGGCCAGTTCAACCCAGCTTGCGCGTCGGCCTGTCAGCGGCGCGTTCACCCTCATCGAACTGCTCGTCGTCATCGCGATCATCGCGATCCTGGCGGGGATGCTCCTGCCGGCGTTGGCCAAGGCGAAAGGCAAGGCCAAGGCCACTGCGTGCCTGAGCAACACACGGCAGATGGCGATGTGCCTGCCGATGTATGCCGGTGATTACAACGGGAAGTATCCGGGCTGCATCAAGCTGCCGGAGTTCTATTTTGTCTGGCCGTGGCGGATCCTCCCGTATATGTCGGGGAACAAGCAGGCCTTCTGGTGCGCGTCGCTCCAGGCCGATGCCAAGTGGGACATCAGCCTCAACCCGACCGTCCACCCGGCCGCCAGCATCTACGAGATCAAGGCCGGCGGTGCGGGCACGGGAACGCGCTTCAGTTACGGTTACAACGACTGGGGCACCCGGCCGGTGGTGGCTGCTCCGGGCAGCGGCCTGGGTGGCGACGTGGATTCGGTGACGCGGCTGGAGTTGCACGAGAGCGCTGTCCTGAAGCCGTCCGACATGATTGCCATCGCGGAAACAGTCGCTGACACGGTCTTCGACGGGAGCATAGACCCGCGGAACCCCCGTGAGTGGCCATCACGGCGGCACAACGGCCGCACGATGACCATCTTCGCTGACGGCCACGCGGAAAACCCACTACGCCGCGACCTAGTGAATCCCAATGACAACGCCTGGCGCGCCCGGTGGAACAACGACAATGACCCTGATCTACTGCGCACTTGGACAGGGGACAACGGTGGAATCAATGCGCCGTTGACCATCCTCACTGACCCTATTTTCTAATCGCCTATCGCATGGCCAAGCTCTTTACCCTCGCGCTTTCGTTGCTCCTCGTTTCCAGCGGTTTCGCGTGTCGGAAGCGGACACCGGGAGCCGCAGGCCCAACGGAAGCTCCGCAACTGGTGCAGGCACCTGCACCCAATGCCGCCTTCACGCCGCAGCAAAACGCCGAGGAAATCCTCGGCTCGATGAATGAGGCGCTGCGCCACTACATGGCGGAGAAGGGGAAGGTGCCCGCGAGCATCGAGGAACTATACGTTGCCCACGCCTCGAAACAGATTCAGCCGCCGCCCGGGAAACGCTTTGTGCTCAATCCCAAGATGATGAGCGTCGAGTATCGGTGAGTTTGCCGGACTTCCTCATTTGCCCGGCCCGGCGCGGTTCCCATCATCGCAGCCCCTTCGCTTCCAGACCATACCGTATCATACCAACTCTCGGTGAAGATTGGTCGAATGAGAGGCGAGTCTCAGCACGCGTATCCCCTCACCCCGGCCCTCTCCCCGAGGAGAGGGAGAATCGCCGTCCGCGCAGCTTCAACCCGCACGGCGTCGTTGCTTCGAGACTGAATGACTGGCTCCCTCTCCAGGAGGGAGAGGGCTGGGGGTGAGGGGAAGGCATCCACCAGCATCCGGGCCGCGTTCTACTGGATTTCAACCACACTCGGTATCAGCCGGTCGCCAGTATGTGATCAACCAGCAGTCCCGGGCGGTTGAGCTGCGCTGACACTGTGCCGTGAAGGGGACACTCCTGTCCCCGATGATTGATCCCATCGCAGCATGTCAGCGGTTTGACAAAGGGGACAAGAGTGTCCCCTCCAGGTGAGCTTCAGGGAGAGCCGTTGCCCGACCTCGGCCCTTCCCCTCCCGGCTACACGTTGAACTTGAAGAGCAGCACGTCGCCGTCTTTCACCACATATTCCTTGCCTTCCATCCGGTAGAGGCCCTTCTCCCGCGCGATGGCGACGGAGCCACAGTTCACGAGGTCGGTGTAGGCGACGGTCTCGGCCTTGATGAAGCCGCGCTCGAAGTCGGAGTGGATGACGCCCGCCGCCTTGGGCGCGGTGTCGCCGGCGTGGATGGTCCACGCGCGGACTTCCTTCTCGCCAGCCGTGAAGTAGGTGCGCAAGCCAAGCAGGTGGTAGGTGCCACGGATGAGCGCGCCCACGCCGCTCTCGTCCACGCCGAGTTCCTTGAGAAAGGCCTTCGCCTCCTCGGGCGTGAGGTCCGTCAGATCGCTCTCGATCTGCGCGCTGATGACGACGGCTTCGCAGGCGAGATGCGTCTTGGTGTAATCGCGGACTTTCTGCACGTGGGCGTTCGTCTCGGCGGTGGCGAGGTCGGACTCCTTCACGTTGCAGGCGAAGATGGTGGGCTTGTCCGTGAGCAGCCAGAAGGTGCGGGAGATGACCCGCTCCTCGGGCGTGAGTTGGACGGAGAGGGCGAGCTTGCCGGAGTCGAGCACCGGCTCGAACTTCGCGAGCACGGCGTCCTCGGCGATGGCAACCTTGTCGCCGCGCTTGGCGTCTTTGGCAACTTTCTCGCGGCGCTTCTTTACGGACTCAAGGTCGGCGAGGACAAGTTCGGTGTTGATGATCTCGATGTCGCGGACGGGGTCCACGGTGCCGGTCACGTGATGGATGTCGGCATCCTCGAAGCAGCGGACGACCTGCACGATGGCATCCACCTCGCGGATGTGGGTGAGGAACTTGTTGCCCAGCCCTTCGCCCGTTGCCGCGCCCTTGACGAGGCCGGCGATGTCCACGAACTCGATGGCCGCCGGGATGACGACGTTCGTCTTGGCGATCTTCTGGAGCACAAACATCCGCTCGTCGGGGACCGTGACGACGCCGACGTTCGGGTCAATGGTGCAGAAGGGGTAATTCGCCGCCTCGGCCTTGCGGGTGCGGGTGACGGCGTTGAACAGCGTGGACTTGC
>SXTU01000035.1 GCA_005791875.1 Verrucomicrobiales bacterium
GTCATTCAGTCTCGAAGCAACAACGCCGGGCGGGTTGAAGCTGCGCGGACGGCGATTCTCCCTCTCCTCGGGGAGAGGGCCGGGGTGAGGGGATACGCGTGCTGAGACTCGCCTCTCATTCGACCAATCTTCACCGAGAGTTGGGATTAGGCGGCTCCGAGCGAAAAGCCGTTGAGACGGCAGCCTGCGGATTTGTTCCGCAAACACCCGGCTGAAGCCGGGTGCTAATGAGAGGGCTTCAGCGGGTCGGAATTCGGATTGAATTCTGCATTCGTCGCGCGAACCATCCGCCAACATATGGCCACCCTCGTTTTCGACATCGAGACCTCGCGCCTGCCCGTTGAGATGTTCGACGAGGTGCAGCAGGAATACCTCTTCCGCGAGGCAGGAAAACTTCCCGATGACCAGCGCCCCGCCAAGCGCGAGGAAATCGCCCGCCTCTTCAGCCTCTGGCCGTTCACCGCGCAGGTCGTGTGCATCGCGATGCTGAACGCCGAAACGCAGCGTGGGCAGGTGCTCTTTCAGGCCGAGGACTTCGAGGACGACGCCGAGGCCGGGCCGGTCGAGTTCGTGCCGTGCGCGGACGAGCACGAGCTGCTCACCGCCTTCTGGGACGCGGCGAAGCACTACCAGCAGGTTGTCACGTTCAATGGGCGCGGCTTCGACGTGCCGTTTCTCTACCTGCGCTCGGCGCAACTGAACGTCCCCATCGCGCGCAAGGACTGGCTCGGCTACCGCTACGCCACCGACCCGCACTGCGACCTCGCCGAGCAGCTCACCTTCTACGGCGTGAGCGGACGCGACGGCGCGGCGCGGAAGTTCAACCTGGATTTCTACTGCAAGGCCTTCGGCATCGAGTCGCCGAAAAGCCACGGCGTCACCGGCATGGACGTGACGAACATGATGGCGGAAGGCCGCCACAAGGAAATCGCCGACTACTGCCTCCGCGACGTGCGCGCCACCGTGCTGCTGCACAAGATTTGGAAGGAGCGGCTGGCCGGCATCAAGTAGCCTCCGGGTCATGCGGCGAGCCCGCCTGCTCCTCTGTGTCCATCGCGTCTCTGTGGTCCCTTCAGCGGTTTCAACTGCATAGTTCCGGCCTGTCGGCGACTGCGCAATTGCCTTTTCCCTTCCCGCGCTTTGGCGTGGTGCTTAGGCTGCGGCGCGGTGAAGCGGGACGGAGATTAGGATTAGGATAACGAGCAAGATCAAGAGGCAGCGGCGATACTCGGTTCATACTCTTACTCGTAATCTAACCTTAACTCCGCCCCCAATCGTCCAGCCAAACATGAACACAATCCTCCTCGGCAACAGTTCCCTCCGCGTCAGCCGCCTGGCCTACGGCTGCTGGCGCATCGCGGACACGGATGAACTCGGCCGCACCGTCGGGCGCGCGGCCATCCTCGCGGCGTTGGAGGCGGGCTACACGCTGTTCGACCACGCGGACATCTACTGCGCGGGCCGCGCCGAGAAGGCCTTCGGCGACGTGCTGCGCGAGGTCGCCGGGATGCGCGAGCGCGTGTTCATCGCGACGAAGTGCGGCATCCGCCAGGCCGGCGACCCGCTCCCGGAAGCGCCGGTGCGCTACGACTTCTCCGCCGCGCACATCGTCTGGAGCTGCGAGCAATCGCTGCGCCGGCTGGGCGTGGAGACGATTGACCTCTACCAGCTCCACCGGCCCGACTGGCTGATGAACCCGGACGAGGTGGCCGTGGCGTTCAACCAGCTCCGGACGCAGGGCAAGGTGCGCGAGTTTGGCGTGAGCAACTTCCGGCCGTCGCAGCTCACCGCGCTGCAACGCGCGCTGGCCTTCCCGCTCCTCGTGAACCAGGTGGAGATCAGTCTCGCGAACCTCAGCACCTTCACCGACGGCACGCTCGACCAGTGCCTCGCCGACCGCATCACGCCGATGGCGTGGAGTCCGCTCGCAGGCGGCCTGCTCGCGGAGGGCGCGCGGCGCTTGCTGCCGTCGCAGGAGAGCTACCGCGTTGAGCGCGTGGTGCAGGAGTTGGACGCGCTGGCCCGCGTGCGCGGCAGCACGCGCGGCACGGTGGCGTTGGCGTGGCTGCTGAAACATCCGGCGGGCATCGTGCCCATCGTCGGCTCTACGAAGCCGGAGAAAATCCGCGAGGGCGCGAACGCCCCGCGCGTCGAGCTGACGCGCGAGGCGTGGTATCGCCTGCTGGAAGCAGCGCGCGGAGAGCGGCTGCCGTAGTCGCTCACTGCGGCTTGGTCACCGCGTGATTCAGCCTTGCCCAAGCTAGCAATCCCGCCCCCAGCGACACGCCGGCGCACGCCAGATACGGCCATGAGGGGTGGCCGTCGAACAAAGTCGCGGCAAAGATGGGGCCGAAGATGCGCGCAAGGCTGCCGGCACTTTGCGCGACCCCGAGAGTCGCGCCTTGCTCATCGGCGGGACTCAGCTGCGACAGCATCCCAAACACCGGCGGGCGCGTGAGGCTGGAGCCGATGGCCAGCATCGCCAGCGCGCCGATCAGCAAAGGCCAGGTTTTGATGAAAGGCAGGATGGCCAGGCTCACCGCCACCAGTCCCAGACTCAACGCGATCAGCGTCGGCTCACCGAACTTCTTCACCGCTCGGCCCAGCGGCCCGCCTTGCACGAGCGCGCCCACGAGGCCGCAGAACGCGTAAAGATACATCACCTTGTCATCGAAGGTGTGGACCACGCCTTTGATGGTCTCGAACTTCATGCCGAAGTTCAGGCTCACCAACAGACCGAGCGTCGTCTCGAAGCAGGCGAAGCTGAACGTCGCCAGAAAGAACACGAGCACCAGCAGGCCGATGCCCGGGCGTTGCAACGTGTGTTTCACCTGCTCCCAACGCGGCCGCTGCGCGACTGCGTTCGCACCGGGCTGCCAGCTCTCCGGCAGGCGGAAGAGCGCGAAAAGAAAATTCGCCGCGCACATCGCGGCTGCAATCCAGCCGGGCGCCGTGACTCCGCCGAACTTCAGCCCCAACCCACCCAGCGCTGGTCCGAAAATGAAACCCAGCCCAAACGCCATGCCGACCAGCCCCATTTTTTTAGAACGTTCTTCCGGCGGAGTGATGTCCGCGATGTAGGCCTGCGCCACGGTGATATTCGCGCCACAGATACCGGCGAAGGCGCGAGAGACGAACAGCAGCACCAGCGCCGCCTGACCCGACTGGCCGGAACCGATCGCGAAAATCGCGTAGGAAATTGCCGAGCCAGCCGTGCTGACCAGCAGCACCGGACGGCGACCAATGCGGTCCGACAGCCGCCCCCAAACCGGTGCGAAGATGAACTGCATTGCCGAGAACGACGCCATCAGCAGCCCGATTACCAGACCGCTGGCTTCGAGCGTCTTCGCGAAGATCGGCAGCAGTGGTAGCACGATGCCGAACCCGATCAGATCGAGAAAAACGGTCAGAAAAATCACCAGCAGCGACGGCTTCTTCATTTCAATAAGGGGCGGACGGTAGCGGGTCGCTTCCGCCCCTACAACCCTGGAGGAGACGACGTGAGGAGTCTCGCTTCAAACGCGGAAGCGCGGAGCGCGGGATGCGGAAGAGCAATCAGAGACTCCTCGCGTCGTCTCCCACGTTGTTCAAAGGTTGCGGCCTGCGCGCTGCTTGCTACTGTCGCGCAGACATCATGGACACCGCCAAACGCATCGCGGTCCGCGCGCGCTCGGCCCTCTTCGGCATGCAAGAAGGCGGTCTGCTGCTCGTGATTCTCCTGCTGGGTGCGATCCTCACCTTCTGCGGTGGTGTGGTGAAGGCACCGAAGTTCCAGGTGAACGAGAAGGGCGAACGCGAGCGGGTGTTCGAGATCGTGAAAGGCGAACGCGTCCCCGTCTTCGAGGAGAAGAACAAGTTCCTCAACGCCGCGAACCTCACCCAACTCGCCAAGGACACGAGCTTCATCGGCATCATGGCCGTGGGCGCGACGCTGGTCATCGTCGCCGGACAGATTGACTTGAGCGTCGGCGCGATTTACGCGCTGGCGTCGGTGGTGGGCGCGATGGTCTTCCGCGCGTTCGGGCCGGGCGGCGCGCTGGCGGCGGCACCGCCGCATGAGGCGTTGATGCTGGGCATCGCCGCTTGCTTGGCCGTGGGCACGCTCTGCGGCGTGCTCAATGGCGCGATGGTCACGGCACTCAAAGTCCATCCCTTCATCATCACGCTGGGCACGATGGCCATCTTCCGCGGTGAAGCCTTCGTCATGACCAGCGGCCAGTCGGTCGGCGATTTTCCGGAGTCCTTCCGCTACCTGATCCGCTGGGAAACCGGTGACGGCCTCAGCCTCGTGCCGTTGGGCGTGCTGTTGTTCGTGACCATCGCGGGAACAATCTACCTGTCCTGCCTCGCTCCCGGACGACACTTCTACGCGGTCGGCGGTAACGAGCAGGCCGCGCAGTTCAGCGGCATTCGCGTGCGGTTGGTGAAGCTGAAAGTCTTCATCTACTCGGGGCTGACGGCTGGCGTCGCGGCGTTGCTGGCCATCGGCTACTACGGCAGCGCGACCAGTGGCGACGGGCAGGGCTACGAGTTGGATGTCATCGCAGCGGCGGTCGTGGGCGGCGCGAGTCTCTCCGGCGGCAAAGGCTCGGCGCTCGGCGCGCTCCTCGGCGCGCTCATCATCAAGATGATCGACAACGGCATCGTGATCCTCGGCATCGACCAGAACTACAGCCGCATCATCATCGGCGCGGCGGTGATCCTCGCGGTGGTGCTGGACCAGTTCGGTGGCTGGTGGACGCGCCGCCGGATGGCCCGGGAGGCGTAGCCGCTGGAGCGGTGCTGTGAGCACCGACGGAAGGATTCGGCGGTCGCGGACCGCCGCTACAAGAGGCAGTTCACTCCCGCGCAAAACTCTCCGCCAGCGCCACGGCCTTCCGCATCGCCTTGGACTTGTTGACCGTCTCCTGAAACTCCGACTCCGGGTCGCTGTCCGTCACCCAGCCGCCGCCGGCTTGCACGTAAACCCGGCCATCCTTCACCAGCGCGGTGCGGATGGTGATGGCGGTGTCGCAGTTGCCGTTGAAGCTGAAGTAGCCCACGCACCCGGCGTAAGGCCCGCGCGTCGTGCCTTCCATCTCCGCGATGAGCTGCATCGCGCGAATCTTCGGCGCGCCGCTCACCGTGCCGGCGGGGAACGTCGCGCGCATCAGGTCGTAAGGCGTCTTGCCCGTCGCGAGGTGTCCCTCGACCTGCGAGACGATGTGCATGACGTGGCTGTAGCGCTCGATGACCATCAGCTCCTTCACCTGCACGCTGCCGTAATCGCACACGCGCCCGATGTCGTTGCGCGCGAGATCCACGAGCATGACGTGCTCAGCGCGTTCCTTCGGGTCGGCGAGGAGCTCCTTCTCCATCAACAAATCTTCGTCGTGCGTCGCGCCGCGCGGGCGCGTGCCGGCGATGGGGCGGATTTCAATCAGCTTGTCCTCGCAACGGACGTGAATCTCCGGCGACACGCCCACGAGGGCGAAGCCGTCCAGCTCCAGCAGGAACATGTAGGGCGAGGGGTTGATGGTGCGCGCGGCGCGATAGAGGTCGAGCGGGCTGGCCTTGATGGGCGCGCTGAAGCGCTGCGAGCCGACGACTTGGATGACGTCGCCGGCCGTGATGTGGGTCTTCGCCTCAAGCACATTGGCGATGAACTTGTCCTTCGGCGTGTTCGACTCGAAGGGCGCGGGCGCGACCTCGTCCGGCAGGGTGGCGGGCAGGTTTTCCAACGGCTGTTCGAGCAGCGCGAGGAGGCGGTCAATTTCAGCGGCGGCGTTCTCGTAGGCCTCGGTCGGCGAGGCGGCATCGTCCAAGATCGCGTTCACCAAAATCGTGATGGTCTGCTGGGCGCGGTCGAAGATGAGCAGCTCGTCGGCGATGAGGAAGTAAAGCGTCGGCGTGCCCAGCTCGTCCTTCGGTGGGCGCGGCACGATAGGCTCCACGTCGTGGATGAACTCGTAGCCGATGAAGCCCACCGCGCCGCCGGTGAAGCGCGGGAGGCCGGGGACGTTCACGGGCCGGTAACGCGCGAGCACGCGCTCGACGACTTCGAGGCCGTCGCGCGCGCACTGGTCGCACTGCTCCTTGCCGGGCGCGGGGATGGCGAACTTCTCGACGACCTTGCCGTCCGCGATGACCTCGATGCGGTTGGCGGTCTGCTTGATGATGGCGCGCGGGTTGCAGCCGACGAAGGAGTAGCGCCCGAGGTGCTCACCGCCCTCCACCGACTCGAACAAGAAGGACTCGCCTTGGCCGCGAATCTTTTTGTAAGCGGACAGCGGCGTCTCGAAATCCGCGAGGATGCGGCGCGTGACAGGGATGAGGTTCCCCTGGGTCGCGAGCTTCAGAAAGTCATCGAGCTTCGGCGAATACATGTCGTGCCGGACACCCTACTCGAAGCCAGGCGCGCGGCGGAAGCCTCAAGAGGGAGGCAGGAGGGAGCGAGCCGCCTTCGAGCCGCACTCGAAGGCGTCCCTGCCATCGGAGAGGGTGAGGAACCGGGTTCCCCGGATCACTTCTTGGCGGGCCGTTGCGCGGCGGGAGCGGCAGCGATAAGCGGTTCATCCGTCTCGTGGCTCAAGCTCTTGAAGAGTGCCATCAGCTCGGCCAGCGGCATGTCGAACTGACCGCCCTTCGTCTCGTAACCGTTCGCGAGGCTTTGAGCGCCCTTGGGTTTGAAATTGTTCCCCCACGGGTTGAAGCAGTGCACGACGCGCTTGTCCGCATCGTAGCCGAAGAGCGCGTAAGTGTGCGCGTCCGGCCAGCCGGGCGGCTTCACGAAGGTCGCGCCCTTGTCCGGTTCGCGCCGCGTGTGGAGCAGGACGAGCTTCTTCTCCTTCATCAGCCGCACCAGCAGCGCGTGCAGTTCCTCGCGTTTGGTCTCCTGTTCCCCCGTCTCCTTGCCGAAGCGGAAGGCATCGGGAATGGCCTTGTGCCCGGTCAGCGTCTGCATGGTCGGAACGGACAGGCCGCCGCTGATGAACTCAGAGTGCATCGCCTCGTCGTCGCGGAGGCCGCCCTTCACGTTTCGCTCCTTGGCCTTCTTCCAGATTTGCGCGAAGGCCTTCTCGAACACATTCAGCCACACGCCAGAGTCACGCCCGAAGGACGCGCCCAAGAGCAGTTCGCCGTCGGTGAGCGGCGAGACGGTCACGGCCTGCCTGTCGCCCATTGTCATCGTGATGTCGCGGTTCTCCAGCGTCGCGAACATCGCGCGGAGCTGCTCCGGGCGCTGCTGGATCAGGAGGGCGATGTTGGCGAGGAGGAAGCAGTCGCCGGTCGGGCCCTGGTGGAAGCCACTGAGATCGGGGTCGTCCTTCGCAAACAGCACGCGGTTGGCGCGCGTGAGCCGGTCGCGCTGCTTGTGCACATCCCCGGCGAACTTGGGATCCTTCACGAGCGTGAGCAGCTTGTCCTTCGACACGGTGATCTTCTGGCCGAGGCCGGCGGGCTTGTATTGCTCCTGGTAAAGTTGCACAGCGATGCTGGCCTCGAAATTCTTCACGGACTGGTCCTTGAGCACCGCGACAATCTCGCGGCGGTCCAGCGAGTTGTCGGCATCCTTATTCCAGCGAGTCCAGAAGGAGTTTATCATCCCGGGCAGATTGACGGCGGGCGCGGCGGGCGGCGCGGCCTTGGGCTTCGGGGCGGGACTCTGCGCCAGCGCAAACGCGGCGCCGCACAAGAGGGGGGCGATCCAAACAAATTGTTACATAGCGGCGGCGGCGACAGTGCCATCACCACCGTGTCCGGCAAAGTGAAACCCGCGCCAACAAGCGGCGTCCCCGCTCAGATGAACTCGTTAATCAAGTTCTCCAAGAATTCCTGCCGGCCGCTTTCCAGCTTCGGCTCGCCGTGCTTGAGGACGTGGGCTTCGAGCTGCTTGAAGCCGACTTTGCCCTTCTCGATGTCTTTGCCGATGCCGCTGTCCCAGCTGCGGTAGCGGTTCTCCACGAAGGCGTCGAGGCGCCCATCGGCGCGGATGGCGGCGGCGATCTTGAGGCCGCGTGCGAAGGCGTCCATGCCGCCGATGTGCGCGTGGAAGAGGTCCACCGGCTCGAAGCTCTCGCGGCGCACCTTGGCGTCGAAGTTCACGCCGCCGGTCTTGAGGCCGCCGTATTTCAGGATGCTCAACATGCACTGCGTGGTCAGGTAGATGTCCGTCGGGAACTGGTCGGTGTCCCAGCCGAGCATCAGGTCGCCGGTGTTGGCGTCGATGCTGCCGAGTGCGCCCGCCGCGCCCGCGACTTCCAGCTCGTGGTGCATCGAGTGGCCGGCGAGCGTGGCGTGGTTGGTCTCAAGGTTCAGCTTGAGGTGGTCCATCAAGTCGTATTCGCGGAGGAAGTTCAGGCAAGCCGCCGCGTCGCTGTCGTATTGGTGCTTGGTCGGCTCTTTGGGCTTGGGCTCGATGTAGAACTGGCCCTTGAAGCCGATTTCCTTTTTGTAGGCCACGGCCAGGTGCAGGAACTTGGCGAGGTGCTCCAGCTCGCGCTTCATGTCGGTGTTCCAGAGGGAGCTGTAGCCCTCGCGGCCGCCCCAGAAGGTGTAGCCTTCGCCGCCCAACTCGTGGGTGACTTCGAGCGCTTTCTTCACCTGCGCGGCTCCGTAGGCGAAGGCGTTGGCGTCGCAGCTCGTGGCCGCGCCGTGCGCGTAGCGGGGATGGGCGAAGAGCTGGGCGGTGCCCCAGAGGAGCTTGATGCCGGTCTTCTTCTGCTGGGCCTTGAGGAGCTTGGTGATGGTGTCGAACCACTGGTTCGACTGCCTGAGGTTCGCGCCGTGCGGGGCAACGTCGCGGTCGTGGAAGGCGTAGTAGGGCGCGCCGAGCTTCTCGCAAATCTCGAAGAACACGGGGACTCGGGCCTTCGCGAGGTCGATGCCGCTGAGGCCGGCTTCCCACGGGCGGACGGCGGTGCCCCACCCGAACATGTCCGCGCCCTGACCACACATCGTGTGCCAATACACGACCGAGAAGCGCAGGTGCTCGGCCATCGTCTTGCCCTCGATGACGGCCTTGGCGTCGTAGTGTTTGAAGGCGAGCGGGTTTTTGGACTGCGGGCCTTCGTAGGCGATTTTGGGGATGTTGGGGAAAGCGGACATAGGTGTCGTGATGTTGAGTTGCTGCGTCGAGCGCGTGGATTGCTAAGGGAATCGCGCGGGCCGCGCAAGCCCGATTCCCCGCCCGGTTTTCAGCTCACGGGAAGCCGCCTTGACGCAGTGAACACCGCGTGGATAGTCGCCCAAGTTTCAAGCCCGCCTGAGTTCAGCCTGCGCATCCTCTCGTTATGAAGAGTCCCTTTCCAGCCCGCCGAGCAGCGCTCCTCCGAGGAGTCAGGCGGGCCGCACTCGAATGTCTTCCGGCGTCATTCCTCTGGCTTGCCTTCAGTCTGTGCGTCCATGCCCAGACACTCCGCCTTCCTCCCCGGCCCGCTGACGCGCCCGGTGGACGCTCGCTCGCGGAATCGCTCGCCAGCCTGGACCGTGAGCCGCGCGAGGCCCGGCTTGTCGCCGAAGTCCTGCGCGGGAACGTGCCGGACTTTCTGCGCCGGCTCGTGCAGGTGACGCTCACCAACACCATCGAAGGCACGTCGCATCGAGTCACTGTTTTCGTCACGCCGGACTACCTCGCTGTCGGCAGCGACGCGGATTACTTGCTCACGCCGCTGACGCCCGCCGCCGCGCAACGCGTCGCGGACGCGACGGATTGCCGGCTGCCAACGCGCCGAATCGTGGACGCGATCCACGCGGCCGCGACGCTCAAGCTCACGCCTCATCCGATTCCGCCGAGCAAGGAGATGGTCACGCTGCCCATCTTCGCGCGGCACAACGAGCTCGTGCGGGAGCAGCGCAAGGCAGCGCTCGCGGCGCATCCGCTCGGGACGCTGGTGGCAGGGCAGAAGAAGGACTTGGTGTTCACGCCGCAGCTCGCGGCGAAGCCAGGCAAGGTCGCCATCTACGGCTGGCACCGGACGAATGGCGTTGCGATCCAGCCGCTCTACCTCGGCCACGCGGACTCGTGGGTGGACTACAGCCACGGCGTCCGGCTCGTGGCGAAGATCGCGAAGCTGGATGGCGTGGACAAGACAGTCGCCGAGATTCTGGCCGATCCGAAGTTGAGCGTGCTGTTGAGTGATGAAGGGCAGCCCCGTGCCGGCGAGTGGCGCACGGTTCCGCCTCCTCAACTCGGCGGCCACGGCGAGCGGGAGCTGGAGTTCCGGCTGGAGCCGGAGGTGCGCGTGGTGGTGAACGCGCCGGTGACCGAAGCATCGGCGAAACAAAAGCCGGTTCACCTCGTGGTCTTCGCGCTGCCAAACGGGAACACCATCGAGCAGACCATCGGCAAGCAGCTCAAGCCGGGCGACGACTGGCATTTCAACATCCAGCACATCGGTGCGCAGACGCGCTGGCTGCGCGAGCGCGAGACGAACGCGACGCTCGTGGTGGCTTACTTCGAGGCGAGCGGCCTGAGCTGGCCGAACTGGAAACGGAAGCACGGCGTGGAGAAATTTCCCGGCTTCGTCGAGCGAGTCGTCGCGTCATTTCCGAACCAGAAGCTCACTCTGACCCTCAACGGCCACAGCGGCGGCGGCAGCTTCATCTTCGGCTACCTCGACGCGCACGAGCGCATCCCGGCGGCGGTGGAGCGCATCGCATTTCTCGACAGCAACTACGGCTACGACGACGCAAAGAGGCACTCGGACAAGCTGCTGACTTGGCTGAACGCGTCGCCTCGCAATCACCTGTGCGTGCTGGCCTACCACGACTCCAACGCGCTGCTGAACGGCAAGACATTCGTCAGCGAGTCGGGCGGGACGTGGGGCCGCAGCCACGCGATGAAGGCGGACTGCGCGAAGTCGCTGGCGTGGGAGTCAGCGACGAAGGACGGCTTGCAGACGCACACGGCGCTGGGGGGACGCGTGAAGTTTCTGCTGAAGGAGAATCCGGAGCGGAAGATTCTGCACACGGTGCAGGTGGAGCGGAACGGCTTCATCCACTCGATGCTCACGGGCACAACAGCGGAGTCGCGCGGCTACGAGTATCTGGGCGGGCGGGCTTACGAGCGGTTTATCCAGCCGTGAGGAGCGCGGCCTTCAGGCCGCAGAAGGCTGGACTGTTCGGCAAGGACTTGAGTTCTGGTTGCAATCGCCGCCGACTGCGGCCTGAAGGCCGCGCTCCATTCACGCTGGCTGGAGCACGTGGAGGGTCACGCCTTTCACGAACGGCTTCACCTTCACGCGGTAGTCGGCCATGTGCGGGGCCTTGAGGTGCGCTTCGAGCGCGGCCACGTCAGACCACTTCTCGATGATGACCACGGCGTCGTCGCCGAGGCGGGCTTGCACGGGGATGTTCGTGTGGCAGTCCACGGCGGGGGCATACTCGATGCAGCCGTGCTCGGCGTGGACCATCGGCATGAGCGCGTGGAACTCGCGGAGGAAGGCGTCGCGCTGGCCGGGCTGGACTTCAATGGTCGCAAGGACGTGAATCATGCGCGTATCTGCGTCCCGGACGGCGATGGAGTCAAGCCGTTCTCCACGCCTCGATGACGCGCGGGCGGCTGCTGAGGTCGCGATGGACTGCCACTCGCGACCAGCCTGCGTCAGTGAAGAGTCGTTGGATCGCATTCTCCTGCCCATCGCCGAACTCGGCGAAGAGGCCGCCGCCCGCGTTCAATCGTGCAGGCGCTTCCGACGCGAGGCGACGGTAGAAGTCGAGTCCGTCTGCGCCGCCGTCGAGGGCCATGCGTGGATCGAAGTCGCGCACCTCGGGTTGCAGCGTGGCGATCTCGGTGGCGGGGATGTAGGGCGGGTTCGAGGTGATGAGGTCGAAGCGCAGTTCCGCCGGGAGGGCGGGGAAACCATCGCCGAAGTGAAATGTGATTCGCCCGGCCAGCGCATTTCGCTCCGTGTTGCCTCGGGCCAGCGCGAGAGCCGCATCGGAAATGTCCAGCGCGTGGACGCAGGCGGGCGGACACCTCGCAGCGAGCACGATGGCGATGCAACCAGTGCCAGTGCCGAAGTCGAGCACGGTGGGCTGCGGCGAAGTGGATTTGGCCAGTGCGGCGAGGGCGAGTTCGACGAGCGTTTCGGTTTCAGGACGTGGGACGAGGGCTGCCGGGCTGACGGAGATTTCCAATCCGAAGAAGGACGTGCTGCCGGTGAGATGTTGCAGCGGTTCGCGCTTCGCACGGCGTTGCACGAGCGCGCGGAGGGCGGCGAGTTCCGCATCGGTCAGGGCGCGGTCGTGATTCAGGTAGAGCTGGAGGCGGGGGAGCTTGAGCACGTGGGCCAGCAGCAGCTCGATCTGGAGGCGCGGCGAGTCCACGCCGTGGCGTTGCAGGAACTCCGCGCTGCGCTGGATGACTTCGAGGACGGTCACGCCGGCAGCGTAGCGGAGAGGGCGAACGGGCCGAAGGCTTTTCACCCGGGGAAGGTGTTGCCCCTCTCGCGTCCCGGAAACTTGATTGAAAGCCAGGCTGCATTCCCCATACTGCACGCCGCTGACAACAGCCGTTCAAGCAACAGACTCATGCCCGAAACAGCTCAATTCGAAATTCGCGACGATTCCACCATTGCCCTCTCGCCCCGCCAGGTCTCCTGCGGGCTTGGCGCGGAGTCGGCCATCCTGCAAATGGATTCCAGCAAGTATTTCAGCCTCAACCCGGTGGGGGCGCGCGTGTGGCAGTTGCTGGCGAGTCCGAAGCAAGTCAACGAGCTGCTCGCCGCCCTGCTGGCCGAGTATGAGGTGCCCGCTGACCGTTGCCGGGCCGACCTGCTCGCCCTGTTGCAGAAGCTTCAAGCGGCGGGACTGATCGAGGTGCGCGCGGCCTGATTGGCAGCGCTGCGCGGCATGAGCTTTTCCTCCTACTGCCTCTACGGTCTGTGCATCCGGTCGGAACTTCCGCTGACCGCACCGTCTGCTCCGGAATCCTTCGCACCCGACCTGACCGTCCGCTGCGGCGGGGGACTTCCCGCCACTGCCACGGCCCCGGCTGGTGAGGTTTGGGCGAAGGCCGATTTCGGAAATGGCTTCGGCGTTCAGCTGACCAAAATCGAAAGCGGCTGGTCGCTGTTCTACCCGCAGACCGGGGAAGTCCGCCTTGCCAATGACCTGCGCACCGCCACCGCTCACGCGCTGCCGGGCAAGGACGCGATTCTTCCGTTGCTGCTCATCGGCAGCGTGCCAGCCTGGTGGCTGAACCTGCGCGGCGAGTCCATCCTGCACGCCAGTGCCGTGGCGGTGGGCGACGAGGCGCTGGCCTTCATCGGCGCGTCCGGCATGGGCAAGTCCACGCTCGCCACGCTGCTGTGCTCCGCCGGGGCGACATTGATCACCGACGATGTGCTGCGTTTGCAGTCTGAAAAGGAGTCATTCCGCTGCCACTGGGGCACCGGCGAACTGCGCCTGCGCGCGAACGCCGCCTCTCTCTCGGAGTTATTTCCGCCCGCCTGCGTGAGTCGCTCCGCAGATGGCCGCTCCACGCTGCTTCTCCCAGCCGGAAAGTCCTCGCTGCCACGACTGCGGGCCATCCTCATCCCCCGCCCCTCGCGGGAACACCGTGAGCTGGTGGCCCATCCCCAGTCTCTGGTGCAGGCGTCCTTCCACCTGAATGGCTTCGCCCGCGTTCTGGGCTGGCACGTGGATGAACCCCGGAGGCAACAATTCACCGCGTTCGCCCGCGTGGCCCAAGCCGTGCCGGTCGTCGAGGTGACCGTTCCGTGGGGGCCGCCGTTTCCCCCTGATCTGCCGGACCGGTTGTTCGCCGTCGCTGGGATGACACTTGGAGAAACCGCCGCTTTGCGCTAAGGAAAGGCCGTTCAGTCATGGCTCGGCGGAGCAAGCCAGCCGATGGTGCCTCACATGCAACTCGCGCCAATCAACCTTCCGCCTCGGTCCAGCCGACTGATGGAGCTCTTGTGGACCGGTGTCCCGCCGAGACGTGCCAGCTCCCCGCCTGCTCCACTGCCAGCCACCGAACCGGACTGGCAACGTGTCTTAAACCTTGCTGTGCGGCACGGCCTTGGTCCGTTGCTCGCCGCTGAACTGCTGGAGCGAGGCGACGTGGAACTTCCCAATGCGATCGTGGCGCAGTCGAAAAGCATCCGCGAACGCGCCGCGCGCCGCGCGCTCTCGCAAATCGCAGAACTACTGCGCGTGCTGGCCGCGTTCCAGCGCGAGGGCATTCCCGCGCTGACCTTCAAGGGGCAACTGCTCGCCGCGCAGGCCTACGGCGATGTCTCCCTGCGCTCGTGCTTCGACCTGGACATCTTTGTGCCCGAGTCGGAGGTGCTGCGCGCCAAGCAAGCGCTGATGGCGCTGGGCTACCGGCCGGAGTTCGTCCTGCTTCCACACCAGGAGGCGGACCTGTTGCGGATCGAGTGCGAATACACCTTTATCCACGCGACCACCGCCGCGCGAGTTGACCTGCAATGGCGGCCGAGGGCGCGCTACTTCTCTTTCCCGCTGCCTGCCCGCGAACTATGGGAGCGCAGCATCAGCACCACGCTCGCCGGACACCCGGTGAAGACGTTTGCCATTGAAGACCTCGTGCTAATGCTGGTGGTGCATGGGGCCAAGCACACTTGGAACCGCCTGGACCAGGTGAGCACGCTGGCGGCCGTGCTGCGAACCAATCCGGGGATGGACTGGTCAGCCGTGGAGCAACGCGCCCGCGAACACGGAGCGTATCGAATGCTCCTGCTGGGGGTTCACTTGGCAACGAGCTGGTTTTCCGCCCCGGTTCCTGACCGGCTGGGCAGCGCAGCGGAAGAAGATGGCCAGGTCATTGCACTCGCCAGAGAGCTGGCGCAAGCGTGGTTCGTTGCCGATACGCTCCCTTCCAGTGTCACTTCCACCTTACGTCTCCACCTCCGAATGCGAGAACGCTTCGTTGACCGTGTCCGCCACTGCTTCTGGCTGGCGGTCACCCCCGGTATTCAGGACTGGCAAATTAACAATCTGCGCCCAGTCCTTCACAGACTGCATTACTGCCTCCGTCCGCTGCGGCTCGTCAGAATGCAATTCATGCAGAGGTGGAGTTCTCATCAGAAGCCTCCAAATTGAAGGCCATTGGAGAGGCATGCGCTCCAGCGCTTAGGTGGGTCTAAAATGAAGCAAGCCCAGACCCCGGTAAAGGGACTTGGGCTTGGCTAAGAAACTATTCTTGGTGCGTAGACCTTAAGCTGGGCTGGTGCCGTCAGCGGCAGCATTCGCTCCAGCCGCGAGAGTCAACTGAGTGAAATCCCCAACCTCTATGAGGGTGGGAGCGGAGTATCTCTTTTTCACTTCTTGGCCGGACTGATTTTCGATTTGGTTCTTCATAAAGCTGAGACTTTGTAGCGAAGAAGTCACCACGATGACAAGGAGAAAATTCCAACTCTTTTAATCAGCCCGGCGGCCCCGCAGCCAATGGTTCAGCAGCAGTGGCCTTAGGTGGACAAAGGCGCAGTGGTCAGGAACTTTCCCTCCCCAAAGCATTGGAATCTCATCCCGGCGAAACAAACCTCCCAAACGAGAATCCGAGGTCCAGCGGTCTATCCACTCGTTGCCCGGCTCGCGCAGAAACGGTGCGTGATGGGAGACGACTTGATCCCTGCGTCGGAGCCGGATTTGGTCCGGCAGCATGCCGTTCATCGCCTCGCGAAGCAGAAACTTGTGCGCAAACCAAGGCAGGAGCGGCAGCGCGAGGTAAAACTCCACCAACCGCCGGTCGCCCAGCGGGTCTAGCCATTCGCCGGGAACATCGGCGGCATTGCCATGGAAGACTGTCGCGTTGTCCTTGCGACTGCACCAATAGTGGATTTCTGGATGAAGCCAATTGGACAATGCGTCGGAGTCCTCCTGCGGCAGCTGGTATTTGATAAATGCCGCGTGTAAGTCGTAACGCTTTGCGATCTCGGGTTGCAGCCACTGGGGGAAATGCCGTTCGAACTGACCCTTGCGTCCCAACAACTGGTCGCGCAGGCGGTAGATGCCAAAGTGAGTGTCAGGACGGAGACCATACCGGTCCATCACTGTGCGGTATCCTCTGAGCGCTGAGAGGACTCCTTGAGCCAAAAGAGCCTCCCGCAGGTAGCCCGTGCGATGCATGTCACCGCTGGCCCCGGTCATCACGACCGGGGCCAACCGCGACGCGCGGCTGACGAACTCCTCCTGCTGTTTGCCGATCGGATACTGCATCAGCGTCACGGGCGAGTAATCCGGCGTGAGCCACGGCACCTCGTCCATGTTCATCA
>SXTU01000243.1 GCA_005791875.1 Verrucomicrobiales bacterium
ACATGAAACCCCCCGTCCACGTTGATGGTTTCGCCCGTGCTGTAAGGCAGGTAGTCCAGCGCGATGGCGGTCACGGCGCGGCCCACGTCCTCGGGCGTGCCCCAGCGGCGGAGGGGCGCGAGGCCGTCAGCGAAGAGCTGGTCGTATTTCTCCTTCACCGGCGCGGTCATGTCGCTGGCGATGACGCCGGGGCAGACCTCATAGACGTTGATGCCGTGGTCCGCGAGCCGAGTGGCGTAGAGCTTGGTCATCATGCCCAGCGCGGCCTTGGCAAGGCAGTAGTCGCCGCGATTTGTCGAAACCGCGTAGCCGCTGATGGAGGAGACGATGACAATCTTGGGCCGCCGCGCCTCGTCAGACTGCGTCTGCTCAATCATCCATCTGGCCGCAAGCTGGCTGAGGAAGTAAGGCCCTTTGAGGTTGATGGCCATCAGCGCGTCAAACTCGTCCTCGCGCGCTTCCAGCACGTCACGCCGCCCGATAGACGTGATGCCCGCGTTGTTCACGAGCAGGTCAAGCCGGACGAACTGCTCGCGCGTGAAGGTGATGAGCCGTTCGCGGTCAGCGGCCTTGCCCACGTCGGCCTGGCAAGTCTCAGCCCGGATGCTTTTACCCGCCGCCTGCGCCATCGCCACGCAATCCGCCGCCGTCTGCCGGGCGGCGGCGGCGTTGCTGGCGAAGTTCACCACGAGGTCGTGGCCCACCTTCGCCAGCTCCAGCGCGATGCCGCGCCCGATGCCGCGCGACGCGCCGGTGATGAGGGCAACGGGGTTGGTTCTCATGTGCGGGAGCAGTGTAGCCAAGGCAGCCACACGCCGGAAACCCAAAGTTGGCGGGGAGAGTTCCCACGGATAACGCGGATGACGCGGATTGTCTGAAGGCCGTTCCATCCGCGTTATCCGCGTTATCCGTTGGCAAAACTCAGTTCACAACGTTGCGCGGTGCGCCACCGAGCAGCACGCGGAGGACGTGCTCGCTGCCCTTCACCCGCATGTCGTTCAGCCCTTCCTCGCAGTAGCACGCGGCGTGGGGATTGAGAATGAGTCGGTCATGTGCGGGATGCTTCGGGTCACGCCACGCGAGGAGCAGCGGATGGTCCTCCGCCGGCGGCTCCTGCTCCAGCACGTCGAGGCCAGCACCGCCAAGATGTCCGCGCGCCAAGGCATCTACCACTGCGAGCGGCTCCACGACTCCACCGCGCGCCGTGTTCACGAGGAATGCGCCGGGTCGCATCTGCGCGAGCGTGTCGCGGTTCATCAGGTGGTGCGTCTCTGGCGTGAGCGGGCAGTGCAGGCTCACGACATCGCTCTGCGCGAGCAGTTCGTCCAGCGCCTCCACCCGCCGCACCCCCAGCGCCTTCTCACGGCCATCCGGCGCGTAGGGGTCATGAAAAACCACATCAAAGCCGAACGCCTTTGCCCGCAGCGCTGCCGCCGTGCCGATGCGCCCGACGCCCACGATGCCGAACACGCGCCCGCGCAACCGATGCACCGGCTTGAACTGCTCGTAAGTCCAGGCTCCGTGCCCGCGACGGAGCCGGCTGTTGAGGAAGTGAATCCCCCGCATCAGCGAGAGCGTCATGCCCAGCGCGGAGTCGGCGACCTCCTCGGAGCCGTAGTCCGGCACGTTGCACAGCGCGATGCCGCGCACGCGACAGGCCGCACCGTCCACGTTGTCGAAGCCCGCGCCGCAGCGGATGATGACCTTGCAGCGCCGCAGCCGGGCGACCGTGACCTCAGTCACTTTCAGGAAGTGATAGACCATCACCGCGTCGGCGTCCTCACTGCGGCCCGCCATCTCGTCCTCGTGCTTCGCTTCGAGCGCGTTGATGTCCGCGAGGTCGCCGAGGATGCGCCGCTCCACGTCGAGCGGTTCGGCGACGAAATCCGTGATGGCCACTTTGAAGCGTGAACTCATGTTGGGCGCGACTCGTAGGGCAAGCCCGGTGCGTTGTCGAACCAGAGCTGCCGCCAATTTCGGAATGGCATCGCGAGGGCGAGGTAAGCAGACTGCGCGGCGATGAAACCCTCGTTGCCGAACCGCGTGATGCGTGGTGCGTGGTGCCTGATCCTGCTCTTCGTCACACTGAACTTGCGCGCGCAGGAGAGCACCAACGGCTTCGCCTTCGCGGACTGGCTCCTCGCCCCGCTGCGTATTCACCTGCTCACCGCCACGAACGAGCCGGCGATCCACACCACGCTGACCGTGAAGGACACGGACCGAATCCTGGGCAAGGTGAACCGCATTTGGGCGCAGGCGGGCATTACCTTTTATCTGGAGTCGCTCCGCGTGGAAGCCGCCATCAACGCCTCGAACTACGTGGAGAACGCCCGCGAGGACGAGCGCGCCACGCTGCTCGCGCTCCGCCCCAAGGATTCGCTCATCACGAACTGCTTTCACGTCTTCTACCTCAAGCAAATCCGGCCCAACGGCATTTACTTCAACGCGCAGGGCATCTTCGTGAAGGACACCGCCAGTCTCCGTCCGGTCGAGGGCGGTCTGGACGAGCCGATCCCGCGCGTCACCGCGCATGAGCTGGGCCACGCGCTCACGTTGCCGCACCGGCAATACGTCACCAACCTCCTCGCCTCCGGCATGTCCGGCGGCTGGCTGAACGAGGCGGAGATCAAGCAGGCCCGCGAGGCGGCGAAGAAGAAGGACTGGATCCTGCCCGCGCCCGATGTGCTGCGGAAGGCGGACGAACTGAAGTCGTCCCGGAAGCCTGCGGAAGCGCGCGAGCTGTTCCTCCGGCTGCAGCACATCCCGCTCGGCGGTCGCGAGCGGGAGTCAATCCTGCGTCAGTTGGCGGAGCCGAAGAGGTGATATGAGGATTCGATCCCGCTCGTCCCGTGGCGCATGAGCAAACCGTCCCTTGTCCCCGCCGTCTCCGCGCCGTCCCTTGATGCGCGGCGGGAGTCTTGGTGGCTGGTTGCCGCTGTCGCCGCCTACGTGTTGTGTCCGGGGAGCATTCCCAAGTTTTTCTTCCTCGGCGCTGCGCTTTGGCTCGCGCCCCGTGTGTCCCAGCCGAAGTCATGGCCGCTCGGGTGCGCAGGCTTCGCCGCCGTTTTGTTCGCAACGACGTTCCTGCTGACGCCTGTGTGCGCTTCGCAGGCACTGCGCGCTCCGGGTGCCTCCGGTTCCGCATCCCCGCTCGTGCAACTGGCGCTTCTGGTCTTCGGCTGCTTCTGGGTGCGCGCCGCATCCACCGGCACACCGGCCCTGCTAGCACGCGTGGCGGCGCTGCGCGGCAGAGTCGTCCTGCCTTGGGTCCTGCTGCTCACCGGCGCGTTCTTCCTGCCGTGGTCGGCAGACATCGCCTACGGCGGCGACGAGCATTATCACCTCAAGTCTGTCGTGGTGAGCCGCGTGCTGGGCAGCGGACTCTTTGGCCATGCTTGGTTCGCAATGCTGCTGCTGGCATGGCTGGGCGCGGGTGTCTGGCTGGCTGCACGCCGTGCCGACGATTTGCAGTCGCCGTCGGGCGCGACCAAAAGCAACCGAAGGCGACTGCAAGTCGCCGGCACGTGGGCGATGGCGGGGCTGGGGCTGGCCGCATGCGCGCCGTGGCTTTACTCCGGCGCCATGCTCGAAGACGCGTTCATCCAGGACCGCTTGCTGCGTTACCCCGCCAGCCAGCCGTGGTTGAGCGCATGGCTGTGGGAGTTGACGCGTGCGAACTGGGGCTCGGGAGTGTTGTTCGGCTTCGAAGTGCTGCGGTTCACCCCCGTGCTTGCGGTATTCGCCCTTGGCGTCGTGCTCGTGCAGGAGAATCGTTGGCACAAGGCCGCGCCCGTCCTGCCGCTGTTGGGTGCGCTCGTCGTGGCCACTGTGCCGACGCTCCTCTACCACGGCACGCTTCTGTATCTGGAACTCGCGCTGATTCCGCTGCTGGTCCTCTTCGTGCGCGATGGGCGGCGCTGGCTGCTGGTGTCGCCGGAACGCCTGACAGGTGGCAACGCATGGTGGGCGGCGCTCACGCTGGGGTTCCTCAAGGACACCGGCATCATCGCGGTCGGAATCCTCTGGCTCGCGCGGGCGGCGGTGCGGGGAGTCTTCCTGACACGACGCAGCGAGTGGAGTGTCGATGCGCTAGTGGCGGAGGCACGTGTTGTTTTCGTCACGCTCGGGCCGGGCGTGCTCTATCTGATGCTGCGCGCAATGCACGGCTCGCGTCCCTATCAGCCGCACTTTGAAAACTTCCTCTCGGCTGAAATCTGGCTACATGCCGCGCGCAGCGTGGTGGAGCAGTTCGGCTTCCTCTGGCTGCCCGCGCTCGCAGGCGGGTGGCTGCTTGCGCGCCGCCGCGCGTGGGCGCAACTGCTCGCTGCCGGCGCGCTCTTCGCCGGGATGTGGCTCTTCCACCTCGTCGAAGAACCGCGCTGGGTCGGCCTCGCGCGTTTCAACTTGCTGCTGCTGCCAGCCGTCCTCGCACTCGCTTGGGAAGGTCTCGGAGGGCTGCTGCATCGCCGCACCGCTGCGATGGTGGCGCTGCTTCTCCTGCTCGCTGGAAACGCATGGCTGAGCCCCGTGGACCGCACCGGACATCGCGCCGTGTGGGGCGGCTCCGGCGAGCGTTGGTATGAGTTCAGCGACTGTCTCGAAGGCATTCGTAAGCTCAAGCCCGACGCCCGCTTCGCTCTAGCGAACGTCTCGCACTCCTACGGCATCGGCATGACTCTGCAACGGCTGGACTGGTGGGTGGAGCCGGCCAACCTGCCCGTCGCGAATCCGAACGACGTCATGGGGACCCTGCGCGCTGCGCTCGAATTGGCAGGCCGGGGCAACTTCGACTTCGTCATCTTTCGCTGGGAAGGAACGCCGACCATATCAGCGGACTATCAACACATGAATTACCGTCGCCTGTCCGATTATCCGTCGCGTGGTGGGACCTTGACGGTCTTCGCGCAAACGCAGCCACCGCCCCCGTAGACGCCGAGGTCAGGAGGCAGAGGCAACTTGCGCATCGGAAGTCCACCTCCGAAGCTCGGCGGCTACGAGTCGAGCTTCAACTCACCTCCACCGTGTGCCCATGGGCGATGCTGTCCTCGGCAGCGATGGCGAGGAGGCTGCCGTCCACGCAGTCGGCCACGGTCGTGAGCGGGCGCTTGCCATCGAGCACGGCGTCCACGAACGCGGCGTGCATCTCGTCGAAGCCGAGGTGGTTGCCCCAGCCTTCGCCGGCGGGCGACTCGATATGGTGGACGAGCGGTTCCTTCTGCCCGGTGCCGCGCCGCCATTGGAGAATGTCCGCGGTGGAAATGCGTGTCTGAAGTGAACCCGCCTCGCCCACGACGCCCATCTCCAAGTCCTCGTGGGGAAAGTCGCGACCAAAGAGACAAATCTGGAGCGAGCCAATCGTGCCGTTGTCGTAGTCGAAGCTGACGGTGGCGTGGTCGTTGACCTGATGCTCGGCGTCCACGAGGCGCATGACGGCATTCGCACCGAAGGCGGCGACACGCACCGGACGCGCGCCGGCCCACCAATTCATCAGGTCGAACTGGTGGCAGTTCTTGTCCACGAGCATGCCCCCGGAGCGCCGCTTGTCCTGAATCCAGTCCTGCGACTTGGGCTGGAACGGGCCGCGAAACTCACGCGTCCAGACCATGCGTGGACGGCCGATGTCGCCGGCGTCCACGAGCGACTTCACCTTCTGGAAGAACGGCGAGTAGCGCAGCTCGTGGCCGATCATCACCACGCGGTCGGTCTTCGTGGCGGCCTTCTCCAGCAGGCGGCACTCGGCGCGTGTGATGCCACAGGGCTTTTCGAGGAAGAGATGCTTGCCGGCCTTGAGCGTCTCCAGCGCGAGCGGGACGTGGTTGAAGTTCGGCGTCGAGATGCAGACGGCATCGAGGTCCGAATGGATGAGTTCGTGCTCGTCGGCGAAGACGCGGGCGTTGGGCGCAACCTCAAGCGCGCGTCGGAGATTGGCTTCGTTGCGACCGCAAATGGCAACGGCCTCGGACCGGGCGGCGAGCTTGGTGCCGAACTGGCGGACGTGGCTGATGCCCATCGCGCCGATGCCGAGAAAGCCGATGCGGAGTTTCATGCAGGGATTGAACACGAAGACCGGAGCCGCGCCAAGCCGGGGAAGTCAGCAAAGCGTGCTGACATTCCGCTTAATACCTCTCGCCCCCCCCGGCCGTTCTCTGCTATTCTTTCCGAGTCGCTTCGACGCAGCATGATACCCAAACTGTTTTCTGAACTCGGCTTGTCCCCTGAAATCCTCAAGGGCATAGACAAACTCGGCTTCGAACAGGCCGCGCCCATCCAGGCCGCGGCCATCCCCGTCTTGATGGCCGGCAAGGACGTTGTCGGCCAGTCGCAGACCGGCTCCGGCAAGACCGCCGCCTTCGCCATCCCGGCCATTGAGAAGACCGACCCGCGCGAGCGCGTTGTGCAAGTGCTCATCCTCTGCCCCACGCGCGAACTCGCCGTGCAGGTCGCCGAGGAGGTCCACAAGCTCGCGTTCTTCAAGCGCGGCATCCACGCGCTGCCCATCTACGGCGGCCAGTCCTACGACCGCCAACTCATCGGCCTGCGCCAGGGCGCGCAGATCGTCATCGGCACGCCAGGCCGCGTCATGGACCACATGGAGCGCGGCACGCTCCGGCTCGAGAACCTCAAGATGCTCATCCTCGACGAGGCCGACGTGATGTTGAACATGGGTTTCCGCGACGACATCGAGACCATCCTCAAGTCCACGCCGACGACGCGGCAGACGGTGTTCTTCAGCGCCACGATGCCGCGCCCGATCCGCGACCTCATCGAGCGCCACTCCAAGACTCCCGAGAACGTCCGCGTGGA
Source organism: Verrucomicrobiales bacterium (assembly GCA_005791875.1). GTDB lineage: Bacteria > Verrucomicrobiota > Verrucomicrobiia > Limisphaerales > SXTU01 > SXTU01. Next base: position 6,805 of record SXTU01000243.1, read on the forward strand.
CCAGCAGGCCATGACCGTGCCGACGGTAGAGCAGATCTACTTCGAGGTGGACCGTCGCTGGAAGATCGAGGTGCTCACGCGCCTCATTGATGTTCACGACCTTAGGCTCGTCATCATCTTCTGCAACACCAAGCGCATGGTGGACGAGCTCGTCGAGCACCTGAACACGCAGGGCTACTCCGCCGAGGGACTTCACGGCGACATGAACCAGGCGCAGCGTGACCGCGTGATGAACAAGTTCCGCAAGTCCGGCCTCGAGTTCCTCGTCGCGACGGACGTGGCGGCGCGTGGCATTGACGTGGACGACATCCAGGCCGTCTTCAACTACGACCTGCCCTACGACGTGGAAGATTACGTCCACCGCATCGGCCGCACCGGTCGCGCGGGCCGCAGCGGCATGGCGTTCTCGTTCGTCGCGGGCCGCGAGCTGTTCCAAATCCGAAACATCGAGCGCTTCACCAAGATGCGCATCCAGCGCGGCCGCGTGCCGTCCGTCGAGGAAGTGGACGAGGCGCGCGCCAACGTCCTGCTCGACAAGGTCCGCACCACACTCCAGGTCGGAAAATTTCAGCGCCAGGACCACGCAGTCGAACGCCTCCTCGAAGAAGGTTTCGACAGCACCGACATCATCTCGGCAATGCTCCATCTCCTCGAAGGCGGCGTGCCCGGCGAGCCTGACAAGGTCGAACAACCCGCCGCCGTCACCCGCCCCGTCCCCGGTGTTCCTGTCCGCCCCGCAGCTCTCGCGTCTGTCGCGCCCACGCAACCTCTTCGCGCCCCGGTGAAACCCGCCGCGCCCGCCATGGACGCGCAGCCGCGCAGTCTCCCCGCGCCGAAACACTCACCGAAACCGGCGACGCCCGCGCCCGCTCGCATCGCTCCGCCGGCTGAGGCTCCGGCAGTGGCCGACCAGCACGTCGCTCCTGTCGAAGCGCCGGCTCCAAAACCGGTGACGCCTCCTGTCGCCGAAGCAGCTCCCATTGCCATCCCGCAGCCGGCTGCTCTGCCGCCCGCAGCCAAAGCTGGCCAAAGTGTGGGAGAAGCCATTCAGCCGCGCGAAGTTGCCCTGTCTGAACCCGCGGTTGTGACCGCTCAACCTGCCGCTGCCACACCTGAACCGGCTGCTCCCACCGCGAATCCGTCGGATGAACCAAGCGCCGTCCCATCCCATGTCCCGACCGCCCTTTCACAAGAACACGAGCCCGAGTCCGCAGACGACGCAGAGCTAAAACTTCCTTCCACTGCCGCCGACCTGCGCAAGCTCATCAACCAGCCACGCAAGCCCGGCCCTCCAAAGAAATTCCTCCGCGCCGAGCTTGATCGCCCCGCCGCGCGTCAGCCCGTCCGCCGCGACTACGACCAATACGAAGACCAACCCCGCGAACGCCCCCAGCGTGACGACTTCGCTGCCGGTCCCCGTCCCGCCCCGCGTCGCCCCGCCAGCCGTGGCACACCCGCCGAGATGACCCGCTTGTGGATGAGCGTCGGCGAGCAGCACGGCGTCGCCCCCGGGGATGTCGTCGGCTGCATCCTCGGAGAGACTGGCCTGCCCTCGGGCACCGTCGGTGTCGTGGACATCCGTGAGCGCCATACCTTCGTGGACGTAAAGGCCGACTCAGCCCACGCCATCATCTCCAAGCTCAACCGCACCGCCATCCGCGGCCAGCGGCTCAAGGTCAAACTCGCGTGAGCCAAGCCTCTCCTGTGGCGGCGGTCTGTGACCGCCGTCATCGTCCACTCTAGCCAGCACTGCCGCTCGTCCGAACGGCGGTCGCAGACCGCCGCTACTGCCCAAAGCACCCGTGAGCGATTCCGCCCCCGCCCTTCTCACCGCCAACGAACTCGTCGTCGCCTTCAACGACCGCGTCATCCTCGACTCTGCCACGCTGGCGCTCCACGAGGGCGACCGCGTCGGCCTCGTCGGACGCAACGGCTCCGGCAAGTCCACCTTCCTCAAAGTCCTCGCCGGATTGCACACCCCTGACAGCGGCGAAGTCGCCGCGCGCCGTGGTCTCGTCGTCAGCTATCTCTCGCAGGAGTTCACCCTCGACCCGAAGAAAACCGTCCTCGAGAACATCCGCGACGGCGCGAGCCATGTGCTCGGCCTCATCAAGGAGTTTGAGTCCCTCCCCGCCGAATCGAAGCGCCACGAAGAGTTGGAAGAACGCATCGCCCAGCTCGACGGCTGGAATCTCGACAACCGCATCGAGACCGCCATGTCGCATCTCGGAACCCCGCCAGGCGACCGCGAGATCACTTCGCTCTCTGGCGGTGAAAAGCGCCGCGTGGCCATGTGCCGCGCGCTCGTCTCGCGCCCCGACCTCTTGATTCTGGACGAACCCACGAACCACCTCGACCCCGAGGCCATCGAGTGGGTCGCGGAGTTCTTGGAAAACTTCGGTGGCGCGTTCCTTGTCGTCACGCACGACCGCTGGGTCCTCGACCGCGTGACCAAGATCACAGTCGAGCTGGCTGAGGGCCGATTCTTCTCCTACGACGGCGGCTACAGCGATTACTTGATCGCCAAAGCCGAGCGCCAACGCGCCGAAGCCGTCGTCGAGCACCAGCGGCAGAAGTTTCTGGAGAAAGAACTCGCGTGGGTGCGCCAAGGCCCGCGTGCCCAGCGCAGCAAACAGAAGAACCGCTTCGAACGCTACTACGAGACCGCCGCCCAAGCCGGCCCGCCCGTCGAGGAAGACATGGAGCTCGTCATCCCGCCACCGCCGCCACTCGGCAACCGCGTCGTCGAACTAAACAACCTCGGCATCGAGTTCGGCGGGCGCACGCTCTTCCGCAACTTCGACTTCGTCTTCGAGAACGGCCAGCGTATCGGCGTCGCTGGCCGCAACGGCGTGGGCAAGACGAGTTTGCTCAAAGCCATCATCGGCGACCTCCAGCCCAGCGAAGGCACGGCGAAGACCGGCCAGCTCACGAAGTTCAACTACGTGGACCAGTCCCGCCTCCAACTCCGCGAGGAGCGCACCGTCATCGACGAGGTCAGCGACGGCACCGAGTTCGTCATCTGGGGCGACGGCAAGCTCTCGCTGCGCGCCTACCTCAAGCGTTTCCTCTTCACCGACGACCGCATCAACTTGCAGGTCAAGTATCTCTCCGGCGGCGAGCGCAGTCGCTTGCTCCTCGCGAGAATCCTCAAGCAGGGGGGCAACTTCCTCATCCTCGACGAGCCGACGAACGACCTCGACCTGAACACGCTCCGCGTCCTGGAAGAGGCGCTCATCGCCTTCCCCGGCGTGGTGCTCGTGGTGAGCCACGACCGCTATTTCCTGAACCGCGTCTGCACCGGCATCTTCGCCTTCGAGGGCGACGAGCGCATCGCCTACAGCGTCGGCGACTACGACTACTACATCGAGAAGAAGCGCCGCGCTGCCGCGCCCGCTGTCCCCTTGGCCGCGTCTCTTCAGGGCGCGCCCAAATCTGTCGCCAACAAGCCCGCCCCGGCTGCTCGCGACGGCGCGACAAAGTCCACCGGGGGCAAACGCAAACTCAGCTTCAAGGAAACCCGCGAGTTGGACGACATGGAGAATCAAGTCTATGGCGTGGAAGAGCAGATCGGCCGCATCGAAAACCTCTTCGCCGCCCCCGACTTCCACAAGACCCAAGCCACGCACACCAACGCCCTCATGGCCGAGCTAGCCGCGCACAAAGACAAGCTCAACCAGCTCTACAAACGCTGGGAGGAGCTGGAAGCCATTAAGACCGCGAGCGGGGCATAGGCCAGTGGTCAGCAGCGCCGGAGCCGCGGCAGAGCATAGCCCACGGCGTGAGCCGTGGGATGGCGCGAGTTGAGAACCGCGAGCCCCGGTAGGGGCGACAGCATCCCTCAAGATCGAACCGGCTCTTTCGCCCCCACCGGGGCTTTGCGGTTTCGGCCAACCCACCCACGGCTCGCGCCGTGGGCTACGTTCTGTCGCCGCTCTGCGGCTTCACTCCAGCCCATACCGCTCGATCCACGCCTGCGGAATTGTCCCGAAGCTCAGGAGCCAGTCGTTGAACTGCTGCAAGCTCCAGCCGCGACCCACCACAAGCCGCTGACGCAACCGTTCGTTCTCCAAGCGCCCCAGCCAGTAGCTCATTGGCACCGTGGGCGAGGCCGAATACCAGTTGATCTCCGCCTCGCTGCGCGCCTTCGTGAAGCCAAGGTGCTTCCGCAAGTGCGCCGCCGCCTGCTCGTAGCTGTAGCGGCCGGTCTGGAGCCGAAGGTCCACGAGGATGCGGTTCACGCGCCACAGCGCGTCGTGGAGCTGCTGGATGCACAGCCACGGCGTGCGGTCAATGCGGAGGTCCACCATCATCTGCTCGCACCAGAGCGTCCAGCCCTCGTAGAAGACTGCGTGGGCGAAGAGCCGTCGCCACTTGCGCGGGTGGCGGTTGGCCGTGACGAACTGGAGATGATGCCCCGGATACGCCTCGTGCGCCGCCGTGAGACTCAGGCCAAAGTGTTGCTGCCGTTCGGCGAGCTTGTCCGCCTCAGTCGTCTTCGTGAGGCTCAGGTCGTTGACCCAGAAAATCCCACGCTGCCGTTTCTCAAACGCGCCCGGCGACGAGTATGCCGCTGTCGGATACAAGTGCCGCATGAACTCCGGCACGAGGCGGACTTGCAGCTCGTCACCCTTCGGAAACGTCACCGCCTTCGCCGCGCGAAAGCCGTCCGCCACTCGTTTGGTTTCTGAACGGTAAACGGCGGGCAGGTCCGCGCCGGGATTCCACTCTGCGCGAGCTTCCGAAATAATTTCCTCCCCCGAGCGTCCCTTGCCGAACTGCTTGCACGCCGCGTCCAGAAGCGAACCGATGCGCTGCGCCTCGCCAAGCGCGAGGGTCTCGATCTCCGCCAGCGTGTAGTCCAGGCCGACTTGCTCCCGCACGCGCCGCTGCATCGCCTCCGCGCCGATGGCGAAGGAGCCAGCCGGCGCGAGCGCGCGTTTCATGACGGTGTCGTGGTAGTCGCGAGCTGCTTTGCGCGCGGATGTCACCGCAGGCGGTGACGGCGGCTGGAAGCCGCCGGCACGGGCCAAGAATGTCTCCACCGCATCAAAGAGCGAACCCGCCCCGCCGAAAGTTTGCTGCATCACCTTACGCCACACGCGCTCGGGTCGCGTCACGACGGCGGCGTCTTCGGCGAGGAATCGCGGAGTATCTCGCAGCACGCCAAGTATGTTCTTCCGTGCCCGGGCCGGCTCGTCATCGCTGCGCAGCAACTCGTGCTGGAGGAGGTTGAGCACAATGTCCAGCGCGCCCGGCTCCAGCTCATGTTTGCCGCGCGCGAAGTCCTCGCACTCCTTGTTCAGCATTGCCCGCATCGCCAGACGGTCGAGGTGCTGCTCGTTCGACAACTCACGCGGGTTGAGCGCGTCCAGCGCCGCGAGCGTCTGGCGACGGCGCTTCTCCTGCCGTTGCAAGTGCGCGAGCGTGGCGCGGCCCAGCTTGCCTTCGCCCTCGCGAAGGCCGACGTAATTAGCCCAGACAGGATTGTCGGCAAGAGCGGATTCAAAGTGACGGTCGAGCAGCGTCTCGAAGCTGCGTTGCGTTGCGTTCATGCCCGCAAGTGAAGCGGAAGTGCGTGCAAATGGCGACGCTTTGCTTTACCTGTCCGCCCCGCGCGTGAACCCGCCGCTGCTCCAAAAACTGCTCCGTGAGAACCCCGTCGTCGTGACGGGGCAGGGGGCTTTCTGCGGCGCGGGGGCGAGCGTGGATGAACTTTGGCAAGCCGTGCTGCGTGGCGAATCCCCAGCGGACTGGTTACCACCCGAGCTTGCTCCGACCGGCATGAAGGTCGCCGGCTGCCGAGCTCGGAATCCCCCGCTCACCCGGCTCACGCGCAAGCTGGACCGCAGCGCGCAACTTGCGCACGCGGCGGCGTTGGAGGCGTGGAACTCAGCGCGACTCGACACGACGCCGGTTGCAGCGGAGCGCATCGGAATTTTCGCGGGAACTTCGCGCGGCGCGGTGGGGAAGTTGGTGGAGGCTTGCGCCGGCGGCTTCCAATCGCCGGCACGGCCCTCTGACGCGGCGCATTGCTCGCTCGCGAACATCAGCGGGATGCTCTCGCTGGCCTTCCCGGCTCACGGCCCGGCGCTGACCGTCTCGGCCACGTGCGCGTCCGGTGCGGCGGCGCTTGCCTTGGCGGCGCAGCAGATTCTTCTCGGCGCTGTGGACGTGGCCATCGCGGGTGCGGCGGAAGCGCCTTTGAACGCCCTCGTCACCGCGCAGCTTCAGGCGGCTGGCATTCTCGGCCACGACGCTGACCCGCAGTTCACCTGCAAGCCCTTCGACGCGGCCCGCAACGGCATCGTGCTTGGTGAGGGCGCGGGCTTTCTCGTCCTGGAATCGCAGGCTTCGGCCCAACGACGTGGAGCAAACATCCTTGCCCGCCTCGCCGGCTGGGCACTCGCGGCAGAAGGCGAAGAGCGTGTGGGCATGGATCGAACTGGTGCGAGCTTGAGCCACGTCATCACCGGCGCTCTCGCGATGGCAAGTGTTGCCCCGGCCCAACTTGGCTACGTCAACGCGCACGGGACTGGCACCGGGCTCAACGACCTCGCGGAAGCGAACGCGCTCGGCCTCGCGCTGGGCAAGGCTGCGGTGCGCGTGCCGTGCTCCTCGACGAAGGCCGTGACCGGCCATTGCCTCGGCGCGTCCGCCGCGCTGGAGGCGGTGATTTCCATCCAAGCGATTCGGGAAGGCCGGCTGCCGGGCACCGCGAATTGCGATTCGATGGACCCTGGGGTGAAGCTGAACCTGCTGCGCGCGAGCAGCGGGCCGGGGGAAGTCCGCTCGGCGCTGTCCGTCTCGGCGGGCTTCTGGGGCAACCAAGCGGCGCTGGTATTCCAAGCGGCCTCTCGGTAGAGCGAATCACGTCCGCCGGCCTTGGAACCCCCTTCGCCAGCCTCGGCGGAGCCTCCGCCGACCCTGGCCGAGGCGTTGCCGACCCCGGAACGCCTTCACCGGCCTCGGCAACCCCTCCGCCAAGGGCGGAAACGCCATCGCCGAGAGTAGAAATGGCTTCGCCGACCCCAGAAACGCCTCCGCCGGCCTCGCCTTGAACTGCACCAGTTCCGCCGTTCGCCCCGTCCGTTCCATCAGCGCATACCAAATCTCGAACCGCACCGACTCCAATTCCCCTCGCAACTGGTGATTCCAGAACCGCAGCACCTTGATC
>SXTU01000244.1 GCA_005791875.1 Verrucomicrobiales bacterium
AAGGCCGAGACGCCTCCTCGCCGATTCCAGCGGCACAGAGACTGGAAGACCGGGAGTTCAAATGGGTTTCGGGGGTGTTGTTGGCAGCGGCCATGTGCTTCGTGTTGTTTGATCTGCGCATTTTGCCACGCACGATTCAAGGGGAAGAGCTGACGATTCGCTTGGGACTCTCTGGTCTGATGCTGGGACTAGGAACTGGAATCTTCCGTCTCGTTCGCCTCCGGCAGTTACTTGGCCGGCTTGGCGAGACCGATCCAAGCACTCGTCGGCCATCGCTGAAAGCGGATTGCAAATTCAGAATTTTCTTCGTCTTTGTCCATATGGTGACGGCGTCGGTCTGCACGGTAACAGCCGGAGCGCAAGTCAATCGGCTCATCAAAATCGGGGACGCCAAAACCGATGTGCGCTTGATCATCGGAATGCCTGGAGGCACCAAGGGAGCGCAGTGGGTGCGACTGCGTCTGCGTGGCCGGGAAGAGAAGTTTCCCGTCTCGCTGGAGCATTTCGGACGACTGTGCATTCTGGATGTCGTGGAAGTTCGCAGCTAGAGTAGCGTGCTTGGCTATGATTTCGTGACCGACATTGTAAAAGTCGGCTCCCAGCGGATCGCCAATTGAGATTCCTGTCCGCCGCGATTCGGGTGGCTGATTGCTTCCCTCCGCTCGTCCACGAGACCAACTGGATCGTTCTGGCTAGCTTCTCCGCCGCTGGCCATGGCGCATCAGCCAGCCAGCGCCCATCGCCGCGAGCACCAACGACGACGGCTCCGGCACAGCCGTGAATTGCACGATGAGTTGGGGTGCATTGATGGCATCCTCGCGTGAGCCGAAGCGGCGGGCGGTGAAGTTTGGTCCTTCGTTGTTGGCCAATAGCATCCAGCCGAAGTTCTCACTCGGATTCGCAAGCCAGAGCTGCACGTCGGCGGCGAGTTGGGACGAGGTGAAGAAGTAAGGCGAGTTCGCCACGCTGTAGATGCTCTGCCCCGCGCTGCTGGCTGCGGCGAAGTCCGTTCCCGCCAAGCCGCCGGGCGCGGCCCAGTTCGGACCGGTCTGGGCGAAGCGCGCGAGCCACGTCGCCTCGCCGGGCGAAGCAGGCGCGCCTTGGCCGGGGCTGCCGGGGTTCGCGGTGGTTTGCACGCCCTCGCCCCACGAGACGAGCATGCGGTGCAGGCCGAAGTCCGCCGGGGCATAGCCGTCCACCGGCTGGCGCGTGACCTCGAAGGCAAGCGAGACGGAATCCACTTGCGCGCCAGTCGGGATGGCCGAGACATCGAAGCGGAACAGCGCGCGGTTCTTCGTGAAGTTCTGCGTCGTGCCGGAGTTGGCGAAGGGTTGGCCGCCGAGGTTGTTGTTCGGCGCAGTCTCGATGAGCGTGGTGTCGGCGACCGGACGGAGCGTGACGGAGTCGGCTCGAGTTGAAGGTTGAAGGCTGAAAGTTGAAAGGAGGAAAGCGAACGCCCAACGTCCAACGCTCAACTTCCAATTCTCAGAGAAATGCGTTCTGGCAGGAGACGCAACACTCGCCGAGCGCGGAATCCCTCTCGCCCATCGGGGGAGAGGGCATGGTGAGGGGGTGTGCGTGCTGCCGAGTGTCACACTCGAATCACACGACGATGGGATCAATTCCTCCGACTTCTTTCCGGTGCTGTCCTGCTGAACGCTGTGCCCCCTCACCCCGGCCCTCTCCCCCGATGGGGGAGAGGGAGTCACGCCCGTAGGCTGGGCGGCATGGGGCAGTTCGAGTGCGCAATTTTGCTTCACACCAGAATGTCCGGCTCGCCGATAATCGGAGTGCTCACGCGGCCGGACTCAATCGGCGTCGTCACCGTGCCGCCGATGAGCAAGTGCTCCTGCGCCTCGTTCGCGTAGCCGGGGATGATCCGGTTGAGCTGGCCCTGCGTCGCGCCAAGGTGGTCGCGGATGACGCGGCCCAGCACGGAGCGGTAGTCCACGGAGCGTTTCAGGTAGCGGTCGCTAATGCCGAACATGGAGCCGTCCACGCCGCCCGCTTGATTCTCCGGGCCGGAAATCCACGGCGCGTTGGCATCGCTCGGATGCGAGCCGGTGCCGCCGGGATGGCAGCCGACGACGCCCGTGACACGCCCGCTCTTGCCGTAGCCCTTCACGCCGCCGCCCGCGACGAACATCACGCCCGCCTCCGCGTGGTCCGTGCCGCGCGAGGTGTTCTCGATGGTCGTGCGGCCAAACTCGGTGATGAGCACGACCACCACGTCGCTCCACGCGCACTTCGCGCCGGCGGCGGGGGCGGAGCCGTTCCGACCGTAAATCTTGAAATACTTCTGCAAGCCATAGAGCGCCCAGCCGATGCGTTGCTGGAGGTTTGCGTGCTGGCCGGTCGCGCCGCCCTGATTGTCGTGCGTGTCGAAGCCGCCCAACTCCGTGCCGGCGATGACAGCGTCCGTGTGGTTGAGGATGAGCGACGCGGCCTTGAGGCCGGCGAAAAAGCTGGTCGAGCCGCTGGACTGGTCCACGACGTATTTGGCTGTGCTGTTGCCGTTGGTCGCATAACCGCCATTCTTCGCCTGTGATGTGGGAAACAAATAGTAGGGGCTGCTCCCGCCGTCCGTGTTCACGTCGTCCACGTAGGTGTTGCCGGTCTCGGTGAAGTTGATGCTGCTGAAGATGGAGAGCGTCTTGAGCAGGCCGTCGTATTGCAGGCTGAGGAACGCGCGACTTTTTTTGTCGGGGAAGGGCGTGGACTGCGCGCTGAGGAGGGCGTTGGTGGCCTTCACATCGCCGGTCGTCGCGCTGTTCGGCACGCCGAGCAGGTCGTAGCGCAGCGGGTCGGTGAGGTTCGTGAGCGCGGCGGCGGACCCGCGCAGCAGCACCGGCAACGCAGACTGGATGCTGACCGCCGAGAGCGGCGCAGTGCTGGCGAGGCCGGACTCGATGATGGTGCGGTAGAGGATGCCTTCCTTGGAGACATTGTTGTTGGGCAGGCCGTTCTCCCAGTAGTTCTGCGAGTCGAAGTGCGAGCGCGACTGCTGCGGGTAGCCGACGCGGTGGATGAGCGCGAGGTCGCCAGCGTTGTAAACCGGCGCGAGAAACTTCAACCCCGGATGCAGCGCAGCGAAGCCGTTGCCGAGCCGAATGGCGCTCGCGTAGTTGAAGGTCGCAGCCGCCCCCGGACTCGTGGGGAAATCCGCCGTGCCCGGCGTGGCAGCGTAATCTGTCCCACCGTCCTTCGCGATGAGCGTGTTGGTGCGGATGGACGAGCTGTAGGCGGAATCCTGCACCGGGACGACGGAGCCCAGGCCGTCATTGCCGCCGCGCAGGAAGACGAAGAGGAGCTTTTTGCCGTTGAAGCCGATGGTCCCCTCCGCCAGCGCGCGCGCGGCGAAGGGCGGGACGTTAGTGAGAGCCGCGAGGCCCAAGCCCGCGCCGCCGAGGAGGGCGCGGTGGAGGAAGTCGCGGCGTGTGAGGGTGTTTATGAAGGGCATAGCAGGAAAGTGTTCGGTGTTCAGTAGTCAGTGGTCGGTCCAGCGCAGGCTTGGCTTAGTCTATCGGCGAAATCTGCGTTCTTCCTCACCCCGGCCCTCGCCCGCTGGGAGAGGGAGGAAGTCAGCCAGCGCTGGAACGTATGCGGCCCCACGGATTCACGAAGCGCAGACGGAGACGTCCCCTCTCCTAGCGGGAGAGGGCCAGGGTGAGGGAGAAAACGTCCTTCGACCCCCAACACGATGCTCGCGCCGTTCAGCCCCGGAAATCCGTATGACCGCCTCGCACTCATTGCTCTTGGAATCGTTGCATCGTCATCAGCATCGCCACCATGCCGCGCACGCGGGTGTCGTAGGTGTTGTTGCCGCTGGTCGTGCTGGGTGTTGTGAATGCACTGAAGGGCGACGAGGCCACGCCGTCGTCAGCGGTGTTGAGGAAGTTGATGGCGGCGGTGCGATAGAGGTTCAGGTTCGCCGCGCCTTCGCCGGGGAAGAGCAGGCCGAGGAAGAGGTCGGCGACCTTGGCTGCGTCCTGCTGGTCCGCGAGCAACGGCAGACGCGCGAACAGCAGGCGCACGGGCGAGGTCGCGGAGTTTGACGCGTCATTCCCCGTGCCGCTCTGCGAATTGTTGTGGCCGGTCTGGCCACTGGCGATGAGGAGCGACTGCGTCCAGCGAACTCGTTCAGCAAGCGTTCCCGCGCTAATCCAGCCGGCCCCGCTTTCGGGATAGCCGTCTGGTTCAGCGCGGTCGAAAAGCACCATGCCGCCCATGCGCTGGAGCGGCGTTGCGAGAGATGAGCCGTCTGTGTCGGAAGACCACGAGCCGTGCGCGCCTGTCCCATTCGTGCTGACGCGCAACGCGCGGATGGCGCTAACTGTGTATTCGAGCGGCGTCTTCACCTTGGCGAACGCGGCGGTGTGCGAGCGGAAGAGGTCGGACTTGAAGATGACCTCGAACACCTTGCGGATTTGACCGCGCGGCATGTTCGTCTCCCACGCCATCATGCACTGGCGCACGAGCTCGGCCTCGGGCGTAAGCTGCGGCGCCGTGAAGTCGTAGCCATGCGCGAAGTCCTCGTGCACAAGGAGGCGGCAGAGCTTCACGCTCATGTATTCCTGCGTGAACGGCAGGTCTGCGAGATGAGCGATGATGTCGTAGCCGTCCTGCACCGCGTTCGTGCCGGTGCGCGCGGGGAACGTGAGCTGGTAGGAGCCGGGCGTGGCGTTCGCGTAGGTGCGCGTGGTCCACGGCGCACCGAAGCGGGCGGGGACGAACTTGTTCGTGAAGATGCTGCGCGAGGTGCCGTGGTAGCCGGTGCGGTAGTAGAAGGCCCACGAGCCGACGAGGTTCGTGTAGTTGCCGCCGCCGGTGGGCGACAGCAGCGTGGTCGTCTTCGCCGCGAAGGGGTTGAAGACTTCGCTGGTCGGGAACATCTCCACCGTCCAGCCAGCCCACGCGTGGGACATGTCGGTGATGTCGGTTTGGTCGTAGCCGTTGTCCACGCCCATGCTGAACAGCTCCATGATTTCGCGGGAGAAGTTCTCGTTCGGCGTGCGGAGGCCGTCGCCCCGGCTGCTGACCGTGTCGAGATAGACAATCATCGCCGGGCTTTCGCAACTGATGGTGAGCAAATCCTTGAACGTGGTCGCCGGGTTGAGCAGCGCCGTGCGCCAGCGGTTCAGGTCGCGCAGCTCCAGCTCGGTGGCGATGCGATTGCGCAGCGTAAAGTCGCCATACGCGAACTGGAAGTAATCCATCGTCTTCGTGTGCTGCGTGACGAAGTGGTTGTCGAGGAACTGAAGCAGCACTTCGAGGAACTGCCGGTCCGCGCCGACGGCCCGCAGCTTGAACCACGCGCGCAGGTCGCTCACCTGGGCCGAGCCGGGGCCCGTCGAAGCACTGAGCGGAATCGCTGTGGTCGGCGCGGCGAACCGGCTCTCGAAGAACGCGATGTTCGTATGCTGGTTCTGCACCGTCTCGGGGACCGTCTCCGGCGCGAGTTGCTCGGCGATGTAGAGGTCAATGGCGTTGGTCTTGAAGCGGTCGAGCAGCGCGGGCGTGGGGCCGTAGGCGAGGCGGTTGAGCACGGTGGCGGTGACGAGCGCGTTCGAGTCGAGAGGCGTGGTGTCGAGGCGGAAGAAACGCGCGGAGCTGGTGTTCGTCCCGGTCCAAGAGAAGCCGCTGACCGCGCCGCCGGTGTCCTCGGTGAAGGATTGGCGCAGGTCGGTGGTGCTAAAAATCTTGAAGCTCTGCGCACCGGGGAAAGGCGTCCAGCGCAGCACGCGCTGGCTGCCGTTCAAGGTGAAATTCGTGATGGCCGGCGGCGCGGGCGGCGCGACTTGCGCGCTCGAGGTGGTTCCGAGCAGGAGGGCTACTGCGAGCAGGGAAAGGATTCGTTCGCTCATAGAATTCCGCAGTGCTAGTGGCCGAGTTGAGAGTAGCAATGCGGATGCCCCGCTCAATACGGGAGATTGCTGAAGCCCGGGACTTTGCGCCTTGAGGTTCGCGTCGCGCGGCGGCCAATCTTCGCCCCGTGTTCACTTGCCTCGTCTGCCGCAGTCTGTGCATCGAAGCGACGCAACTCGAAGCCATCGAGCTGGCTCACCGGCACGGCTTCGACTCGGTCGAGGCGCGGGCGGATGAACTGGCGCGGCTGTCCGAGGACGAGTTGCAGCGGCTGCTCGACGACCTGCGGACGAAGGGGCTGCGCTTCGGACTGGCTGGGATGCCGATCGACCTGCGGCGCGACGAGCAGCGTTTCAAGGGCGGGCTGCGGCTGTTGCCCCGGCTCGCCCAAGTCCTGCAACGCTGCGACGTAACGCGGCTGGGCTCGTCCATCGTTTCCTTTCACGACGAACTGCCCTTCGCAGAAAACTTCCGCCAGCACGTCGAGCGCGTCGGTGCAGTGGCGCGCGTGCTGGACGATCACGGCATCCGGTTTGGGCTGGAATACTGCGCCACCCCCACGCTGCGACGCGGAAAGCGGCACGAGTTCATCCACTCGCTGCCCCAACTGCGTGAACTCATTTCAGCCATCAACGCGCCCAACCTCGGCCTCGTGCTGGACTCGTGGCACTGGTGGATGAGCGGCAGCCCGGCGGCAGAACTGGCCGGGCTGGGCAAAGAAGAAGTCGTGAGCGTGGATTTAAACGACGTGCCCGTCGGTGTGCCGCAGGCGGAGTTGCTCGACCGTCAACGCGAACTACCCGGCGCGACTGGGGTGATTGATCTCCCGCAGTTCCTCGGTGCGCTGCGGCGGTTGGGCTACGACGGCCCGGTGCGAGGGGAGTCCTTTGAGTTCAGCGGGTGGACTCAACCGCGTGATGAGGTCTGCGCGGCGGGGATGCGGGCGTTACAATGCGTGCTTGGCTAAACACCCCGTGGTTACTGGTTGACCAGCACGACTTCGTGTTTCACCCGGTCGATCGTGAATTTCCTGCCCGGCGGCGGAACCGGAAGCCGATCCAACACCGACTTCTCGACCAGTTGGTTCAAGTCGTTTGGCGTGCCACCGTAAGATTCCTCGTAGGTGATAAGGGCCTGCGTGAGCATCTTTGTCTGTGCAGCGGACGTGGATGCGCCGTCGATTCGATAGATAGGTTCTGACGACTGGTCAGACCCAGAAGCGGTTGGCCGCTTGCGACAGCCAGCCATTGAGGAAACCCCCACGATGGCTAGTGCAAGCAATAGGATGATCGTTCTGGACATGGCAAGTGATGGCTCGGCGCGTAAACGGTGACTATTCGCGGTCCCACTTCCAGCGCGGGTCATAATTGCCGTTGCCCCCGGTGGCAGGGTTGCCGGTCTCTCCATTGGCACCGGGATAGAATGTCCCCCCGGGCCAAGTGCCACCCAAGCCCATGAAACTCACCGGCTGACTCTCGGAATGTCCGTCCACAAACGCCATATTGCAGCGCTTGAGATGCCGGTTGAACGGTCGCCAAGGAAGCCCGGTGGAGTTCCATGAACCGGTGTTTTCTGGCGTGCGGAAAAGCAAATTGTCCCATGGTTGAGCGCTCACTCCCGCCGGAAGCCGCAACTGCCAGTCGTCGGGATTTGTAGCATTCTGATTTTGCACTTGGGAAGCATCCGCAAAGTGAACGGTGTCCGAAGGCCTTTTGATTTCGTTCACCCGGCACTTGGCGGTCGCGCCAGCCCGGCCGGCCGGATTGTCCAAATAACGGGAGAGGCTGTTGAAGTTGATGCCGATGCCCCAAGTGTTGGAAGAACTGGTAATGGGCCGGTCCTTTAGAGTCGCGCAGTTGAACGCCTTTTCATTCTTCATGATGGACCCCAAAATGTCCGGCCAGGTTATGGCATTTTGTGCCAACCCCGTCGGCGGCAGCATCAAACCGGGAGGAATCGGGTTGCCGGTGTTGTCCCTGGCCAATTGCACCATCTCGTCATTGCTGTCCGACGAATAAATTGTCGAGGCCAGACCGATCTGCTTGGTGTTGCTCAGGCAGACGATGCCCTGGCCTTTGATTTTGGCCTTGGACAACGCGGGCAAGAGCATCCCCGCTAGGATCGCGATGATGGCGATGACGACGAGCAGTTCGATGAGAGTAAAGGCGCAACGCGAAGCAGTGCGGAGGGTTGTCGGATTCATGGCAATGGTTGTGCAATCGCAGTTGTAGCATAGTAGCTCTCTTCTCCGCGGTCAAACACCATGTGGTAAATCTCCTGTGAAAACAGCGGTTCCCCGCCCTACTCTGCCCCCATGTCGCTGCCCGCTGACTACCACATGCACACGCCGCTTTGCCGCCACGCGAGCGGCGAGCCGGTGGAATACGCCGCGGCCGCTGTAGCGGCCGGACTGACCGAGATCGGCTTCAGCGACCACTCGCCGATGCGGCGCGATGATTTCGACAACTGGCGCATGCTCGCCAGCCAGCTTGACGAATACGTGGAGAAGGTCCGCCGCGCCCAGCGCGAGTTTCCCCAGCTCACCATCAAGCTCGCGCTCGAAGTGGACTTCCTGCCCGGCCACGAGGAGTGGATTCGCGAGCTGGCCGCGCGGCATCCGTGGGACTACCTCATCGGCTCCGTCCACTACGTCTCGGACGCGTGGGACTTGGACAATCCGGAGAAGCTCTCGCAGTGGAAGACGCGCGACGCTTTCGAGGTTTGGTCCGTCTATTTCGAGCGGTTGACGATGGCGGCGGCCAGCGGCCTCTTCGAGATCATCGGCCATGCGGACTTGCCGAAGAAGTTCAAGTATTACCCCGACCGCGACTGCACCCGGCTATTTGACACGTTCCTCCGCGCGGCCAAGGCCAGCGGCACCGCCATCGAGCTGAACACCGCCGGGCTGCGCAAGGACTGCCGCGAGATCTACCCCAGCCGCTTCTTCCTCCAGCGCGCCTACCAGATCGGCGTGCCCATCACCTTCGGCTCCGACGCGCACGCGCCGGGCGACGTGGGGGCGGACTGGGCCAAGGCGCTGCAACTCGCGACCTCCGCGGGCTACACGCACTGGTGCCGCTTCACGCAGCGGAAGTGTGAAGTGGTGAGACTGGAGGGAAGTGATTAGTCGTTAGTAATTAGTCCGACATCGGCCCCGGCCTGATGCCGACTAATCAATAATTACTCTCCCTTTCACTTGCTGATCCCCCGTTCGCTGGCCTTCACGAACGCAACGAGATGTTGCAACTCCGGCAGCAAAGGTAGCTCGGCCTCTATCTTGACGAGCGCGTTCGAGACGGTCAGCCCATCGCGGAAGAGAATTTTGAACGCCTTCTTCAGCGTGGCCTGCGCTTCCTCCGACACACCGTTGCGCTCCAGGCCAACCTTGTTCAGCGCCTTCGTCTCGGCGGGATTGCCGTCCGCAAGCATGAAGGGCGGCACGTCCTGCACGACCTTCGAGCAGCCGCCGATGATGGCCATGCGCCCGATGCGGCAGAACTGATGCACCGCCGCCAACCCGCCGATGATGGCGTGGTCCTCCACGATGACGTGCCCCGCCAGCGTGCCGACATTCGACATGATCACGTGGTTGCCCACGACGCAATCGTGTGCGATGTGCGTGTAGGCGAGGAAGTGGTTGTGCGAGCCGATGACCGTGGCGTCGCCGTCGTTGGTCGCGCTGTGGACGGTGGTGTTCTCGCGAAAGACGTTGTGGTCACCGATGACCGTGCGGGTGACGCCGCCCTTCCATTTCAAGTCCTGCGTCTTGAGGCCAATGGCGGCGAAGGGAAAGAGTTCGTTGCCCGCGCCCAGCGTGGTGTGCCCGTCGATGACGACGTGGGAGTGGAGCTTACAGTCCGGCCCGAGCGTGACGTGCTCGCCGATGACGCAGAACGGCCCGATGTGGCAGTTGGATCCAATCTGCGCGTCGGAATGAACCACCGCCGTGGCATGGATGTGCGCGGAACTCATGCTTTGTCCATGAGCATGAACGTTACGTTGGCCTCGCTGACCACTTCGCCATTCACCGAGCACTCGCCGCGCGCCTTGCCGATCTTCCCGCGCATCTTGGTCATCGTCACATCAATCACCAGCACGTCACCGGGTCGCACGGGCTTGCGCCACTTCACTTCCTCCGCCGACATAAAGTAGGCCAGTTTCCCGGCATTCTCCGCCTGCCGCATCATCAGGATGCCGGCGACCTGCGCCATCGCTTCGAGTTGCAGCACGCCGGGCAAAATCGGATGGCCGGGGAAGTGGCCTTGGAAGACCGGCTCGCTCATCGTCACGTTTTTCTGCGCCACGATGCGATTGCCCTCGATCTTCGTCACGAGGTCCACCATCAGGAACGGCGGGCGGTGCGGCAGAATCTTCATCACCTGCATCACGTCGAGTGTCCCGCCGTCGCGCACTGGGTTTTCGTCGGCGGACTTCGCGGGCGGCGGCGAGAAGGTCTGCACGGCCTTTTCCGGCTTACGCATCTGGGCGGCAATCTGCTTGGTCAGCTCACAGTTCCCCGTGTGGCTGGGACGGATGGCGACGATGTGCCCGAGAAAGGGCCGGCCCAACAACGACAAGTCTCCGAGGATGTCCAAAATCTTGTGCCGCACGAACTCGTCCTCGTAGCGCAACGGCTCGGTGGTCAGCACCGCGTCGTCGCGGATGACCACGGCGTTCTCCAAGCTGCCGCCCTTGATGAGTCCGTTCTTGTAGAGCAACTCCAACTCCTCGAAGAAGCAGAACGTCCGCGCGTGGGAGAGTTCCTTGGGCCAGGTCTCCGGCGTCACTTCGAGGCTGAAGAACTGCGTGAAGCGCCCGCCGCTGCCCGAGCTCGTGCAGGAAATTTTCAGCCGGTCGTGGGGGAACACCTGCATCATCGTCTCGCCCACCTGCAACTCGAGCGGCTCCGTCAGCCGATACGGCGCGCGCGCCTCCGTCTGTGGCACCAGCCCGGCTTTTTCAATCATCCGCACGTATTCGCGCGAGCTACCGTCGGCGATGGGCGGCTCACTCGCATCCAGCTCGACGATGGCATTGTCCACGCCCGCGCCGCTGAACGCCGCGAGCACATGCTCCACCGTGTGAATCTTCACGTTCCCCTTGCCCAGCGTGGTGGAACGATTCGTATCCACGACGTGCTCCACGCGCGCCTCGATCTCAGGTTTGCCGTCGAGGTCCACCCGCCGGAAGCGCACGCCGGAGCCGGGCGGGGCGGGCAGGAACGTCATGTTGACCCGGCTCCCGCTGTGGAGGCCGATACCAGAAAAGGAGACAGGTTCCCGTAGCGTCTGCTGCTGTGACACGCGGTGACAGTAGGCAGAACGAGTGGAGGCAGGCAAGCGGCGAGGCGCTTCCGTCCGCCACTGCCAGGCTGCCCGAATCCACGCTTGACCGGCTTTTTCACGCTGCTAGCGTCCGCCCCATGTTTGGCACTGTCGGACAAGTCCTAGTTGCGGTAGTCGTCGTAGTCGGCGACGCCGCTGGGCCTTGTCGGGCATAAACAAGCTTCCGACAATCACCCACGGCTGGCCGCAGTCGTGGGTTTTTTGTTCGCCACGCGCCGCCAGCCAAACCCAAAAAGCTAAGTCATGAGCAAAGCAACCGCAGAACACGCCGAAGCAAAGGCCCACGCGCCGGAGAAGTCCGAGATTGGCCCGCGCATGAAGGGCAGCGACATCCTCATCAAGTGCCTCGAACGCGAGGGCGTGGACACCATCTTCGCCTATCCCGGCGGCGCGAGCATGGAGTTCCACCAGTCGCTCACGCGCTCGAAGATCCGCACCATCCTCCCGCGCCACGAGCAGGGCGGCGTCTTCATGGCGGAGGGCTACGCCCGCGCGACCGGCAAGGCCGGCGTCTGCATGGCCACCTCCGGCCCCGGCGCGACCAATCTCATCTCTGGCATCGCGGATGCCTACATGGATTCCATCCCGCTCATCGCCATCACCGGCCAGGTGCCGCAGGCGATGATCGGCAAGGGCGCGTTTCAGGAGACCGATTTCTTCGGCATGACGCTGCCGATCGTGAAGCATTCCTACCTCGTCACGGACATCGCGGACATCCCGCGCATCATCAAGGAGGCGTTCTTCATCGCGCAGTCGGGTCGCCCCGGTCCTGTGATCGTGGACGTGCCGAAGAACATCCAGCAGGCGGAGACGCAGCCGATTTTCCCCAAGGAGATCAACCTGCGCGGCTACAACCCCGACAAACGCGCCAGCGACATCGCCCTCAACGAGATCATCGGCCTGCTCGAAAAGTCCGAGCGCCCCGTCATCTACGCTGGCGGCGGCATCATCACCGGCAACGCCTCCGAGGAACTCCGCGAGTTCGCCGAGCTGACGCAGATCCCCGTCACCACCACGATCATGGGCTGCGGCGCGTTCCCCGAGACGCACCCGCTCTCCCTGCGTTGGCTGGGCATGCACGGCTCCGCTGCTGCGAACTGGGCCGTCAGCGGCGAATACAAGAAGCGCGCGAGCTTCAACGATCCAATGGTCCCCGTGGCCCCCGGCGCGGACCTTCTGCTCGCCCTCGGCGTGCGTTTCGACGACCGCGTGACCGGCAAGGTGGACAAGTTCTGCGAGCGCGGGACGATCGTTCACATCGACATTGACCCGTCCGAGATCAACAAGAACAAGCCGGCGAACCTGCCCATCGTCAGCGATGTGAAGTTCGCTCTGACCAAGCTCAACGAGATGCTGCGCAAGCGCGCCTTGTCCAAGAAGTATTCCCCGTGGGTTGCCCAGTGCGCCGAGTGGAAGGCCCGCGCGCCCTTCCGCTATCAGGTCAACGAGGAGGTGCTGACCTCGCAGCACATGAAGGATCATCTCACCGGCCATGAGAAAGAAATCATCCTCCCGCAATACGCCATCGAGCTGCTATACGAGCTGACCGGCGGCGACGCCATCATCACCACCGGCGTGGGCCAGCACCAGATGTGGGCGGGCCAGTGGTTCAAATACACTTTCCCCCGCCAGTTCCTCAC
The DNA here is from genome assembly GCA_005791875.1 of Verrucomicrobiales bacterium. Taxonomy (GTDB): domain Bacteria; phylum Verrucomicrobiota; class Verrucomicrobiia; order Limisphaerales; family SXTU01; genus SXTU01. The sequence goes on from SXTU01000244.1 coordinate 12,851, forward strand.
CAGCGCCGGCCTCGGCGCGATGGGCTACGGCTACCCCGCCGCGATGGGCGCGAAGGTCGCCTGTCCGCACAAGCAAGTCGTGGACATTGACGGCGACGGCTCCTTCCTGATGAACGTGCAGGAGCTCGCCACTGCGCACATCGAGAAGATCGCCGCCAAGGCCATCATCCTGAACAACCAGCACCTCGGCATGGTCGTGCAATGGGAGGACAAGTTCTACGAGGGCAACCGCGGCCACACCTACCTCGGCGACCCGGAGAACCGCAAGGCCATCTACCCCGACTACGTCCAGCTCGCCAAGGGCTTCCACGTCCCGTGCGAGCGCGTGATGTTCAAGAAGGACCTCCGCGCCGCCATGCAACGGATGCTGGACTCCAAGGAGCCTTACATCCTCGACGTCATCACGCCCTACACCGAGCACGTGCTGCCCTTCATCCCCGCGAACCGCACCGTCGCGGACATGGTCATCCCGTAAGCCACCACGTCATCGAACGCGAAAGGGACGGCAGCGATGCCGTCCCTTTTCGTTTCTTACAATAGAGGAAACTACGGCTTCGGCGCGGGCGGCGTGGTTGCGCGCTGGAGCATCTGGAGCAAATCCTTGTTCGCCTCGGCAAACGCGGAGGCGTTCACCTTGTCAATCGCGTTGGGCGCGTTGGCCTGGATGAACCGCAGCCGGCTCTCTATCAACGCCACGTCCTTCGCCGTGAAGTTTTTCCGGTCCGGGAACCCGTCCTGGTTCAGGTCCTCGATCAAATTGCGCCGGTGGTCCGGCGGCATCGCGGGGTCGTTGATCGCTGTTTTGAAGAGCGGCTCCGCCTGCGGGTTCACGCCCAGATAAGTCAGCGCCACCCGCGCCAGCGGCTCCTTCTCGGCGATGGTCATGCGCGGATCGTTCCACGTTTGCTGCGCGATGGTCAGCGTCTGCTCGCCCATCGCCCCTTGCAGATATTTCAAGGCCGCCTTGTCCACCTTGCCATCCGTCGTGACGAGTTGCGCCTGCGCCGGGCCTGCATAGGTCGTGTCGTTGAAGAACATCAGCACGCTGAAGAGGTAGCTCTGGTCTGCCTTGTCCACTGGCCCGGTGCCTTTGCCGACGGGATTGGCGAGCAGCTCCTTCGCGACGCCCGTGGCCAGCTCGCGATACTTGTTCGGTGCCATCTCCTGCAACACACGCGCGAGGTAAAGCACTTCCAATCCGCGCGCCGTGGTGGTGAGCGTGTCCGCCAGAATCTTCTCCGCCCCCGCGCCGCCGATCTGCCGCAGGACATCGAACAGTCCGAGGCACAGCGACGGCGGCACGAGGAACTCCGTGCCCGCGCGCGGATCGAAGCCGGGCACCTTGCCCTTGCCGGAAGCGCCGGCGCTCGTGTCGTAGATCACCTCCTGATTGAGCGCGAGAAAGTCGCGGATCACCGGCAGCGCATTCGTGCCGGCAGCCACCAGCGTCTCCAGCTCATGCCCCACCAAGCGGATGCTGCGCATCTGCCCCGGGCCGGGCGCGACGCGCAACTGCTTCAGCCGCTCCATCGCCTCGCGCGCGGAAGGCCCCCGGTTCACCTCGATGATCTGCGCCAGCGGGGCAGGGGCGGGCGACTCCACCGTCACGGTGCGGCCGCGCGCGTTGGCAAGCGCCTTCTCCAGCCGCGATTTCTCGGCGGCGAGCGCGTCCTCGCGCTTCGCGGCCTCCGCGGCCTGCGCCGCGCGCACGGCGGCTTGCTGGCGGGAGACGACGACGCCCGTGATGACGGCCCCGAGGCCCAGGGACAAGAGGATGGCAAGCAAGGTCTTCATAAAGTCAGGCGTTGAATTCAGCTTGGAGCATCCGCCGAACACGCCGGGATTCAAGTCCGAGTTTGGCAGCGTGCCTTCTCCCTTCCTCGGAGGAGAGGAGAAGGTGGCCGCAGGCCGGATGAGGCGTGGGGCCGCCAACGCCGACGCACGCAACCCCTCACCCCGGCCCTCTCCCCTCCTCCGAGGAAGTGAGAGGGAGACAGCGCTGGTAGGGCCGACCGGCGGTCGGCCTCGCCAGTCCATCTGGAGAGACGAGGCCGCGCACAACGCGGCCCTACCGGATTTTAGGTTTCACCCGAGTCAAAGCCGCCGCCCCTACTTACTCGGCTTCTTCGCTTTGTCCGCCGCGAGCTTCTTCTCCTCCGCCTCGATCAGCTTGAGATACTTCTCCGGCTCCTTCTGAAAATCCTTCACGCAACCCTCGCAGCACACGCGGATCTCGCGGCCCTTATAAACAAACGTCGGGTCGCCCTTGTCCAGCTTCTCATCGCTGACCAAACACATCTTGAGCACGTAAGGTCTCGGCTGGGCGGCCTTCGGGTCGGGGGCGGGCTTGTCGGCGGCAAACGTGGCCGACACGCAGGAGAATGCGAGGAGCAGGACAATGCTGGCGGACTTCATGCGCGCAGGATTCCACAACCGCCGCCCGTGCGCCACTACCCACGCTCACACCAACGTCACCGTCTTCACCGTGCTGAACGTCGTGCCGGTGCTGTTGGTCGTGCGCACGCGCACCTGGACCGTCGCGCCCACGGCCCCGCCCGTCGCGACCGTCTGCCCGGCCTCGTTGACCGTCGTGTCGTGCCCAAAATC
>SXTU01000245.1 GCA_005791875.1 Verrucomicrobiales bacterium
CGTCCTGACGTATCGCCAGCCCGTCGGCACCTTGCTCCAGAGCCTCGGCACCAAAGTGCATCCGCACGACATGAGCCACTACAGCCCCGGCGACCGCATGGCCGCCTCCCAGCAGCGCGACACCACGCAGAGCGAGCTGCTAGCCGGACTCATCGACAAACTCAAAGCCACGAAAGAGACCGATGGCACGAGCTTGTTCGATCACATCGCCCTCGCCTACGGCAGCAACATCCGCACGATCCACTACCTCGACAACTGTCCCACCCTCGTCACCGGCGGCGGAGCCGGCATCAAACTCGGCCATCACATCGCCGCTAGCAAAGACACACCCTTGTGCAACCTCTGGCTGACCTTGCTGCGCGGGGTGGGCGTCAAAGCCGAGCGCCACGGCGACAGCACCGGGGAGTTGAAAGTAATACTGGCCTAAGCGGGCGTGGTTGGTTCCAGTTCCGCAAATCCTCCGCCACCATGAAAGCCCTTCCCATCCTGCCACTCATCCTTGGCCTCGCGCTTGGTTTCCTCAGCAGTTTAGTTTCTGCGCAAACCAAGGCGGCGACTCCCAAGGGGGAGCCAACCAATGCTGCCGAGGCCGCGAAGCAAAAGGCTCAGGCCGATGCCGAGCTGGAGGCGAAGTATCAAGCGCTCGTCGCGAAGCTGCCGCCGGACCAGCAGGCTTGGGAGCGCGTGTTGCAGGCCCAGCTCGGCGGGTTCTACCTGCCCATCCACAAGCGCGAGAAGGTCGCCGGCCGGTCGAACGCTTGGGACTTCGTGCCGGACGACCCGAAGCTCCCCCGCGTGCTGCTCATCGGCGATTCCGTCTCGCGCGGCTACACGCAGGCCACGCGCAAGGCACTGGCAGGCAAAGCCAACGTCCATCGCGCCCCGGCGAACTGCGGCCCGACGGCCAGCGGCATCAAGAACATCGACGTCTGGCTCGGGACCGGGAAATGGGATGTGATTCACTTCAACTTCGGCATCCATGACCGCAACACGCCGCTCGCTGACTACACCCAGCGACTGGAGCAACTCATCGAGCGCATGAAGAAGACGGGGGCCCGGCTCATCTGGGCCAGCACCACGCCCATCCCCGATGATTTGCCGAAGAAACAGACCGCCGCGTCCATCGTCGAGCGCAACGTCATCGCGGCTGAGTTGATGAAAAAGCACGGCATCGTCACGGACGACCTCTTTGCCGCCATCACTCCGCGCCTGGCTGAGTTGCAGCCGCCGAACGACGTGCATTTCAACGCCAAGGGCTATGATTTCCTCGGTGAGACCGTGGCGACCGCGATACAGCAGGCCTTGAAGTAAGTTGCGTTGCGTCCGGTGCCCCAGACTCCTCCCATCATCTCCGTAACCTTTAACCCGACTCACAACCCGCACCCATGAATCTCCATCGTCTCACCGCCTTGCTCGTTGGAATGCTGTCCCTCGCCGTCTGTGCGGCGGCGGATGCCACGCTCACGATTGAAGGCAAGGCCGGGCTGGGCAAGGGCCAGCACATCGTCTTCGTCACGGGCGAGGAATACTACCGCTCGGAGGAGGGCATGAGCATGTTCGCCAAAATCATGGCCCGGCATCATGGCTTCAAATGCACCGTGCTGTTCGCCACCGACCCAGCGTCCGGCCACATTAATCCCAACCACAACAAGAATATTCCGGGACTCGCCGCGTTGGACAGCGCTGACTTGATGGTGATTTTCGCCCGGTTCCGGGAGCTGCCGGACGCGGACATGAAGCACATCGTGGATTACGTGAACGCGGGCAAACCCGTCCTCGGCATTCGCAACGCGACCCACGCCTTCCGTTATCCGCCGACCAGTGCCAGCGCCTACAAGAACTGGGACTTCCAGAGCAAGGAATGGCGCGGCGGCTTCGGCCAGCAAATCTTGGGCGACACGTGGATTGCCCACTACGGCAAGTTCCAGAAGGAAGCCACCCTCGCGCACATCAATCCGGCGCAACGCCAGCATCCCGTCCTGCGCGGCGTCGGGGACACGATATTCTGTCCCACGGACGTGAACTCCGTCGAGCGGCTCACGCCGAACGACGTGGTGCTCTTTCACGGCCAGGTGCTATCCGGGTTGCAGCCCACGGACCCGCCGGTGACCGACCAGCGCAAAGATGTGCGGATGCCCTTCGCTTGGTTCAAGACCTACACCGCGCCGTCCGGCAAGCGGGGCCGCTCGTTCACGACCACCGCCGGGGCATCTTTGGACTGGCTCAACGAGGACTTATGCCGAATGATGGCCAACGCGATGCTGTCGTTGACTGGCCATGAGAAGGAAATTCCCGAGCGGACCGTTGTCACATTCGTGGATGACTATCGTCCCCGCCCAACCGGCGCGATTCCTGACGCCACCTGGGCGGCGGAGAAGCTGACCCCGGCAAGTTTCGCGCCTCAATCGAAGTAACCTCGCACCGCCCTCCGTATCCCACCGAATTCATGAAAAAAGCACTGCTGACACTCCTGGCCATCGCCACTTTCGCGAGCGCCGCCCCGCTCGTCTTCCAAGGCACCGACGGCCCCGGCAAGGGCAAGCACCTCGTCTTCATCGCGGGGGACCACGAGTATCGGTCCGAGGAGTCGCTGCCGGCGATGGCGCGCATCCTCGCCAAGCACCACGGCTTCAAGTGCACCGTGCTCTTCGACATTGATGCCGACGGCCATATCAGCGCCGGCGACCCCTCGAACATTCCCGGCTTGGAAGCACTCGCGTCCGCCGACCTCGCGGTCGTCTTCCTCCGCTTCCAGCACTTGCCCGCCGAGCAGATGAAGCACATTGACGAATATCTCAAGCGCGGCGGGCCGGTCGTCGGGCTGCGCACGGCGACGCACGCCTTCAGCGGGACCAAGGAGCCTTACGCCAAATACAATTACAACGCGAAGGAACCCGGCTACGAACTCGGCTTCGGCCATCAGGTGCTCGGGCAGACGTGGGTCGGTCACTACGGCCAGAACCACCGGCAGAGCACGCGCATCACGATTGCGCCGGACAAGGCGGCGCATCCCATCCTCCGCGGCGTGAAGGATGTGTGGGTGCAGGTCGGCGGCTACGTGGGCAAGCCAACGGACGGCGAAATCCTCACGATGGCCCAACCGCTCGACGGCATGACGCCCGAGTCGCCTGCCGATGCCAAGAAGCCCCCGCAGCCCTCCGAGTGGACGCGCACTTACAAGGGCGCGAACGGCAAGGTGGGCCGCGTCTTCACGACGCTTTACGGCACCTCCGAGGACATCACGAATGAAGGCTACCGGCGCCTGCTGATGAACGGGATTTTCTGGGCGGTCGGTTTGGAGAGCGCCATCAAGCCGGACCTGAACATCGCGTTCGTCGGGCCGTTCAAGCCGAACACCTACAACGCCGGAGCCTACGCGCGCGGCATCAAGCCGGAGATCTATGCGGGTTTTGAGAGCCAAATCCCGGCGAACAACGACGTGAAGAAGCCCGAGCCGAAGCAGAAAAAAGGCGAAGGCAAGAAGTCGGACGCGAAGAAAACTGAAGCTGCGCCCGCCGCACCCGCGCCTGCGAAGCCCGATGCGGCCGACCCGACGTGCGGCACGAAGGCGGCCGCGCCCGGCACCGTCGCCACCGGCAAGCCCGCGCGCTTCGTCCGCGTCGAGTTGCCCGGCGACAATCGGGTGCTGACGCTCGCGGAGGTCGAGGTTTTCTCCGTCGGCAAGAACATCGCGCGCGCGGGCAAGGCGACGCAGTCCAGCACGGACCACAGCGGCAGCGCGACCCGGGGGATTGATGGCAACAAGGACCCCGAATACGGCAGCGGCGGCCAGACGCACACGAAGGACGGCGGCGGCGGCTCGACGAACCCGTGGTGGGAAGTGGATCTCGGCGCAGCCAAAGACATCGAGAAGGTCAGCGTGTGGAACCGCACGGGCTACGAGTCGCGCCTCGACGGCTTCACCCTCACGCTGCTCGACGCGGACAGGAAGGAAGTGTTCCGTGCGGCGAGCGTCGCGGCTCCGCAGGGGATGGAGATTGATGTGAAGGCTGGCGGCAAACTGGCTTACCTCAATTACGACGGGAAGCCTGGCCAGGCGATGGGCAAAGGCGTCACGCAGGTCGCCGCCGCGAAGGGCGATGGGAAGAAAGGCGGCAGCAAGAAAGCCGCGCCCGCCGGCCCCGTGCTCGCCGATGTGCCCGCCGACTACCGCGACCCGCTGCCTTTCGCGTTCAAGAAGGGCGAGGTCGTCGCGATTCTCGGCAACGGCTTGCCCGACCGCATGCAGCACGACGGCTGGTTCGAGACCGTTTTGCAGAGCCAGTTGCCCGACCAGCAGGTGCGCTTCCGCAATTTGAGTTCGAGCGGCGACCGCCCGAACTCCTACCCGCGCAGCAGCGGGATGCCCTCCATCACAACCTACTTGCAGCACGTGAAGGCGGACGTGGTCTTCGCGTTCTTCGGCTACAACGAGTCGTTCGACAACAAGCCGGAGGATTACCAGAAGCAGCTCGTGGACTTCGTGCGCCGCACGCGCGCCTCGAAGGCGAACGGCAAATCCTTCCCGCGCATCGTCCTCTTCAGCCCCATCGCGCACGAGGACACGCGCAACCCGAACGTGCCGGACGGCAAAGCGCACAACGTCCAGCTCGAGGCTTACACAAAGGCCACCGAGGCCGCTGCGAAGGAAGCGGGCGTCGCGTTCGTGGACTTGTTCCATCCGTCGCTCGCGCTCTTCAAAGCCGCGCGCACGCCGCTCACGCTCAACGGCGTTCACCTCACCGACGAGGGCAACCGCCAGCTCGCCGAGGTCGCGGCGAAGGCGCTCTTCAACAAGTCCGTCAGCGCGTCCGGCTCGATGGAATCGCTGCGCGCCGCCGTGCTGGACAAGGAAACGCACTGGCACGCCCGCTACCGCGCCCGCGACGGCAACGACGTATTCGGCGGCCGCTCGACGCTCTCCTTCGTGGATGGGCAAAACAACGCCGTGGTCCTCCAGCACGAGCTGGCGATGTTCGATGTGCTCACAGCGAACCGCGACGAGCGGGTCTGGGCGCGCGCGGTGGGCAAGGACAAGACCATTGACGACAGCAACGTGCCCCGCCCCATCCCCGTCATCTCGAACGTCGGCGGCAAGAGCAAGAGCTCCAACGCGGTGAAGGAAGGCGCGCGCCGCTACATCAGCGGCGAGGAAGGCCTCAAGCACATGGCCGTGGCGAAGGGCTTCGAGGCGAATCTCTTCGCGGACGAGGCGCGCTTCCCGGAACTCATCAACCCCGTGCAGATGCAGGTGGACGTGAAGGGCCGGCTGTGGGCTTCCGTGTGGCCGACCTACCCGATGTGGGAGCCGCTCAAGCCGATGAACGACGCGCTGCTCATTTTCCACGACGACAACAACGACGGCAAAGCCGACCGCATGACGGAGTTTGCGAAAGTGCAGAACCCGCTTGGCTTCGAGTTCTGGAACGGCGGCGTGCTGGTGACTTGCCCGCCGGAAATTATTTTCCTCAAGGACACCAACGGCGACGACAAGGCCGATGTCCGCATCGTCATGCTGCAAGGTTTGGATTCCTCCGACACACACCACGGCGCGAACAACCTCATCATGGGGCCGGACGGCGGCATCTATTGGCAGAGCGGCGTCTTCATGCAGCACAACCACGAGCATCCGTGGGGGCCCTCGCTCCAGACCGGTGCGAGCGCGATGTATCGCTTCGACCCGCGCCGTCACACCATCGCGATGCACGCGGGCAACTCGCCGAACCCCCACGGCATCGCCTTCGACCGCTGGGGTTACCACTACGCGACGGACGGCACGGGCGGCAACGCATTCCAGGTCCGGCCCGACGGCAAGGGCTTCAAGATGTTCTCGCTGCTGAAGAAGGAAGTTCGTCCCGTCACTGCGAGTGAGATTGTCTCCAGCACGCACTTCCCGGAATCCATGCAGGGCGACTTCCTCATCCTCAACGTCATCGGCTTCCTCGGCATCAAGCACTACGCCCTCACGCGCAACACCACGAACGGTGCGGTCTGGGGCGAGCCCGCCGGCGACGACCTGACCGTGACGAAAGAAAATGCCGACCGCACGAAGACCGAGGACAAGTCGCGCGGCTTCCTCATGAGCGGCGATAAAAACTTCCGCCCGTCGGACGCCATCTTCGGCGCGGACGGCGCGCTTTACGTCGCCGACTGGCACAACGTCATCATCGGCCACATGCAGCACAACGTCCGCGACCCGAACCGCGACCATCAACACGGCCGCATCTACCGTGTCACCGCGAAGGGCCGGCCGCTGCAAAAGCCCGTGGCCATTGCCGGCGCGCCGATTCCCGCGCTGCTGGAAAACCTGAAGCACGCCGCCGACGGCGTGCGCCATCGCACCCGCGTGGAGTTGAGCGCGCGCGACACGAAGGAAGTCATCGCCGCTACGCAGACTTGGCTGAAGCAGTTCGACCCGACGAAAGCCGAGCACGGGCACGCATTGCTCGAAGCCCTGTGGCTCCACCAGCAGCACAACGTGCAGAACGTCGCGTTGCTCGACCAAGTGCTGAAGTCCCCCGAGCCGCACGCACGCATCGCCGCAAACACGGTGAAGCACCTCTGGTTCAATGTGGAGGCCTCCACGCGCGGCGGCGTCATCGCGGGCTTGGCCGAAGTTGCCGCGCAGAAATCCGGCATCCTCTCCGACACGCCCGCGCTCACGACCATCCGCATCGGCACCATCCCCGAGAAGATGATGTATGACGTGAAGCAAATCGCCGTGAAGCCGGGCAAGAAAATCAAGCTGACCTTCGCGAACCCGGACTTCATGCCGCACAACATCCTGCTCGTGAAGCCTGGCAAGGCCAACGAGATTGGCGAGAAGGCGATAGCGCTCGGCGCGAAAGGTTTTGAAGTCGGCTTCATTCCACAAAGCCCAGACATCCTCTGGGCCAGCAAACTTCTCGACCACGGCAAGGAACAGGTCATCGAGTTCACCGCGCCGCAGACCGAGGGCGCGTATCCCTACGTCTGCACGTTCCCCGGCCACCACCTCATCATGCGCGGCGTGCTCATCGTGGCGGACAATCTCGCTGACTTCCTTGCGAAGAATCCTGAGACCGCTCCGAAAATCACCGAGTGGAAGCTCGCCGACTTCGCCGAAGACCTGAAGCGCGTCGGCACGCACCGCAACTTCGCGCGCGGCCAGCAGCAGTTCACTGCGCTCGCGTGCGCCCAATGCCACCAACTCGGCAAGGAAGGCGTCGCCTTCGGCCCGAGCCTCAGCGACGTGGTGAAGAAATACAAAGGTGATGCCAAGCTGGTATTGCAGGAAATCCTCGAACCCTCGAAGACCATCGAGGAGAAGTATCGCAACGTGACCCTCGAACTCGGCGACGAGAACTTCCTCAGCGGACTCATCCTCGCCGA
>SXTU01000036.1 GCA_005791875.1 Verrucomicrobiales bacterium
CAACCTCGGCGAAGTCATTGACGGCATCTGCGCGCAGATTGACGACCCGACCATCAGCATCCCAGGCCTGATGAAGTTCATCAAAGGCCCCGACTTCCCGACCGGCGGCTTCATCTGCGGCATCGAGGGCATCAAGAACTACTTCGAGACCGGACGCGGCTCCATCAAGCTCCGCGGCAAGATCGGCAGCGAGGAACTGCGCGGCAACCGCGAGCAGCTCGTCATCACGGAAATCCCCTTCAACGTGAACCGCGCAGCGCTCGAATCGAGCATCGCCGACCTCGTGAACCAGAAAATCATCACGGACATCTCCGCGATGCGCAACGAGTCCGACGAGCACTGCCGCCTCGTCATCGAACTGAAGCGCGACGCCCTGCCCAAGGTCGTCATCAACAACCTCTTTCAGCACACCCAGCTCGAAGTCTCCTTCAGCGTCAACGCGCTCGCCATTGACCACGGCAAGCCCAAGACGCTGAACCTCAAGCAGCTCATCTCCGCCTACATTGACCACCGCCGCGAGGTCATCCTGCGCCGCACCCGCTTCGAGCTGCGCAAGGCCGAGGACCGCGCCGAGATTCTCGAAGGCCACCTCGTCGCCCTCGCCAACCTCGACGAGTTCATCCACATCATCCGCAGCAGCGACAACAAGGAAGAAGCCCGCGTCAAACTCCTCGCCTTCGAGTGGACGCGCGAGCAGGTCGAGCGCTGGGGCATTCTCATTCGTCGCGAAAGCCAGCTCACCGACGCTCGTTACTCCCTCGCCGAGCGCCAGGTGGACGCCATCCTCGAACTCCGCCTCTACCAGCTCACCGGACTCGAAATCGACAAGGTGGAGGCCGAATACAAAGCCCTCCTCGAAGTCATCAAGGACCTGATGGACATCCTCGCGAAGGAGTCGCGCGTCATGGCCATCATCAAGGCCGAGCTGAAGGCGATTAAGGAAAAGCACGCCACGCCGCGCCTCAGCCAAATCGTTCCCGACGAGGGCGAGATTGCCATCGAGGACCTCATCGCCAACGAAGGCGTCATCATCACCCTCACGCACGCCGGCCTGCTCAAGCGCACCGCCGTCTCCGCCTACCGCGCCCAGCGCCGCGGTGGCAAGGGCGTCATCGGCATGACCACCCGCGAGGCCGACACGCCGGAGGAAAGCGATTTCATCGAGCACCTCTTCACCGCCAGCACGCACGATTACCTCATGTTCTTCACGAACACAGGCCGCGTGTATGTCGAGCGCGTCCACGAGATTCCCGACATGGGCCGCGCCAGCAAGGGCCGGAGCATCGCAAACCTCCTCGAGCTGAAAGCCGACGAAAAAATCGCCGCCCTCATCCGCATCCAGTCCAAGCTCGACGCGAACAAGGACGACATCACCTGGCAGCAGCCCGGCGAGCTTTTCTTCGCCACGCAGCAGGGCACGGTGAAAAAGACCACCCTCAACGAGTATCGCAACCTCCGCAAAGGCGGCATCATCGCCATCGGCATTGACGAGGGCGACGCGCTCATCGAGGTCAAGCTCACGCGCGGCAGCGTGGAGGGCGGCGACGAGGGCGACGACGTGGTGCTCATCACCAAGGACGGCATGAGCATCCGCTTCAGCGAATCCGACGTGCGCTCCATGGGGCGTGGCGCCGGCGGCGTGAAGGGAATCACACTGGAGAAGGGCGACGGAGTCGTGGCTCTGGCGGTGGTTGTCCCCGACGCGGCATTGCTGGTGGCCGGCGAGAACGGCATCGGCAAGCGCACCTCCTTCGAGGAATACCTGGTTCAGGGCGAGACCGGCACCCGCAAGCAATCGCGCGGCGGCAAGGGCCGCATCACTATGAAGGTGGGCGACAAGACCGGCGGCGTGGTGGGCGCGCTCACCGTGAAGGACAGCGATGAAATCATGCTCATCACCAGCGGTGGCCAGATGGTGCGCATCCCCGTGCAAGGCATCCGCGAGTGCGGCCGCAACACGCAGGGCGTGAAGCTCGTGAACCTCGACCCCGGCGACAAGCTCCAGGCCATCGCCCCCGTCATCAGCGAGGAGCGCGGCGAGGAAACCCCGGCCTGAACTGCTCCGAACTGTAGGAACGGGAGATGCGCTCGATCGCGCTCCCCAGCACCCGCAACTGGAGGAGCAGATTCGGCCCGGTTGCCAGCCGCTTCGACTCCCACAGCCCCTCCACCTTAACGAAAGGCGCCTTCAGGCGGCACTTCAGCAAGGGCCCTGCCTGCCAGGCACCAGTGTCGGCCGGGATTTTCCTCGCCACGGCTGGTTCGCGGCTTAATAAAACACGCCGCTGCGGGTCCATGCTGGCCTTGCAGCCAAACTGTCATCTCATGAAACTCAAGTCCCTCCTCGCCGCCGGCCTGTTGCTGGCGATCACCACAGCGCATCTGAACGCCGCCAGCGCGGAGCTGAAGCCCGGCGAAAACGTCGCGCTCATCGGCAACGGTCTCGCCGACCGGATGCAGCACCACGGCTGGCTGGAGACGCTCGTCCACGCGAAGTTCCCCAAAAACCTCCTCGTCTTCCGCAACCTCGCCGCCGCCGGGGATGAGGTCGCCGGCTTCACGGAGAAGCCGGATGCGAAGTTCCGCATGAGGTCGGAGAACTTCGGCACGTCCGACGACTGGCTCAAGCGCGTGCAGGCCGATGTGGTCTGGGCATTCTTCGGTTACAACGAGTCGTTCGCCGGCGACGCGGGCCTCGCGCAGTTCAAGACCGACCTCGAGCGCGTCATCAAGCACACAACCGGGCAAAACTACAGCGGCAAGGGCAACGCCCGCCTCGTGCTGTTCTCGCCCATCGCCGCCGAGCCGACCAGCGACCCGAACCGCCCGCCCGCCGCGCCGCTCAACGCGAACTTGAAGAAATACACCGCCGCGATGGCCGAGGTGGCCAAGGCGAACAACGTGCCGTTCGTGGACCTCTTCGCGCCGTCCACCGAGCTCTTCGCCGCCGCCGCGAAGGCCAAGCAGACGCTGACTTTCAACACGATTCACCTCACCGACGCGGGCGACAAGGCGCTGGCGCCGCAGGCTTTCCGCGCGCTCTTCGGCGAGACCGCGCCAGACGCCGCCAAGCTCAGCAAACTCCGCGCCGCCGTGCTGGATAAGAACCACGAGTGGCACCGCCGCTACCGCACGGTGGATGGCTACAATGTTTATGGCGGCCGCTCCGGGCTGGTCTTCGAAGCGGGCAAGGGCGGCTTCAAGCAGAACAACAAGGAGCCCGAAGCACCGGCACTCTCGAACTACCAGACCATGCAGGACGAGATGAAACAGCGCGACACGAAGACGGCCAATCGCGACAATCGCATCTGGGCCATGGCCAAGGGCGGCGATGCGAAGGTGACTGACGACAACCTCCCGCCCGTCCGCTTGCTCGCCTCCTCGAACAAGCCGGACATCAAGCCGTTCCTCAGCGGCGAGGAAGCCATCAAACACATCACCGCTGCGAAGGGCACCAAGATTACCCTCTTCGCCGACGAGAAGCAGTTCCCCGAACTGGCCAGCCCGGTGCAGATGGCCTTCGACACGAAGGGCCGCCTCTGGGTCGCCGCGTGGCCGAGCTACCCCGAGCTGCGCCCGACGGACAAGGTCTTCGACAAGCTGCTCATCTTCGAGGACACAAACAACGACGGCAAGGCCGACAAATGCACGACCTTCCTCGATGGGCTGAACTGCCCGACGGGCTTTCAGTTCTACAAGGACGGCGTCATCGTCGTGCAGGCTCCCGACGTGTGGTTCGTGCGCGACACGAACGGCGACCGCAAGGCCGACTGGAAGGAGCGCGTCATCATGGGCCTGGATTCAGCCGACTCGCACCACACCGCGAATGCGATGAACTGGTCGCCCGGCGGCGAGAATTTCCTCAGCGACGGCGTCTTCCACCGCACGCAGATGGAGACGCCTTATGGCCCGCCCATCCGCAACAGCGACGGCTGCATCTATCGTTGGGAGCCGCTCACGCACAAGCTCGAGCGCTACGTCCCCTACGGCTTCGCCAACCCGCACGGCAAGGTCTTTGACCGCTGGGGCAACGACATCATCACCGACGCCACCGGCAACGCGAATTACTTCGGCCCGGCCTTCAGCGGCATGCTCACCGGCGACATCGGCAGCAAGCATGCGGGCATGAAACAGTTCTGGAACCGCCCCTCGCGCCCCTGCCCGGGCACCGCGATGATTTCCAGCCGCCACTTCCCCGAGGACTGGCAGGGCAATTTCCTGAACGCGAACGTGATTGGTTTCCAAGGCATCTTCCGCGTGAAGGTCAGCGAAGACGGTGCGGGGCTCAAAGGCGAGACCATGGAAGACCTGTTCAAGGGCGACAACAACATGATCCCCAACTTCCGCCCCGCCGCGATGGACATTGCGCCGGACGGCTCGCTCTACTTCGTGGACTGGGCCAAGGAACTCATCGGCCACATGCAGCATCACATCCGCGACCCGAACCGCGACAAGACCCACGGCCGCATCTACCGCATGACCTACGAAGGCCGGCCGCTGCTCAAGCCGGTGAAGATCGACGGCGAGCCGATCGAGAAACTGCTCGCCGCACTTCAGACGCCCGAGGACGGCGTCCGCATCCGCGCGAAGATCGAGCTGAGCAAGCACGACTCCGCCAAGGTCATCGTCGCCACCAAGAAATGGGCGGCTGCCCTCGACAAGTCGCACAAGGAATACCAGCACCACCTGATGGAGGCGCTCTGGGTCCATCAATGGAACAACGTCGTGGACGAAACGCTGCTCAAGCAGATGCTCCGCTCACCCGACCACCGCGCCCGTGCCGCCGCCACACGCGTCCTCTGCTACTGGCGCGATCGCGTGAAGGATCCGCTCAAGCTGGTCGAAGTGCAGGCCAAGGACGACCACCCGCGCGTCCGCCTCGAGGCCATCCGCGCCTGCAGCTTCTTCACCACCAGCGCCGCCGCCGAGGTCGCGTTGAGCGCGCTGGAGAAAGAGGCCGACCCGAACAAGCCGGATTACTACATCAAGTATTGCCTCGACGAGACCCTCAAGCAGCTCGGCAAATACAAGTAGGCGCGGCAGCCAGCCCCGCTGTAGCGGTGGTCTGTGACCGCCGAATTTTGGCTTGGCTTCGCGTTTCGTTCGGCGCTCACAGAGCGCCGCCACAGCCATGCGTTGGGCTTGATTAACGCAGTTCATCCAAGCCGGCGGCTGGTTCAGCGGAAGTGAAACGTGGAGAAGGGGCTTGCCAACCAGCGGGGCGGGCAGCAAAACTCCGCCGTCTCAAACACAACATTTTATGGCCGACATCGCTAACAAATACGAAAACAACGTCCCTGGAAAATACTTCGTGGACAACCAGTGCATTGACTGCGACCTGTGCCGCGAAACCGCCCCGGAGAACTACACCCGCTACGACGACGGCGGCTATTCCTACGTGAAAAAGCAGCCCGAGACGCCCGAGGAAGAGGCCCAGTGCAAAGAGGCCAAGGAAGGCTGCCCCGTGGAAGCCATCGGCGACAACGGCTAGGCCAGACCACTTTCAAGCAACACCCGCCCGCGCAAGCCGGCGGGTGTTTTGCTTTGGTAGGGCGCGTCTGTCCCAGCGCGCCGGTTGGGCATCCGAACGGTTCTGCGGCGCGCTGGGAAAGACGGCGCCCTACCTCATCACCCGACGCAACAGTTCCAGCGCCTGGAGCGAGTTCACATACTTGAACGTCTCGCGGTCGTAGCGGTTCAACGGGTTGAGAACCTTTGTGCCGCAACAAACTTCCGGATCACCGCCAACTCCGGCTCGCCCGCGATGGTGTGCTCCTTCGCGAACTCGTGCCACTCGATGTTCAGCCCCGCCGCTTGCAGCCGACGCACTTGCTCCCGCACCGGCGCAATGGGAATCAGCGGGTCGAACTTGCCGTGAGTCAGCAGCAGCCGTTGCTGCTCCGCCACCGGGGATTTCTCTCGAACCAACTGCTCCGCGTCATGCACGTGGCCGCTGATGCCCACCAACCCCGCGAAGCGATGCGGGTAGCGCAGCCCGACCTCGGTCGTCATCAGGCATCCCTGCGAAAATCCAAACACCACCGTCTGCTCCGTCGGCCAGCCGTGGCTGCGCTGCGCGTCCAGCAAGTCGAACAGCAACCGCGTGCTCCGTTGCACTCCGGGCGCGCGCTCGCCCGCGTAGTCATACCAAGAGTAGCCGCCGTAGTATTCGTCCGGCGCGTTGACCAGCAGGTAGTTCAGGTCCGGCATCCCCATCGCCTCCGGCAGCCAGCGGTAGCCATCCATGTTGTCGCCGAGTCCGTGCAGCACCAGCATCAACCGGCGCGAATCTTTCTGCGCGGCAGGGATCACTTCAGTCGTCAGCATTGCGCTGGTGTAACCCGCACACGCGGCGCGCGCAAATTCTCTCCTGCCTTCCCGCCCTCTTCATTGCCCAGCGCGTGGTCAGCACCTAAACTCCGGCCGTGGTCCGACTCGTCCTCTTCGACATTGACGGCACGCTGCTGCACACCGGCGGCGCGGGTGTGCGGGCGTTTGGCCGAGCGTTCGCAAGTGAGTTCGGCCTGCACCACGGCACGGAATGGATGCGCTTCGCAGGCCGCACGGACTCGGGGCTGGTGCGCGAATTCCTCACCTTGCATGGCGTGGACGCGACGCCCGAGAACTTCCGCCGCTTCTTCGAGTCCTACGTCTTCTGGCTCGATCATCACCTGCACGAACTCCCCGGCAGCCCCTGCCGTGGCGCGCGCGAGTGGCTCGTCGAAATCACCACGCTGCCCGAACCGCCGCTCCTCGGCCTGCTCACGGGCAACATCCGCCTCGGCGCGCAGATCAAGCTTCGTCATTACAATCTCTGGGAACCATTCGCCACCGGCGGCTTCGGTGACGACCACGAGGATCGCAACGAAATCGCGCGCGTCGCCAAGGCCCGCGCCAGCCGCCGTCTCCGTCGCGAACTACGCGGCGAGGAAATCCTGGTCATCGGCGACACACCGCTGGACATCGCCTGTGGCCGGGCCATCGGCGCGCGCTGCCTCGCCGTCGCCACCGGCGGCGCGACTCTTGTAGAGTTGCAAGCCCACCACCCAGACTGGGCCGTGCAAGACCTCACGCACCTGCCCGTGGCCGACGTGTTGCGCTAACACTCCTGTAGCGGCGGTCTGTGACCGCCGTCTGTAATCCATCGCACAACTCGGCGGTCACATACCGCCGCTACACCACTTCCGTCCGCCCCAGCGCAAGGAAGTGCAGCCACCGCCGCGTCACTGTCTTCTTGTAAATCCGCTCCAGCGCCCGCGCGTAGAGCCGCAGTTGCAGGCCGTGCTCGCGCAGCTTCTCCGCCATCTCCGCCTCGCCGAAGTGGTCCGTCTTGTAATCCACCAGCCATATCTCCTCCGCCCGAAACACCGCCAGATCCACCACGCCCTGCACGATGACGAAGTCCTCCGCCATCACTGTAGGAGACGACGTGAGGAGTCTCTGATTTTCCCCCGCTATTCCCCTCAAGGTCAACTCGTTCAACTCACGCACGGTGAAACGCGCGGTGAACGGCACTTCCCGTTGCACCTCGCGCGCGTGGCCTCGCACGAGTTTGCCAGCCTCCGAATCCCAGAACCGGAACAAGTCCTCGAACACCAGCGCCTCCGCCTCGCGCTCGGTCAGCACGCCGCGCGACTGCAACCGCTCCGCCTCGGCCATCAGCTCCGCGCGCGAGCCCGTCGCGCGCAACTCGACGTGTTGGAGGAACGCGTGATGCGCCAGCCCGATTTGCGTGGCGGTCAAGCCGCCGCTTCGCCGCCTCGGCACGCGCGGCAGCTTGCTGGCCGGTAAAAGTTGGAACGCCTCTTCGTCCGCCTCCGCACGCCGCCTCAGCACCGAGACAGAAGTCTTCGCCTGCTCCCACGTCGCCGATCCGTGCGGATAGTCGCGAGTCAGCCGCTCACGAAGCCTCGTGACTTCTTCCACTTCTGCATCGCTCGCCATTCCGAGCCGCTTCGAGTCCACCACCGCCTCGCCTCCCTCTCCCCCATCGGGGGAGAGGGCCGGGGTGAGGGGGCAGCGCTCTCGATCACTCACAAGCAGCTCCTCTCCCGCCGCGTGCAGCCGCCAACTCAGCAACTCGTTCCCTCCCGCCGCTTCAACCAGCCAATCTCCCTCCTTGGCCACGCCCGACAGCCACAGCCGCAGCCAGTCCAGCGGACACCGCGCCTTCAGCACCGCGGG
Organism: Verrucomicrobiales bacterium; assembly: GCA_005791875.1. Lineage (GTDB taxonomy): Bacteria > Verrucomicrobiota > Verrucomicrobiia > Limisphaerales > SXTU01 > SXTU01. Next base: position 8,185 of record SXTU01000036.1, read on the forward strand.
ATCACTGATGGCCGCCGCCGGCTCGCGCCACTTCTCCGCCACGCTCTTCCCCGCGTCCGAGCCGCACAGCAGCAGCGTGTCGCGCGCGCGGGTGAACGCCACATAAAGCAACCGCATCTCCTCGCCCAGCGACTCCCGCTGCCCGTGCTGCTTCGCCAGCCAGTGCGGCAAACTCGGGAAACGCCGTTGCGATCCCGGCGGCGACACCATCGGACACAAGCCCAGTTTACGGTCGAGCAACACGTCGCCAGACAAGTCGCGCAAGTTGAAGCGAACTCCCAAACCAGCCACTACGATTACCGGGAACTCCAGTCCCTTGCTCTGATGGATGCTCATCAGCCGCACCGCATCCTCGGTCGGCAACGGCGCGGGATCGTGCTCCAGCTCTACCTCCTCCTGCGCCTCGATGAAGCGCAGGAAGCGATGCAAGCCCTGCCGTTGCAGCGGATCGAACTGCCGCGCGAGGTCCAGCAGCCGACGCACGTTCGCCACGCGCTCCGGACCGCGCGGCTCCGCCAGCAGCAGCGCCTCGTAATGCGTCTCCGCCAGCACGCGCTCCAGACACTGCGTCAGCGAGCCGAGCCGGATGAGCTGCCGCCACTCGGCGAAGCGCGTGAGAAACTCGGTGGCCTTCTCAGATGCGGAATGCGGAATGCGGAATGCGGAATTGGGGACGGACGTGCTGGATGCGGGCGGGTTCTGAGCGCGAAACTTCGTCAGCGCATCCCACATCAACGTGCGCTCGGCAGCCTTGCGAATCGCGACCAGTTCCTCCAGCGACATCCCGACGAGCGGCGAGCGCAGCACCGCCAGCAACGACAGGTCTTGCAGCGGATTGTCCAGCAGCCGGAGCAGGCTCAGCAGGTCCGTGACCTCCAGCGATTCGTAAAACCCACCGCGCTCCGCGTGCAGCGGCACGCCCGCGCGATGAAACTCCTTCGCGAACGCCTCGCCGCGCGAGCCGGGCGAACGCATCAGCACCACCATGTCGCGCCATTGTGCCGGGCGGAACTGGTGCGTGCTCTCGTCCCAAACCGGATGCCCGCCCGCGTGCAACTCGCGCAGCCGCGTCGCGACGAACCGCGCCTCGCGTTCGATGGCCAGCAGTTCCTCCACTTCGTTCTGTGCCTCGTCGCCTTCGGCGGAGTCAGCCGCCTTGTCGCTCGTGAGAACGTGCAGCTCCACGCGAGGTGCAGCGGCGCTCTGTGCTGCAAGAGTCGCGCGCTCCCCCGCGTTGCCAAAGCGCAGTTCTGCCGCCGTGTCATACGTCACGCCGCCCACGCTAGCGCGCATGAGCGGCCGGAACAGCGCGTTCACGAAGTTCAGCACCCCCTCATGGCTTCGGAAGTTGTCCGCGAGCGCGATGACGCGGGTAGGAGCCGACGTGTGGAGGCTCTGACTTGATCGCTCATTGAACGGAGCCTCCTCGCGTCGGCTGCTACAGGTTCCCCACGCCTCCGCGTAGTCCGCGAAGATGCGCGGATCCGCCAGCCGGAAGCGGTAGATGCTCTGCTTGATGTCGCCGACGAGGAAGCGGTTCGCGTCCGCCCCCGTGCGGCTCACAGCGCGCAGGATGGCGTCCTGCGCGGCGTTGATGTCCTGATACTCGTCCACGAAGACGTGCACGAACCGCTCGCGGCACCGCCGTGCCGCCGCACCGTGCTCATCACGCAGCAGCCGCAGCGACAACTGCTCCACGTCCGCGAAGTCCACGCCGCCGAGCTGGCGCTTCGCCTCGGTGAATCGCTCGGCGAACTGCTGAGTGAGTTCCACGAGCGCGGCGAGCTCGTGGCGCGACCACTCCCAGTCCTCGGCCAGCGCAGTTCTGGCTCCGTCCGCACCGGTCAGTGCGAAGAGAAACGCCGCGTCGTCGAAGAACTTCTCGAAGCCCTTGCGGAACTGCTTCGTGCCATGCGGCCAGTTGCGGTCGGCCTCGGCAACTTCGCTCAACACGCCGGGCAGCGCCGCCAAGTCTTCCCCGGTGGCGCGCAACGCGGCACGGCTGCGGGCGAAGGCCGGGGCTACCGGGGTGTCTTCCAGCAGCGGCAGCCACAGCGAACGCCAATCGCGGCAGGCGGTGTCGAGCCATTCGCGCCAGCGCACCGGCTCCGCGTTCTGACAGTCAGCAAGCAAGCCCACGAGCCAGCCATCCGGATCAGGCAGCGAATGCGCAAAGCTGTGCAGCCGGCTCACGAGCGCGCGAAGATGCTCGTCCGAGCCACGTCCCGCGCGACGGATGAGTTGTTGAAGTGCGGCGCTGTGTGGCCAGCGCCCGGCGTAGTGTCCGGCCAGCAGCTCCGTCAGGCACTCGCGCGCAAGCGGACGCGTCTGCCGTTCGTCCAGCACGACGACCTGCGGGTCAATCGCCAGCTCATGGAAGTGCTCGCGCACGAGGCCAAGGCAGAAGCTGTGCAGCGTGGAAATCTCCGCAGTGTCGAGCAAGGCGGCCTGCTCGGTGAAGTGGGCGGCGAAGTCCGAATCCCTGGTAGGGCCGCGCTGCGCGCGGCTTGGTTGGCCTGAATGGACCGACGAGGCCGCGCGCAGCGCGGCCTTACCAGGCTCTGGTGTGGCGTCGGTCGTCGTCGAAAGTGGCACGGAACTGGCCGCCTTCACCTCGTCCTCCAGCGCCTTGCGCAGGCGCACGCGCATCTCTGCGGCGGCGGCGGTCGTGAAGGTCACGATGAGCATCTCCTCCAGCGACGTGCCTTCGCGCAGCAGCCGCAGGCAGCGCTCGATGAGCGTGCGCGTTTTGCCCGTGCCGGCACCAGCGACGACGAGCACGTTGCCACGCGCCGCGATGGCGACCTGCTGGGCGGAAGTGAAGCTGCTCATGCCGCGCCCTCCCCGGTGTCGGTCGCGCTAGCGAGTTTGCGATACGGCTCCGTCCACGGGTCGAAGCGGCAGATGGCGCGGTAGTCGCAACGGTCGCACGCCGACTCGCTCGCGCTCATGCGCACGGGCGCGACGCGGATGTTGCCCGCGAAAATGTCCGTCCCGAGGCGGCTGAGGTTCGATTCGACTTGGCGCAGGAGCACGGTGAACTCCTCGGTGAGCAACGCGTCGTTGCCGCGCTTGGCGGGCTGGCCATCCTTGTTGACCTTGAAGCGGAACTGGCTGCCAGGCCCGCCGACGGCCTCCCGGTCGAAGTGTTTCAACTGCGCGAAGTCGAAGCGCCCAGAGTGCTGGTAGGCTGCGCGGCGGTCAGCCTCGGTCTCCGCGAGAATCTCCGCGCGTGTGCCGCCGGAGCCGGATGCACCGTGGAGGTTGACGTAGAAGACGCCGGCGGGTCGGAGTGGCGACGGGAGCGGCGGAACGTCCGGGGTCAACAGGCCGTCGTGCCCCCTCTCCCCCACCCTCTCCCCCGATGGGGGAGAGGGAGAAGATACCGGCGCGGCTGGCTGCGCTTGCAGCACGTTGAGATATGAGAGCAACTGAAGCTGGAGTCCGCTGGCGACCTTGAGCGGCTCGAGTTTCTTCGGGCTGGATTTGTAGTCCACGACGACGGCGAGGGTCTCGCCGGTTTCGGGAACGCGGCACAAGTCCACGCGGTCAATGCGGCCACGGAGCAGGAGCGCCTTGCCGTCGGGGAGGCCCAGCCGCCACGCGGGCAGAGAACTCCCCTTCAAGCCGAAGCCCAGCTCCACTGCGACGGGATCGAAATCGTAGTGCGGCATCCAGCCGAGGAGCGCGCCGAGAAGCCGCTGCGCGCTGGCAATGAGTGAGTGCGCGGTGAAGCGCCGCGCGTCGTCCGCCGCAAGCAGGCGATGCTCGGGCTGCGCCAGGAGCTCCGCTCCAATGGTGGCGACGAGCGCTTGCGCTTCGACGGGCGAGACCTCACGCCAGCGGTGGCCGCTGCGAGTGACGCGCAGGTGAAACTCATCGAGGATCCGGTGCAGGAAGCTGCCGCGCTCGCGCGGGTCCAGCTCGAATTCCTTGCGCTCTTGAGCACGCAGCCCGGCGGCGACGAAGAACTTGAACGGACACTCCGCGAACTGTTCGAGCTTGCTGACGGAAGTGCCGAGCTCGGTGCCATAGATCTGCGTGACGGCGGCGGGCGACAAAGCGGTGACGGCACGGCTGGCGGAGAGTTGCTGCCAGCGGGCGATGACGGGCTGGAGCGATGGAAGCGTGGCGAGAGTCAGGAGGGCCGATTGCGGGCCTCCCTCGCCCCCATCGGGGGAGAGGAATTGAGGGTGAGGGGGCGGGACGGCGGGCTGAGCCTTGGAGCCGTCTTGCGCAGACGCCGCCCCCCCCCACACCCCGGCCCTCTCCCCCGATGGGGGCGAGGGAGAAGATGCCTCGGTGGCGAGTTCGCGCAGGAGTGGTTCGAGGAGTTCTTCGGTGTGCTCGGACTCGCGCCAGTCGTGCGTGGTCGGGATTTTTTCCAGCGGCACGTCGGGGAAGAGTTGCTGGACGTGCACGAGGATTGGGGACGGATGGAGTGCTTCACCATCGGCACCGGCACCGGCGCAGGTGAGCACGAGTCGGGCGCGGCTGCGGGTGCAGGCGATGTAGGCGAAGTATCGTTCGTGCGCGAGCTGCGCGCGCGGATCGGAGCCTAGGCGCGTGTCGAGGTCGGCGAGCAGGGCGCGCTCGGAGTCGGTGAGCAGCACGGGTGTGGAGGGCGGCGCGGGGAAGATGCCTTCGTTGAGGCCGAGCACGAGGGCGAGTCGCAGCTCAGGATTGCGCGAGCGGTCAATGGTGCCGACGAGCACTTGGTCCAGCGCGGGCGGGATGACGCCGACGCTCAACGCACCGAGACCGGCTTCGACGATGGGGAGCCATTCGCGCAGCGGAAGCGCGGCGGAGCCGGGAGGGAAGGCGAGTTCCAGATTCTCGATCCACTCGTGCATCTGGCGCAGGACGCTGCCGTGCATGGCGCTGGCGGCGGCGGGATGGAAGACAGGAGTGTCCTCCTCACTGGCGAGCGCGTCGTCCCATGCTTGCAGGCAGCCTTCCACGGCGAGGTCTTCCCAAAGCGAGCGAAGGGCGGAGGCGAGGTGGGAGCCGGGGATTGGGTTGGGAGATGGGGCGGAGGCGAGTCGTTCGGCGAGTTTGAGGAAGGGTGCGACGAGGCGAGTGCGGAGTCGTTCGGCGCGCGGGAGGTCGAAGCTGGGTTCGTGCTCGTTGAGCGGCTGGTGCCAGTGCGTGCCGTGCCAGCCGTGGGCGAGCGCAAGGTTTTCCAGCCAGTCAATGTCCTCGTCGTGATCGTGGACAAGACCGGTCTTCAGCGCGCCGAACCAGTCGTCGAGCTGCCAGCCATAGGCAAGCGTGCGCAGGGTGAAGCGCGTCAGCTCCGCAAGCGGGTGGTGCGCGACTGGCTCGCGGCGGTCGAGGAAGAAGGGGATGCCGAAGCGCGTGAAGACGCGGCGCAGCGGGGCGTGATGGTGATCAAGGGTGCGGAGGATGACGGCGCAGTCGCGGAAGCGTCCGCCTGTGCGGACGTGGCGGAGGATTTCGCGAGCGGCGAGGGCGGCTTCGGCTTCGGGGTGGGCGCAGAGGGCGAGGCGGAGGGGCGAGGCTGGAGGCTGGAGGCTGGATGCTGGATGGGCGGCTGGTGGCTGAGTGGATTCAGGCGAAGGCACGCTTTGCCCCCTCACCCCGGCCGTCTCCCCGGATGGGGGCGAGGGAGAAGAAGCGGCGGGCGCAGTCCAGTTTGCTTCGAGCCGAGCGAGCACGGGGCTGTCGTGGAAGCGGCTGTGGGCGGGATCGCGCGCGAGTTGTGTCTCGCTAACTTCGGCAGCCTTAAGAGCAGCGACGCGGGTCCGACAATCGAGATACGTGCGGCGCACGACGGACCAGAGCGAGAGCCAGCTCGTCGACTCGTCGGCTTCCGGACCGAGGCAGAAGGCGAGCGTGCTCTTGCGGCAGAGCAGCAGCACGCCGCAGAGAAGGTCCAGCTCCTGCGGAGTCATCTCGGCGAAGCCGTCTAGCCACAGCCCGGCAATGGGAAATGGCAAATGACGAAGGGCGAATGCTGGATCGCGCACCATGCTCGTGGCGAGGTCGAGAAGGTGGTCAGCGTCCTGGACTTCACTCTCGGCCAGCCCGGCGTGGTAGGCGCGGAGCAGGTGCTGGAGGTCGTGGAGTTTGTCGCGGAGCTGGGGGCTTTCGTCGCAACGGGCGGCGAGGCGAGAGAGGCGGTCGGGCGTGACCTGGTGCCGCTGAAATTCGCGGAGGAGCTGGCTGAGCTGGCGCGCGAAGCCGGGGAGTCGCGCGGTGGCACGGAAGACTTTCAGCGAGTGCTGCTCACGGGCGAGCAACGCGCGCAGCACCATCACGCGGCCTTCGTCATCAAGCAGGTCAGGCACAGCGCCGAAGGTGTCGAGCAGCCAGCGCGCGAGGCGGTCGAAGGAGACGATCTGCAATCGCGCGTAACCGGCGAGCTGCGGGTCATCGAGGAGCTGTCGTTCGAGTTGGAAGGTGGCCTGCTTGGGCGCAAGGAGCAGGAGCGGCGGGCCTGCGGGCGCGCGGAGCAACTCGGCGCGGATTTCCTCGAGGCAGCGCCAGGTCTTGCCGCTGCCGGCGGGACCGAGGAGGAAGTGGACGCGCACACCGCGATGGTCGGGCGTGAGGTTCAAAGTTCAAGGTTCAAAGTTCACCGCGCGCGGGGATTAGCGGCTTGCGGCACGGGGCTTTTCTTACTTAGCCTTGCGGGATGGCCAAAGTGATGCTGGTGGAAGACGATTTGTTGAGCATCCAGATCGTGACGGAAATTCTCCGCGCGGAGGGGCACGAGGTCATTCCGTTCAACGAAGGAGCGGGCGCGCTGGACGCGCTGGAGCGCACGGCCCCGGAGATCGTGATCACGGACCTAAACCTCGGCAAGTCCGGCCCCAGCGGCATGGACGTGCTCAAGCGCGCTCGCGCGCTCACGCCGCCGGCCATCGTCATCGTCATCACGGGCTACGGCTCGTTCGAGATCGCGGTCGAGGCGACGAAGCTCGGCGCGTTCGACTACTTGCAGAAGCCATTCAAGGCCGTCGAGCTGCGGCTCAAGCTGTGGAAGGCTCTTTCACACAGCGAGGTCGTTTCTGAGAACGCCTACCTGCGCAAGGAGCTGAAGAAGAAATACCAGTTCAGCCAGATCATCGGCAGCGCACCCGCGATGCAGCAGGTGTTCCGCATGGTGGAACGCGTCGCGGGCACGGACAGCACGGTGCTGCTGCGCGGCGAGAGCGGCACGGGCAAGGAACTCATCGCCAAGGCGCTGCACTTCAACAGCCGGCGCGGAGCGGGGCCGTTCGTGCCGATCAATTGCAGCGCGCTGCCGGAGCATCTGCTCGAGTCCGAGCTGTTCGGCCATCGCAAGGGATCGTTCACCGGCGCGATCGCGGACAAGAAGGGTTTGTTCCAGGAGGCCGACGGCGGGACGATCTTCCTCGACGAGATTGGTTCGATGTCTGGCTTGCTACAGAGCCGCTTGCTGCGCGTCTTACAGGAGCGCGAGGTGCGTGCGGTGGGCGACAACGTGCCGTTCTATGTGAACGTGCGCGTCATCGCCGCGACCAACGAACCGCTGGAGCAGCGCATCAAGGAAGGCGGCTTCCGCGAGGACCTCTACTACCGGCTCAACGTCATCTCGCTCCCCATGCCCGCGCTGCGCGAGCGCCGCGAGGACCTCCCGCTCCTGGTCTCACACTTCCTCCGCAGCAAGGCCGCCGACCGAGGCCTCAAGCCCTACAGCATCAGCCTCCGCGCGCTCGAGGCGCTGCAAGTCCACCCGTGGCCCGGCACCGTGCGCGAGCTGGAGAACGCCATCGAGCGCGGCAGCGCGTTGTGCGAGGACGGCTTCATCCGGCTCAACGACCTGCCGCCGAACTTCCACGCGCTGGGCAGCCCTGATTTCTCCGACACCGAGGTCGCGCTCGCGCCCTGCGGCGAAACCACGGTGATCGCGACCGCGCCCGAGGCGACAAACGCCGGTGGCGCCGCCGCGCCGGTGCAGAGTCCGCTGAACCAGCCCGTGGGCCAGCTCAAGGATTTCATCCGCGACCAGGAAAGTGCCTACATCCAGCGCGCGATCGCGCAGGCCGGCGGCGACAAGGAGCAGGCGGCGAAGGCGCTCGGCGTGAGTCTCGCGACGCTTTATCGAAGGCTTGCGGAGGGGGAGTAATGGCGAGTCCCGGCGGTGGCCGGAGCGGCGAACGACATCACCGCGCAAGGGTTTCCAGTGCCGCTACCGCCTCTGCTCGAAGACGGGTTTACGAGATGCGGGCTAATGACCCACGTTTAGCGACCAGGACCGTCGGGCGTGGTGACTTGAGTTGCATGTCTGTCGGGGAAATCGAACACCACAGAACCTTGGGCGAACTGGCGAAAGACTCGTTGAAGCAGAGAAGTCCGTTGGAGTAGTGCTTTCGCAGCCAGCGTCGCCAGCGTTTGTAAAGAGCTTGAGCAGCGGAATCGGAGATCAAGATAGCGATGCGGCCGGAGGTAAGCAGTTGCTCGGCAACGACGCTGCGCTCGAACTGCAATCCGGAATATGGGCTCACGAACGCACGGTGCCCATCTGAGGAACTTTCTGCTTCTGTGCAGGCGAAGGTAGTGAACTCAGACTCGTCACCCGGATGCATGAAGAACTGAAGTTCGCTATTCACGATTGGTGGGGCCAGTTCTCTAACATCGTATCAGGCTGCGATGCAATCACGGCTCCGCAGCCGCTCAGTCCTCCGCGAAGAGGTATTCCAAGTCCGTCTGCGAGAGGCTGCGGGCGAAGCCTTCCTCGCCGAGCACGTCCTGGATGGTCTGGGCCTTGCGCTGTTGCAGGTCCCAGATCTTCTCCTCGACGGTGCCGGGCGCGATGAGGCGGTAGGCGTTCACCGTGCGCGTCTGGCCGATGCGATGGCTGCGGTCAATGGCCTGCGCCTCGACCGCCGGGTTCCACCACGGCTCGTAGAGGACGACGTAGCTAGCGTTCGTGAGGTTGAGGCCCGTGCCGGCGGCGCGCAGCGAGAGCAGGAAGACGCCGGCCTGGTCGTCGGCCTGGAAGGCGTTGACGACTTCCTGGCGCTGCTTGGTCTCGCCGGTGAGCAGGTGCGTGGGGATGCCGCGCTTGGCGCAGTCCACCTCGAGGATTTTCAGCATCTGCACGAACTGCGAGAAGACGAGGACCTTCTGGCCGTCGGCGACGAGCGTGTCGAGCAGCTCGAACAAGGTCTCGGTCTTGCCGCTGGCGACGTTGCTGCCGACGAGCTGCGGGTGGCAGCAAATCTGCCGCAGCCGGGTGAGCGCGGCGAGGACGTGCATCTTGCTTTTCGCAAGACCCTTCTCCTTGACGGCCTGCATGACCTGCTCGCGGGAGCGGCGCAGTTCGGCGAGGTAAAGTTTCCGGTGCTCTTCGCCCAGCTCGCAGTCGCGGCGTTGCTCGATGCGGTCGGGCAAGTCCTTCGCGACCTGCTTCTTCATGCGGCGCAGGAGCAGCGGGCGGAGCTTGGCGGAGAGGCGGCGGCGCGCGATGCGCTGGATGGAGACGGCCTCCTCGCTCTCGTTTCCGGCCTTCGGGTCATAGACCTCGTGGAAGTGCTCCTGCGTGCCGAGGTAGCCGGGCTGGATGAAGTCCGTGATGCTCCAGAGGTCAAGCAAGCGGTTCTCCAACGGCGTGCCGGTGAGGGCGAGGCGGCGGTCGGCCCGGAGCTGCTTGACGCTCTGCGTGACCTGCGCGGCAGGGTTCTTGATGAACTGCGCCTCGTCGAGGACGAGCGCGCCGAAGTCGAACTTGTTCAGCTCCTCGAGGTCGCGGCGCAGCAGCGCGTAGTTCGTGACGATGATGTCGTGCTGCGGGATTTGCTTCCGCAAGGTGTGCCGCCCCGCGCCGCTCTGGAGCACGAGCACCTTCATGTGCGGGACGAATTTCTCCGCCTCACGCCGCCAGTTGTGCAGCACGGACGCAGGGCAGATCACGAGCGACGGCTGCGGGTTCTTCGGGTTACGGGCCTTGAGCCACGCGAGCCAGATGAGCGTCTGAAGCGTTTTGCCGAGACCCATGTCGTCGGCGAGAATGCCGCCGAGGCGCATCTCGGTGAGATGGCAGAGGAAGTCGAAGCCTTCCTTCTGATACGGACGCAGCTCGGCGATGAGGCCCTTGGGCAGGTCCGTCGGCGCGATGCCCTCGAAGTTCGTGAGCCGCTTGCGCAACGTCTTCGCGTGTTCGCTGTCGCCGAACTTCTCCAGACCCCGCTCGTCGAGGTGCGCGGCCTGCTCGATGGACACCTGCTGCGCGATGGGGCTAAGGCTGTCGAGACCAAGGTCGGCGAGCGCCTCGTGCGCGGCCTGCACGGCCTGCGTGTCGAGTTCCACCCAGCCGGAGTCGGGGAGTTTCACGAAGCGGCCCGTCGCGCTTGCGAGGCGCTGTAGATCGGCCTTCGTGAGCTTCATGCCTTCCTGCTCCCACTCGGCAGAGACGCTGAACCAGTCAATGCCGCTGCCCTTGACGACGAGGCTGGGCTTGAGCTTGCGTGGCGTGAGGAAGAGGCGCTGGAACGCGGCGTTGCCGAGGAACTCGGCGTCCGGCGGGCGGTTCGCCCAGTTCGCGGAGAGGATGCTGAAGAAATTCTCCGCCGCGTCGCCAACCCAGAGGCCAGGCTCGGGCGTGAAGCAGTTGAAGCGGCGCAGCCAGTTGACGGCGGGTTCGAGACGGAGGTCGTCGAGGATCTCCGGCTTGCCGTTCTTGCGGCCCGGCTCGTCCTGCACCCACTCGTGAGCGTTCCAATGCCAGGCCGAGTTGTCGCGTTCGCTTCGGGCAAGCAGGCGGATGCGGATGACCTCGTCCACCAGCTCGAAGGTGAACTGCGGCACGGCGGGATGCGCGACGCAGAGCTGGTCCCAGTCCACGCCGTTGTCGAAGTGCGCGCGGCGGAGATTCGTGAGGAAGCGATGGCTCAACTTCTGCACCGGCACCGTCGGCGTGCGCGCCATGGACTCCAGCAATCCGCCGGGCGGCGAGTTGCGCAGCAGGTAGAACGTGTCGACCACGAAAGCCAGCGGCGGCTGGCCGGCGAACCACATCGCATCGCTCATTGGCCGCAGCTCGCCATTGGAGAGCTTGATGCGCTGCGTGAAGGAAAGTTCCTGGTCGCCGTTCTGCAAGTGCGGCGTCAGCTCGACTACCTGGCCGTGATAGACGATTGGCTTGGTGCCGCACTCCATCAGCAGCCGGCCGTGATGGCCCCAGCGCGCGATCCACTGGAGCAGCTCCAAGCCTTGCAGCACGAAGTCGCTGTCCTTGTCCTCGCGATGCCGGTTGTTCTCGACGATCCACTGGATGAACTCCCAGTCGAACGCGGGAAACAATTCCTGCTCGTGTGCGGCGCGCGTGTTCAGGTCAATCAAGTCGGCCAGCGACTTCTTCTTCTCGCCCGTGCGCGGCCGGAAGAGATGAAACTCAGCGACCAGTTCGTGCAGCGGCGAGTCCTTCGTGACGGGCTGCGGCTTGCAGATGACGCGCAGGCCGGCGCGCGGGGTGTCGAGGTGGACGGGCGCGGGCGGGAAGAGCCAGTGCTCCAGTTCCTGCATGAGCTTGCCCTCCTGCTCGGCCTGCTCGATCTCCGCGAAGCGGGAGAAATTGGCGTGAGGCTGGAGCTCCTGCGGCAGCGAGCGGCCGGCGCGGAGGAAGAGGATGGCCAGCTCCTCAAGGCGGGCCTTGTTCTTCGCCTCGACCATGCGCGGCCACCACTCGTTCGCGCCGAAATCCTTGCGGGAGAGATTGAGCTTCTCGAAATAGTCCTCGAGCAGCAGCCACGCGCGCTGCGAGTCCATGCAAGTGCCGAAGAGGTTCAGCAGGTTGCCGCGCTCGGCGATCTTTTCCTTGGAGTCAGCCAGTTCCCGGCGCAGGTCCGCGAGCGCGCCGTAAGTTTGGTTGAGGACGGTGTGATGGGCATCGTATTTGGCCGTGTTCGCGCCGATGCGTGGCACGCGGCCTGGCTTCGCTACCTTTGGCATGATCCAAACTCACAAATTCTAAAACGCTAAAACCAAAACGGAGCGTCATTGGCTCATGGAAGCGCGCCACTGGTCAATGGGAAATTTGGTCTTTCTGGGACAGTGACGGGCAAAGTTCGAAATCCCAAGCTCCAAGCGCCAAAAGTAACCCGAGACCGAAAGCGCGGGGGGTTGAAGGGAAGCCTGACTTTAACGCAAAGACGCGGAGAGCGCCGAGGAGCGCAGAGTTTGGCCACCCAATGGTCATCTTGCTAAAGATCTTCCCGCGATCTACTCCGCGCATCTTTGCGTCCTCTGCGTCTTTGCGTTGAAGTCACGCCGCCATGCCCACGGCATCGTTCCGACTGAACCCGAACTGCGAAGGGAGAATTGACGCTTACGCCTCTCCCATGGCCGCCGGCAAGTTCATCCGCGAGGCCAAGGACGTGCTGTTCCTCGGGCCGCCCGGCGTCGGCAAAACGCACCTGGCCCAGGCCATCGGCTATGAGGCCATCAAGATGAACTTCCACGTCCTCTACCGCTCCATCTTCGACCTGGTGCGCGACTTCATGAAGGACGAGGCCTTCAAGCAGCAGGACAAGACGCTGCGCCGCTACTTGAAGCCCGACCTCGTCATCATCGACGACATGGGCTTGAAGGCGCTGCCCAAACAATCCGGTGAGTATCTGCTGGAAGTGGTGATGCGCCGTTATGAAAACCGC
>SXTU01000246.1 GCA_005791875.1 Verrucomicrobiales bacterium
ACGATTTGCGCGCCGCCGGTGTCACGCCCGTGCTGATGACGGAGCCGCGCTGGGGCAGGACCGCAAAGCTCAATGGCGTCGGCGAGCATCCGAACGTCCGGCTGGAGAAATACGTTGCTGCCTGCCGCAGCGTCGCCGCCGAGAAACACACGCCGCTGGTGGACCACTTCAAGCACTGGACTGACGCCGAGGCCGGCGGCACTGACATCGGCGGCTGGACGACGGACCAGTGCCATCCGAACCCCGAGGGGCATCGCGTGCTCACCGGGCTGATGCTGCCCGCTGTTCGCGCTGCGCTTGGAGCCAGACCCTGAGCCGCCAACCCCGTCCGGCTCAGACCTGGGAGGAAAGCTGGGAAGAGATTGAAGACACGCCCTCGCGTCGCAATCTGACTAGCGTGCCAGCTGACAGACCATTATTTGCCTCACCCCAGAAGCGCCGCAGCAACTCGTCATGTCTGTTCGCGGCCCTCTTGCTCACGTTGCCGGGGTTTGCGGCGGAGCCGGTGCGAACCGTCAGCTTCGTCAACGACGTGGTGCCAGTCCTGACGAAAGCCGGCTGCAACGCGGGCGCGTGTCACGCGAAGGCGGGGCAGGGGCAGAACGGGTTTCAACTTTCGCTGCTTGGGTTCGAGCCGCAGGAGGATTACGAGCACTTGGTGAAGGAAGGGCGTGGTCGCCGGGTGTTCGCCGCGTCGCCGGAGCAGAGTTTGTTGCTGATGAAGGCGTCCGGTCGTGTGCCACATGGCGGCGGGATGCGGCTGGACCCCGCTTCGGAAGGCTATCGGCTGCTGCGCGCGTGGCTTCATCAGGGCACGCCGTTCGACCAAACCACCGCGCCCAAGCTCGTCTCGCTCGATGTGCAACCGCCGCGCAAGACGCTCAAGACCAAGTCCGAGCAGCAGCTCAAAGTCACCGCCCGCTACGCCGATGGCCGCACGCGCGACGTCACGCAGCTCGCGCTCTACGAGGCCAATGACCGCGCGATGGCTGAGGCGTCCGAGGCCGGGCGCGTCAAGATTCTCGACATCCCCGGCAACGTGGCGGTGATGGTGCGGTATCAAGGCCTCGCTGCCGTGTGCAATGTCTCCGTCCCGCTCGGCGCGCCGGTGAAGAGCCTGCCGCCGAGCAAGAACTTCATCGACCAGCTCGTGTTCGCGAACCTCAAGCTCATTGGCATCCCGCCCTCGCCGGTGGCCGACGACGCCACGTTCATTCGCCGCGTCTCGCTCGACATCGCGGGCCGCTTGCCGACCGTCGCGGAGGCGGAGGCATTTCTTTCCAGCACTGAGCCGACGAAGCGCGACCAGCTCGTGGACGCGCTGCTCACCAGCCCGGACTACGCAGACTACTTCGCGAACAAGTGGACGGCGCTGCTCAAGAACAAGCGCGACGCCGCCAGCGACATCACGGCGAACTTCGCCTTCCACTCGTGGGTGCGCGACAGCCTGCTGGCAAACAAGCCTTACGACCGCCTCGTGCGCGAACTGCTCGCCGCCACCGGCACCATCGAGGGCAATCCGCCCGTCGCCTGGTATAAGCGCGTGAAGCAGCCGACCGAGCAGCTCGAGGACGTGGCGCAGCTTTTCCTCGGCGTGCGGATGCAGTGCGCGCAATGCCATCACCATCCCTTCGAGCGCTGGAGCCAGCACGACTACTACAGCATGAGCGCGTTCTTCAGCCAGATTGGCCGCAAACCCACGGCCACGGCGGGCGAGGACGTCATCTTCCACAAGCGCGGCATGGCGCAGACGGAGAACAAGAAAACCAAACTCCCCGTGAAGCCCGCCGGCCTTGGCGACCCCACGCTCGACATCCCGCCCGACGAAGACCCGCGCCTGCGCCTCGCCGATTGGATGGGCAACAAGGCGAACCCGTTCTTCGCGAAGGCGCTCGTGAACCGCTACTGGAAGCACTTCTTCAAGCGCGGCCTCATCGAGCCGGAGGACGACATCCGCGACACGAACCCGCCCTCGAATCCCGAGTTGCTCGACGCGCTGGCGAAGCATTTCGTGGACAACGGATTCGACCTCAAGGCCGTCGTGCGCGTCATCACGCAGTCCTCCACGTATCAACTCAGCGCCACGCCGAACCAGCACAACGGCGTGGACCGGCAGAACTTCTCGCACTTCTACCCGCGCCGGATGCAGGCCGAGGTGTTGCTCGACTCGATTGACCAGTTCACCGGCGCGCGCACGGAGTTCGCCGACCTGCCGGTGGGCACGCGCGCCATCGCGCTGCCGGACAACAGCTACAACCGCGGCTCCGCCTTCCTGAAAGTCTTCGGTCGTCCCGAGGGCGCGAGCGTGTGCGAATGCGAACGCGCGTCCTCCGCGAGCCTCGCGCAAAGCCTGCACCTGATGAATGCCGCCGATGTGAAGGCCAAGCTCGCCACCAGCGGCGGTCGCGCCGAGCGGCTGGCAAAGGGCGACAAGCCCGAGGCAGCGAAGATTCGTGAGTTGTATCTCGCCGCCTTCGCGCGCGAGCCGCAGTCGCACGAGCAAGCCGTGGCTGAGGAGTATCTCGCTCGCCCGCGCGGAGACGCCGCTGGCAAGCCGCTCCAGCCCGAGCAATCCCGCCGCATCGCCTACGAGGACCTCCTCTGGGCGCTCATCAACACGAAGGAATTTCTCTACAACCACTGAGATGCGGCCGTCGCTCGAAACTCAGCAGACGAAGTCTTGGCGCTCGCCCGGCGACTGGCTGCATAGCAGCCCAACACGAGTAGCCGTGGGTGAAGCGAGGCTTTGCGAGCGGAACCCACGGTCGCCCGCAAACGCGACGCCACCGCGTAGCGGTGGAACTGGATGGCGTTCGCCCGACGGTTCAACCGCTACGCGGTTGCTCGCTCCTTCTGCTCCCTTCCGTGGGTTGCGTTCGCTGCGCGAACTTCACCCGCGGCTACTCATGTTCGGCCCCGCTGGGGCCGTTCGCTTGGAGCCCGGACGCCCACGTCCGGAGCACACTACTGCGAACGTGGGCATCCGCGCTCCAATGCGATTCTCGCCTTCGCCCCGCCGCTCGTTCATTCCATCCCTTTTCGCATGAAGCCCCTTATCCAACTCTTCGCCGCCGCCGCCGCGCTGGCCACTTCCGCCCTCGCCCAATCCGTCATCCTTCCCACACCGCGCTTGCTCACCACCCTGCCGATGGGCGCGCAGGTTGGCACCACCGTCGAGGTCGCCATCACGGGCGAAAGCTTGGAGGAGGCGACCGACCTCGTCTTCTCCACACCGCAGCTCATGGCCAAGCCCAAGCTCGCCGCTGACGGCAGAATCGAAGCGAACAAGTTCATCGTCACCGTCGCGGCGGATGCGCCGGTCGGTGTGCATGACGCACGCGTCGTGTCGCGTCTCGGCGTCTCGGCGGCGCGGGCGTTCACGGTGAGCAAGCTCGCGGAAATCACGCGCACCACGCCGAACACCTCGCTGGAAACGGCGCTCGCGTTAAAATCCAACTCCGTCTGCAACGCCGTCATGTCCGCGCGGGCCGTGGACTTTTATTCCTTCACCGGCACGAAGGGGCAGCGCGTTGTCGTCGAGTGCGCGACGGCGGGAATTGATTCCAAGCTCACCCCCGTGCTCATCGTCGCCGACGGCGAGGGCCGCGACCTGGTCGTCAATCGCACGAGCGGCCTGCTGGACTTCACGCCGCCGGCCGACGGCAAGTATTTCATCAAGGTTCACAGCCTCACCTTCAAGGGCGGGCCGGAGCATTTCTACCGGCTGGCGTTGCAGGACGTGGCGGCGGGCGCACCCTTCCCGCGCCAGGCCCGGACGCGCTCGGTGAGTTCCTTCTCATGGAATCCGGCGGCGGACTTCGGCATCCCGCGCTCGACCGAAGTCGAGCCCAACAACGCCCACGCGCAGGCGCAGAAAATCACGTTACCCTGCGACATCAGCGGCGGCTTCTTCCCGGCGGCGGACGTGGACACGTTCGAGTTCACCGCGAAGAAGGGCGAGGGGTGGTGGATTGAGGTCGCGTCCGAGCGGCTGGGCTTGCCGACCGACCCGTTCGTGCTCGTGCAGCGCGTCGAGAAAGATGGTGACAAGGAAAAACTCAGCGACTTCGCCGAGCTGAACGACATCCCGCCGCCGATGAAGCCGTCGAGCAACGGCTACTCCTACGACGGCCCGCCCTACGACGCCGGTTCCGCCGACGTGCTGGGCAAACTTGAAATCAAGGAGGACGGCCTCTATCGCCTCCAGCTCCGCGACCTCTTCGGCGGCACGCGCAACGACGCGGCGAACATCTACCGGCTCGTCATCCGGCAGGCCGCGCCGGACTTCGCGCTCGCGACGTGGGCCATCCATTTCGAGCTGCGCAACGGCGACCGCAACGCGCAGTCCAAACCCATCGCGCTGCGCCCCGGCGGCACGATGGCGTTCGACGTCGTCGTCATCCGGCGCGACGGATTCGCGGGCGACATCGAGCTGGGCATGGAAGAATTACCGACCGGCGTGACGGCGGCGGCGCTGAAGATTCCGGCGGGCCAATCGCAAGGCAAGCTGCTCATCACCGCGTCGGATAAAGCGCCGCGTTCCGCGGGCGTCGCGAAGATTGTTGGCCGCGCACAAATCAACGGTGCGACCGTCACGCGGCCCGTGCAGCTCGCCTCGATGACGTGGCCGGTGCGCGAAGCCACGGCGGAGATTCCCAAGCCGCGCCTGCTCGCAGACGTGCCCATCTCCGTCACTGACGCCGAGGGCGCGCCTATCACCATCGCGCCGCGCGAGAACAAGACTTGGGAAGTGAAGCTCGGCGAGAAGCTCACCATTCCGCTCGCGCTCACGTGGCGCGGCGAGTTCTCCGGCACGACACTCAAGCTCCGGGCCGACGGCGCGGGCTTCACGGCGGCGAAGACTCCGGAGGTCGCGCTCAAGGCCGCGTCCGCCGAGCTTGTCCTCGACCTCGCGACGCTCAAGCCCGCGCCCGGCGAGCACACCATCGCGCTCTACAGCGGCTACGTGGCGAAGTATCGGCACAACCCGGCGGCGGCCGTCCTCGCCGAGGCCGCGCAGAAGAAGGCTGACGCGGAAGCCGCCGTGCTCGCGGAAGAGGCCAAGAAACTTGCCGCTGAAGTCACCGCCGCGCCCGCCGAGAAGCGCGGCGCTGTCGAGGCCACCGCGAAGGCCGCCACGGACAAATTGAAATCCGCCGAGGCCGCGAAAGCCGACGCCGCCAAGCGCATGAAAGCCGCGACAGACGCCGCCGCGCCGAAGGACATCGCCGACATCGTCGTCTCCGAACCCATCCGCATCCGCGTGCTGCCCGCGGACAAGAAGTAGCCGCACTCGCGCCATGTCCACTCCCAACGCATCGCCCGCCGTCGCGCGTTGTCTCGGGCCGTTTGCCCGGCGGGAGTTCATGCGCGTGGGCCTCGCGGGATTTGCCAGCCTGAGTTTGCCGGGGCTGTTCCGGTTGCGGGCAGACGCGGCCATCCAACCCCACCGGCCCAAGACCGCCGTCATCATGGTCTGGCTGCCAGGCGGCCTAACGCATCTCGACACTTACGACCCCAAGCCCGACAGCGGCAGCGAGTATCGCGGCCCGTTCAACACCATCGCCACGAATGTGTCGGGCACGCGGCTCACGGAGCTGTTGCCGATGCAGGCAAAGATGGCCGACAAGTTCACCCTCATCCGTGGCATGAAGCAGACGGCGGGCGGCCATCCCGCCGGCTCGATGCAGCTCCTCTCCGGCGACCTCGACACGCGCGACAAACCCAAGCCGCGCCTGCCCGATTGGATGTCCATCGCCCACTACTTGCGGGCGAAGGAAGGGCGGCGGACGAACCCGCTGCCCAACTACATCGGCGTGAACCCGCCGCTCGAATACAACGGTCCGGCGTATCTCGGCGATGCGCACTCGACGTTCGCCGTGCAGGACGACCCGAACCAGCCGCGCTTCGAGGTCCCGAACCTCGGGCTGGGCAACCCGGCCGAGGCGCGGCGCTTGAACGACCGCGCGACGCTGCGCCAGAGCCTCGACACGCTGGAGCGCGCCTTTGACAAAGAAGGTGAACTGGGCGCGCTCGACCAGTTCGAGTCGCAAGCCTTGACGCTGCTCACCAACCCGCGCACGCGCGACGCGTTTGACTTGAGCAAGGAGGATTCCCGCACGCGCGACCGCTACGGGCGGAACCGTTGGGGTCAGCAGTTGTTGCTCGCGCGCCGGCTCGTGGAGGCGGGCGTGGAGATTGTCACGAGCCAGTTGAGCGGGCCGCTCTGCGGTCGCACCCACGTGTGGGATGACCACGCGGTGGACCATCACATCTTCGACGTGCTGCGCTTCCGCATGGCGAACTACGACCAAGCCGTCTCCGCGCTCATCGAGGACATTTACGCGCGCGGCCTCGACCAGCGCGTGCTCGTCGTCGTGACCGGGGAGTTTGGCCGGACGCCGAAAATCAGCTACGACCGCAGCACCGGGGGCGGCGATGGCAGCGGGCCGGCCGGCACGTTGCAACCGGGTCGCGACCATTGGCCGCAGGCGTTCACGAACCTCTGGGCCGGCGGCGGCTTCAAGATGGGCGGCGTGATTGGCGCGACCGACAAGCGCGGCGAGCAAGTGGTCGAGCGGCCCTGTTACCCGGCGGATTTTCTCGCGACCATTTACCATTACCTCGGCCTCGACTGGCAGCACGCCACCATCAAGGACTTCAGCGGGCGGCCCACGCACATCGTCAGCGGCGGCAGCCCCATTAGCGAATTAACCGGCTAGTCCGCCGTCTCTTTACCAAGCGTTCAGCATTGTAAAACCATGACCCCGTCCAACAATTCTCCCATCGCACGCTGCACCGGGCCCATGAGCCGGCGCGGGTTCATGAACGTCGGGCTTGCCGGTTTCGGCACGCTCAGTCTGCCGGGCCTGCTGCGCTTGCGCGCGGAGAACGCGGGCAAGCCGCAGAAAGAGAAGACCGCCGTCATCATGGTCTGGCTCATCGGCGGCCTCTCCCACGTGGACACCTACGACCCGAAGCCCGAAATCGGCAGCGAGTATCGCGGCCCGTTCAAGGTCATTCCCACGAACGTCCCCGGCACGCAAATCACGGAGCTGCTCCCGCTCCACGCGAAGATCGCCGACAAGTTCACGCTCATCCGCTCGATGGCGCATCGCGCGGGCGGACACCCTGCCGGTCATCTTCGGATGCTTTCCGGTGATGCCGACGAGCGGGACAAGACCGCGCCCAAATACCCGGACTGGATGTGCGTGGCAAATTACCTGCGCTCGAAGCAGCCCGGCCGCACCAGTCCGCTGCCGAATTACTGCGCCATCAATTCCATCGAGGGCGGCTACGCTGGCCCGGCCTACTTGGGCAACGCCTATTCGTCCTTCGCCATCAACGGCGACCCGAGCCGGCCCGACTTCCAAGTGCCCAACGTCGGTCTCGCCAACGCCGCCGAGTCCCGCCGACTGAGCGACCGCACCGCGCTGCGCCAAAACCTCGACACGCTGGAGCGCTCCTTCGACAAGGAAGGTGAGTTGGGCGCGCTCGACCAGTTCGAGGGCCAGGCCGTGACCTTGCTCACCAACCCGAAGACGCGTGACGCCTTCGACCTCGCAAAGGAAGACGCCCGCACGCGTGACCGCTACGGACGCAACCGTTGGGGACAACAGCTCTTGCTCGCGCGCCGTCTCGTCGAGTCGGGCGTCGAAATCATCCACAGCAATCTGGATGGTCCGCTCTGCGGCACGGCGGGCAATAACTGGGACGACCACGCGGTGAACGCGCATGTGTTCGACGGCTTGCGCTACCGCTGCTGGGCCTACGATCAAGCGGTCACCGCGTTGATCGAAGACATCCACGCGCGCGGCCTCGCCAAGCGCGTGATGGTCGTCGTGACCGGCGAGTTCGGGCGCACGCCGAAGATTAATTACGACCGCAGCACGGGCGCGCATCCGGCGAGCGGCGCGGCGGGCACGTTGCAGCCGGGCCGTGACCACTGGCCGCGCTGCTTCACGAATCTCTGGGCCGGCGGCGGCATCACCGGCGGTGGCGTCATCGGCGCAAGCGACAAGCGCGGCGAGGACCCCGCCGAGCGCCCGACCAGCCCCGGCGATTTTCTGGCGACGCTTTACAACCACCTTGGCATTGATTGGGAGAACACCACGCTCAACGACCTCACGGGGCGGCCCAACTCGATTGTGAACGAGGGCCGGCCCATCATGGAGCTGTTCAGCTAACGGGTTTTCCAACAACTGTGGCGGTCCTCTGTGAGCGCCGTCGGATGATGGGGGCTATCCGGGGAGAGAACGGCCGTCACAGACCGCCGCTACAGCGACTGAACAAGGCTGATTTTCCATCCTCACCAGAGCGTATATCCACCATCGATGACCACCGACGTGCCGGTCATGTAGCGGGACGCATCGCTCGCGAGATAGACCGCGAGAGGGCCGAGGTCCTCGGGTTGGCCGAAATCTCCCGCCGGAATCTGCTCGCGGAACTTCGCGATGACTTCCGGATGCGCGCTCGCCCAGCGGACGTTCGGCGCGGTCATGAAGCCGCCGGGACAAATTGCGTTCACGGTGACACCATGCGGAGCCCAGTCCGCCGCCGCCGCGCGCGTCAACTGGATCACCGCCGCCTTCGCCGCCTCGTAGCTGCGCCCGCCGATGCCGCGATTGGCGATCATGCCCGAGATGGACGCGACGTTGATGACGCGTCCGCCTTTTCCGCGCGCGACCATCGCCCCGCCGATGACCTTCAGGCTGAGAAATGCGCTCGTCAGGTTCAGGTCGAGGATTTGCTGCCACTGCTCCAGAGACTGCTCCTCCAGCGGCACGTTGATGCGCCGGCCACCGACGTTGTTGATGAGGATGTCGAACGGCCCGTGCTCGTCCATTGCGCGGCGGCAGATCGCTTCGCATTCCTCCACATTTCCAACGTCACCGACGAGCGGGATCGCCACGCGGCCGAGCTTCCGAATGTCCGCCGCCGTGTCTTCGAGGCTTTCCTGCTCGCGGCCCACGAGCACGACATCAGCCCCGGCATCGCCGATGGCCAGCGCCATCTCTCTCCCCAGCCCGCGGCTGCCGCCGGTGATGAACAGGCGTTTTCCATCGAGGCGAAAACGGTCGAGGATGCTCATGGTTTTGCCGGGATGGTGAAGGCTGGCGCGCTGGCGCGGCGAGGAGAATTTCGGCCAGAGCGAAGTTGACATCGCTGCGGGCGGATTCGCAGAGTCGTCCATGCCTGACGCCCGCACCAACACCCTGATCGCGTGATTTCCATGTCCTCTCGATTTCTGTTTGCTCTCACCGTTGCGGCATTCACCTGCGCGTCGCCGCTTATCGCGGTTGCCGCACCGCCGGGCGCCGTCACCTTTGCGCCGACCGACTGGCCGTGGTGGCGCGGTCCGCAGCGCAACGGCGTGGCCGACGCAAGCCAGAAGGTGCCGCTCAAGTGGAGTGCCACCGAGAACGTCCTCTGGAAAGCCCCGGTCCCCGGACGCGGCCACGGCTCGCCTATCGTCGTGGGCACGCAGGTGTTCCTCGCCGCAGCCGAGGCACCGGAAGGAATTCAGTCCGTGCTCTGTCTCGACCGCGTGACCGGCAGGCAGCTTTGGCAGAAGGAAGTTCATTGTGGCCCGTTTCCGAAGGGGAATGACAAAAGTTCCTTCGCCTCCTCCACGCCCGCGTGCGATGGCCAGCGCGTGTTCATCAATTTCCTGCACAACGGCGCGGTTTACGCCACGGCCCTGAGCCGCGATGGCAAGCAGCTCTGGCAGACCAAGGTCACAGATTACCTCCTGCATCAGGGCTTCCCCACCTCGCCTGCGGTGTATCAGTCGCTCGTGATCGTGTCGGCGGACAACAAGGGCACGGGCAAGATCGCCGGCCTCGAACGCGGCACTGGCAAGATCGTCTGGCAGCACGAGCGGCCCAAGTTCCCCAACTACGCGTCGCCCATCATCCTCAAGGTGAACGGGCGCGACCAACTGCTTCTCAGCGGTTGCGACCTCGTCACAAGCCTCGACCCGCTCACCGGCAAGGTGCTGTGGGAAACCAAAGGCTCGACCACCGAATGCGTCACGTCGCCCGTGACCGATGGCAACAGCATCACCGTCAGCGGCGGCTATCCGAAGAGCCACGTCGCGGCGTTTCGCGGCGACGGCACCGGCAGCATCGCGTGGGAGAACAGCAGCCGCGTGTATGTGCCTTCGATGCTGTTCCATCAGGGCCATCTCTTCGCCGTGCAGGACGCCGGGGTGGCCGTGTGTTGGAACTTCGAGACGGGCGTCGAGGTTTGGAAGGGCCGGCTCGGCGGCGGCTTCAGCGCTTCGCCCGTGCTGGTCGGCGAGCGGGTCTTCGCGGTGAACGAGGCGGGCCGCACGTTCATATTCAAGGCCACGCCAGCAGCGTTCGAGTTGATCGGCGAGAACCAGCTCGGCGACGAAGTCATGGCCACCCCGACGATCTGCGGCAGCCGCATCTACATGAGAGTTGGCGTGCGCAAGGATGGCCAGCGGCAGGAGTGGCTCTATTGCATCGGCAGCAAGGAGTGACGACTTGCCCGCCGCCGCCGCCCTGGTGCAAGTGGAGTAGATCTGCTGCCACTGCCAGCCGTAATACCTTGAAGACAACCGTCGAGGCCGAATCCAATCTCAATCGATGACCATCGCTGAAATCCTTTCGCGCAAGGGACTGCTCACGCCCGAGCAGCTCGCGGACGCACAGGCCCTCCAGCAGGCGGAGGGGCTGCGGCTCGATCGCGCTGTGGTGCAGAAGGGCTGGCTCACCGAGCTGCAGTTGCTCGAAGTGTTCGCCGAGCAATTTCACCTGCCGCTGGTCAGCCTCGAAGACCGGACGTTCGACGGCGAACTGCTGCGGTCGCTGCCGCCGCGTGTAGTTTATCGGCAGCGGCTCGTGCCGGTCGGGCGCGTGGACGGCATCTTGCAGGTGGCGACGAGCGACCCGTTTGATCTCTACGCGTTCGATGACCTACGCCTGCTTACCGGGTTGAACATCCAGCCCGTGCTCGCCACGCGCGACGAAATCGAGAAGGTCATCAAGATCCACTACGGCCTCGGCGGCGACACGCTGGATGAGATGGTCGGCGAGGATGACGCCCCCGTCGTCACGCACGAGGTCGGCAGCGAGGACCTGCTCGAAGCCGCGCAGGAGGCCAGCGTCATCAAGCTGGTCAACGAAATCATCCTCGAAGCCGTCAACGAGCGGGCGAGCGACATTCACGTGGAGCCTTACGAGCACCACATGGCCATCCGCTACCGCATTGACGGCGTGTTGCAGGAGGCGCCGGTGCCGCCGCAGATGCACCGCTTCGCCGCAGCGATCATCAGCCGCGTCAAGATTCTTGCGAACCTCAACATCGCCGAGCGCCGCATCCCGCAGGACGGGCGCATCAAGTTCAACGTCGGCGGGCGGCAGATTGACGTGCGCGTGAGCGTCATCCCGATGCTCTTCGGCGAGGGCGTCGTCATGCGTCTGCTCGACAAGGCGAACGTGCTTTTCACGCTGCCGCAGCTCGGGATGGATGAGCGGTCGTTCGGGATATTCAAGGACATCATTGACCGGCCCCACGGCATTTTCCTCGTCACCGGGCCGACCGGCGCGGGCCAGACGACGACGCTCTACGCCGCGCTCAATGCCATTGTCGGACCCGGGCTGAAGGTGCTCACGGTCGAGGACCCGGTGGAATACAACCTGACCGGGGTGAACCAGATTCCGGTCAACGCGGCGGTGGGCATGACCTTCGAGACGGGGTTGCGCGCCATCCTGCGTCACGACCCGGACGT
>SXTU01000247.1 GCA_005791875.1 Verrucomicrobiales bacterium
GGCCAGACAGACCGCGATGGCCATCAGCCCGAAGACGACCTACGACATCGAGGGTCGCCCCTTCTACGCGACCGAAGACGGCAAGGGCAAAGCGGTGAAGGAGATTTTCGCGTAGGCAAAAAGAGGGCGCCAGTTTTCTTGACGAAATGGCCATGCGGACGAAGAGTCTTTCATGGATCAAGCACAGGTTTCGTCTCGCCGCTACCACGCGTTTACCCTCATCGAACTGCTGGTCGTGATCGCCATCATCGCGATTCTCGCGGGGATGCTCCTCCCCGCCTTGAGCAAGGCGAAGATGAAGGCGCACCAGACCAGGTGCATTAACAACACGAAGCAAATCGCGTTAGCGATGCTCGTTTACGCACCCGATTACGATGAGAAGTTTCCGGTGCATTCCGGCTGGGCCAACATGGGCGGGCAGACGCCGACAGCGAATCCGCCTTTTACGCTCAACCCCGGCTATGGGACCACCACGGTCGAAACCAACCGTGTGCTCTACCGCTATACCGGCGGCGGCGCGGTCTTCAACTGTCCCCGGGACAGCGGCGACACCTTCAGCCCCGCTTACGCTGCTGCTGCGAAGAAATGTTTTGATGCCTACGGCACTAGCTATCTGGTGCAGTGGAACAGCGATGCCTTCGCCGTCGCGCGCATCACCGGGCCAACCGCCGCGACTGTCACGCGGACCTCAGCCTACATCAGGGGAGTCTCGAAGAAGATCCTGTTCGGCGATTGGAATTTCCACGCCAACCGGGCGGTGAACGTGCTGCAAGGCCAGTGGCATAACTACGGCGGCAGGAACCGCTACAACATGGCGTTCCTGGATGGTCACAGCGAGTTCTTCGAGTTTCCCGCCAACTGGAACACCACCCCGGCCGGCACCGCGCCCGACCCGGACGTGCGGTCGTTCTGGTGAGCCGCGCCACGCTCCACAAAGCAAACTCTGCTGCGGAACAAATCTCCGGTTGAAACCGTCTCTACTTTCGCCATGTCTTTTTACTTCGGACACATAGCTCGCCTCGCCATCTTTCTCGCAGCATTCCCGCTCGCCGCCGCCCCGGCCAAGCTCGACTTCAACCGCGACATCCGACCTATCCTTTCTGACAACTGCTTCGCGTGCCACGGGCCGGATGCGCAGAACGTCAAGGGCGGGCTGCGGCTCGATTCCCGCGAGGCCGCGCTCAAGCCCGCGAAGTCGGGATCGCTCGCCATCGTGCCCGGCAAGCCGGAGAAGTCCGCGCTCGTGCAGCGCATCAGCACGAAGGCCGCTGCCGACCTCATGCCCCCGCCGGAGTCGCACAAGACGCTGACCTCCGCGCAGAAGGACACGCTTCGTCGGTGGATTGCCGAGGGCGCGAACTACTCGGCGCACTGGGCGTTCGTCGCGCCGCAGCGGCCGGAAGTGGCGAAGGCGAGTAAGCAGTCTTCAGTGTTCAGTTTTCAGTCTGGGAAACGGAGTTCGGCTGCCCCACTGAATACTGAATCACTGAACACTGATAACTCCGCCGCGATTGACGCCCTCCTCCTCGCCCGCCTGAAGAAAGACGGCCTCACCTTCTCCCCCGAAGCCGACCGCACCACGCTCTTGCGCCGCGTCTCACTCGACCTCACGGGCATTCCGCCCACGCCTGCCGAGGTGGACGCCTTCCTCGCGGACAAGTCCCCCGCCGCCTACGAGCGCGCCGTGGACCGCCTGCTCGCCTCGCCGCGCTACGGCGAACGCATGGCGATGCTCTGGCTCGACTACGCGCGTTACGCGGACAGCCACGGCTTCCAGACCGACAGCTCGCGCAGCATGTGGCCGTGGCGCGATTGGGTCATCAAGGCGTTCAACGACAACGTCCCGTTCGACCGCTTCACCATTGAGCAACTCGCCGGCGACCTGTTGCCGAACCCGCGCCAAGACCAGCTCGTCGCGACGGGCTTCAACCGCAATCACCGCATCAACGGCGAGGGCGGCCTCATCGCGGAGGAGTGGCGCATCGAGACCATCATTGACCGCGTGGAGACCACCGGCACGACGTGGCTCGGCCTCACCTTCAACTGCTGCCGCTGCCACGACCACAAATACGACCCCATCTCGCAGCGCGATTTCTATTCCTTCTTCGCCTTCTTCAACAGTGTGGAGGAGACGGGCACCTTGACTGGCGTGCGCGTCCGCGGCGGCGGCAACCCGGAGCCGACCCTTCACGTCACCACGCCGGAGCACGAGGCCAAGCTCGCCGAGCTGAACCAGTCGCTGAAATCCGCCGAGGCCAAACTCGCGGACGCGGTGAAGCAGTTGCCCAAGCTCATCGAGGAATGGGAGCCGACGTTCATCGCGAAGCTCGACCCCGCCGCCGCTGCGTGGAAGGTGCTCGAACCCACCGCCGTGAAGGCCGCGAGCAAGACCACTTTCACCCGCCAAGCCGACGCCTCGTGGCTCACCGTCGGGGCCGCCGCGCCGCAGGAGACTTACACCGTTACCGCGCCGGTCGCCGCCGGAACGCTCGGTGGTGTGCTGCTGGAGGCGCTTCCGGACGCGTCGTTGCCCACGCAGTCGGTTGGGCGCGCACCGAATGGCAACTTCATCCTCAGCGGCATCGAGGCGGAAATCACCGCGCCGTCGCTCGCGAAACCCGAGGTCATCAAGTTCACCAAGGCCGAGGCCAGCTACTCGCAGAAGGGCTACGAAGTCGGCCTCGTGGTGGACGCGAAGGGCGGCAAGGGCTGGGCCGTGGACGGTCCCACGCGCAAGGAACCGCTCAAGGCGATGTTCCTCGCCGACCGCGCCGCGACCGTGCCCGCGAACGCCACGCTCACCGTGCGCTTGCTGCACAAAGCCAGCGGCCAACACTCCATCGGCCGCTTCCGCCTCTCGGCCACGTCGCTCGCGCCGGGCCTTGCGAAGCTCGACGGCGGCGCGCAGGTGCCGGAGACGTTGAAGAAGATTTTTGCGACCGAGCCGAGCAAGCGCACCCCCGCCCAACGCACCGAGTTGACGAAGTTTTTCCGCGCCAACGCCGAAAGCCCGGTGAAGTCCGCCGACGCCGCGCTCGCCGCTGCGAAGAAGGCCGTGGACGACTACGAGCTGAAGCTGCCGACGACGATGGTGATGAAGGAAATCGCCGCGCCCCGCGATGCCTTCATCCTCATGCGCGGCGAATACGACAAGAAGGGCGACAAGGTCAGCGCGGGCGTGCCCGCCGCGTTGCCGCCGCTCCCCGCCGGCGCGCCGACGAATCGCCTCGGCCTCGCGCAGTGGCTCGTCGCGCCTGAAAACCCGCTCACGTCGCGCGTGTGGGTGAACCGCACGTGGGAGAAGTTCTTCGGCTACGGCCTCGTGAAGACGACGGAGAACTTCGGCTCGCAGGCCGAGCCACCGAGCCATCCGGAGTTGCTCGACTGGCTCGCGACGGAGTTCGTCCGGCTCGGGTGGGACATGAAGGCGTTTCAGAAAACGCTCGTGATGTCGGCGGCGTATCGGCAGTCGTCGAAGGTCACGCCCGCGCTGGTGGCGCGCGACCCGGAGAATCGCCTGCTCGCGCGCGGCCCGCGCTTCCGCCTGCCCGCCGAACTCATCCGCGACCAGGCGCTCGCCGCGAGTGGCCTGCTCGTCGAGAAGCTCGGCGGCCCGAGCGTGCGCCCCTACATGCCCGAGGGCGTGTGGGACGAGACGAGCCGCTACGGCGATTTGCGCGGCTACAAGCACGATACCGGCGACGGCCTGCATCGCCGCACGCTCTACACCGTTTGGAAGCGCACCGCCGCGCCGCCCACGATGCTGCTCTTTGATTCGCCCACGCGCGAGATTTGCACCGTGAAGCGCAGCCGCACGAACACGCCGCTGCAAGCGCTCGCGCTCCTCAACGAAGTCACCTACGTCGAAGCCGCCCGCGCGCTCGCGCAGCGGATGCTCACCGAAGGCGGCGCGACCGCGAGCGAGCGACTCACCCACGGTTTCCGGCGCGTCACCGGTCGCACGCCGGACAAGGCCGACCTCGCTGTGCTGACCGCCGGCTTGGACAAGCGCCTTGCCAAATACAGCGCCGACCCCGACGCTGCGAAGTCGCTGCTGGCCCAAGGCGAATCCAAGCCCGACGCGAAGCTGGATGTCGCCGAACTCGCCGCCTACACCGTGACCGCGAACATTCTCCTCAACCTCGACGAAGCCATCACACGCGAATGAGTGCTTCATACCATTTCAGAGTGGGATTCGGTGGAATGGCTGGGCTACCGCGACGCGCTCCGGCTCCCTCTCCCTTCCGCGGAGGAGGGGAGAGGGTTGGGGTGAGGGGTAATGTGCGTCGGCGTTGGTGGCATCTCCCCTCATCCGGCCTGCGGCCACCTTCTCCCCTCCTCCGAGGAAGGGAGAAGGCGTGCGTCGTGGCGTCTGGTTGGCATCCCGCCGAATGGCATTTGGAAGCGAAGGCGCAAAGGAGCGCGGACGCCCACGCCCGCAGCTACGGAATGCGGCGTGAGTCTGCCGCCAGTCATTCGATACCTTCCCCCTCCCCCCAGCCCTCTCCCTCCGGGAGAGGGAGCGACGCATTCCGCTTCTCGCCGACAGGGACGCCACAGCGATTCGAGCGCTGGCTGACGTTCTCCCTCTCCCAGCGGGAGAGGGCCGGGGTGAGGGA
>SXTU01000248.1 GCA_005791875.1 Verrucomicrobiales bacterium
GAGACGGAGCCAGCGGTGGGTTGGAACGGACGCGCTCTGAACCAAGTGGCGTGGTCGTGGCTGGTCCCTCTCCCAGCGGGAGAGGGTCAGGGTGAGGGAGAACGGGTGCCACGACCTGAAGCGACAGTGAACAACGCGACTTCTACTTCCCCTCCTTCGGCAAAGTATCCACCAGCACGGGGCCGGCTTGCGGTTGCTCGGCTTTGTAATCTAAGCCCAGCAACGCCGCCGCGGTCGGTGCGATTTGATTTTGCGTCACAGTCGGCACGTTGGTTCGCTCCCCGAGTGCCGGCGTGTCCGGGCCGAGCGCGCCCATCCAGATGAAGCGTGAGTCGGCGATATTAGCCCCGTGGTTTTTCCACGACGCGTTGCTCGTGCCGCGCCCGTGGTCGGTGACGAGCAGCAGCGACGTGTGGCCGCGCATTTCCGGGTCGGCCTGCGCGGCTTCCCACAACTCGCGCACGAAGCGGTCGAAGTGCTGGATGCTGTGCAGATAGTTGTCGTAACGGCCTTCGTGCGCCCACTCGTCCGGCTCGCCGTAGCAGACATACATCAGTCGCGGCTTCTTGATCTTGAGATGCTCCAGCGCGGCGGCGTGGATGAACGTGTCGTAAGTCATCAGTGTGCCCCACGTCGGCGTGTGGTCGGCCACGAGCTTCTCCAGCAGCGCGAGGTGCGGACTCAGCTTCGCGTCGGTCTTCTCGAAGCCCGTCCAGATCGGCACGCGGCTGCGCTCGCGATTGATGATGTAGGGAATCACGTCCCAGTTGCCGAAGGCTGCGACGTGTCCGGCGAAGGCGGGTTTGCCGTTCAGCCATTCGAGCACAGTCACGTTCGCGTTCGGCTTCTTGGCGTTGCTGTCGATGCGCGGGTCGTTGAAGCCGCAGAGGATTTCGCTGTAGCCGGGGTAGGAGAAGTTCTTGCTGTTGGTGACGTGCGCGGTGCTGCCCTTGTGCTGGTTGCCGTAGAGTTGGCCCTGCTTGGCGAGCGTGCTCCAGAAAAACGGCATCAACGCCGCGCGCCGCGCCTCCGGTGTTTCGCGCCAGAAGGCCTTGCGGATGTCGTTCGTCTTCGTGATGCCGCCGTGTTCCTTGCTGATGAGCTGCTCCTCCGCGCCAGTGAAAACTTCCTGCCAACGCACGCCGTCGGCCATGACGAGCAGGACATGGCGCGTCTGAAGCGCAGGAGCGGCGAAGGCGCTGTTGTCCACCAGCAAGAGCAGGGTGGCCAAGCGCACGAAGCCCCAAACATCAAGGAGGCGCGTCCGGCCACGCATTCCGCCATCCGCGATTGGAGCTTGGAGCCGGAGATTTCTTTGGAGCTTGGAGCAACTGCCGAGCGCCGTAACTATCGCGAGCACGCTAGTCAAGGCGGCGACGGCGATGCCGAAGTGTTCGAGGAGCGGTTGCATCGCGGGTGGCGCTTACTTCGCGGTTGGCAGGTCCTTCGGGCGCTTGTTGGCCGCGATTTTTTCGATGACCTGATTCAGTTCCTGCACCTGCTTCGTCGCGCCGCCGGTGGTGAGGAAGAACCAGCCGTCGCGCACGCCGGCGTTGATGGTTTCCTTCGCCTCAGTCTTTGCGTTCGACGCGGTGAAGCGCGCCTTCGCGAGCGGCTCCCAGTCGCCCGCGAGCGTTTGCACCCAGCCGTGGCCGAAGCGCGCGCTGCGGGCTTCAGTCGCGCTCTTGGTGTCGCGCCGGAAGTCCTCGACGAACGAGTAGAGGCCGCGCATCGGCTTGCCGCCGGTCTTCGTGCGGAAGGTGACGAGTCGTTTCCACTCGCGTTTGTCGTTGAGGAAAAACCAGCCGGTGTAAGCGGTCTTGTCGCCCTCGACCTTCGCCTCAACGAGGAAGCGGTTCGTCTCGCCGAGCTTCCATGTGTGCGGGAACATGCTCTTGCCGCCGGTGCCTTCGCCGCCGAAGCGGTTGACCTTCACGCCCTCGCCCTCGAAGAGCACTTCGACGCGCTGCTCCAGCGGGACGGCCTTCGCGTCGTCGCCCTTTGTTGGGTCCCACACAGAGAAGATGACGACCTTGTCGTTCGAGTTGCGGATTTGCTGGATGCCGAAGTAGCCGGTGTTCCAGCCACACGCCATGAAGTAACTACCATTGACCGACTCATCCACGACGGCTTCGTTGTAGAACGCCGCTGCATCCGGCGCGGGAAAGCCGAGGTGTATGGAGCGCGCGGCGCGTGGGGCCGTCGGCGCATCGGCTGCAAACACCACGGCGGGCGTGAGGACACAGAGCGCGGCAGCAAGCAAAGGCAACTTCATGGCTCAAGCGTAGCGGTCGGGCGAAAGCAGTCCGAGGTCAAACTCGGGCGGCTCGTCAGAGAGGATTTGCGCGATGAGCTGGCCGGTGATGGGGCCGAGGCTTAGGCCCATCATCGCGTGGCCGGTGGCGAGGGAGAGGTTGGCGAACTTCGCGGTGCGGCCAATGTAGGGCAAACCGTCCGGCGAGCAGGGACGCAGACCACGCCACGGCTGGATGCCGTCGAAGTCCGATTCCTTGAACGCAGGAAAATACTGGAGTGCGGACTTGATGATGCCGCGCACACGAACAGGGTTGACGTCCTCGTTGAGGCCGGCGATTTCCATCGTGCCGCCAATGCGGAGCGCGCCGCCCATCGGGGTGACGGCGAGGCGGGCCTCAGTGCAGATGGAGCAGAGCTGCGGGAGCTGCGGCGGTTTCGGGAGCGTGAGACTGTAGCCCTTGCCGGCCTGGATGGGCAGGTGCAAACCAAGCTCATCGGCGAGCACGGGCGACCATGCGCCGCCGCATAGGACGACTTCGTCCGCCGTGAAGTCGCCCCGGGAGGTGCGGACGGTCTTGAGCTTGGTGCCATCGCGTGTGAAGCCAGTGACTTCGGTGTTCCATTTGAAGCGCACGCCGGCGGTTTCGCACTGCGAGCGGAGCGCGGCCATGAAGCGGCCGGGTGTGAGGTGCGCGTCCTTCGGGAACAGCACGGCCCCCACGATGTC
Source organism: Verrucomicrobiales bacterium (assembly GCA_005791875.1). GTDB lineage: Bacteria > Verrucomicrobiota > Verrucomicrobiia > Limisphaerales > SXTU01 > SXTU01. Next base: position 2,984 of record SXTU01000248.1, read on the forward strand.
CATGGTGATGGCGGGGTCGAGGGCGGCGGCGGCCTTCGCGTTTAGGACCTGTGCGGGCACGCCGAGCGCGTTTGCGCGTGCGGCGAGCTTGGCCTCTTCATCCAGCGCGTGCTGGGTTTTGCAGAGCATGAGCAAGCCCCGCGTGGTGAGGCCGAAGTCGTCGCCCAGCAGCGCAGCGAGCTCCTCGAAGCACGCGCGGCTGGCGAAGCTCAGGTCGCGCAGCAGCGGGGCGGCGCGGTTGACGCGGCCGGCGGTGGAGGCCTGCCAAAACTTGAATCCCCAATCGAGCAGCCCGAAGTCGAGGCGGGGCTTGATGTAGAAAGGCGACTCCGGGTTCCACATCCACTTCAGTCCGAGCGCGACCATGCCGGGCGCGGCGAGCGGGACAAAGTGGCTGGGCACAATCATTCCCGCGTTGCCGAAGGAACAGCCATCGCGGGCCGGCCCGTCGCGATCCAGCAGCGTGACCTCATGTCCGCGCCCGGCGCAGTAGTAAGCGGTGGTCAGCCCGATGACGCCGGAGCCAATGATGACGATGGATTTTTCTTTAGCCACAGATGGAAGACGGATTGAACACAGAGGAGGCAAGCGAGCGAAGCAAAACTTCTCGCTGCTTCATCCTTGTTCAATTCGTGCTAGCGAATTCCCCAGCAGAAGGGGTCGCGTTCATCCAGCAGGAGGGTGGACTCGGCGTTCACGGAGGCGGTGCCGGTGATGAGGGGGGCGATTTCGCCCTTTGCGCGGTCGAGCCAGCGGAAGGAGCCGGTGAACTGCGTGCCAAGAATGCTTTCCTGAATCCAGTCCGTGCCCTCGGCGAGTTTTCCTTCGGCGGCCAGGCAAGCGAGCTTGGCGCTGGTGCCGGTGCCGCAAGGGGAACGGTCGTAGGCCTTGCCGGGGCAAAGGACGAAGCTGCGCGAGTGGCCGCCAGATTGCGGCGGGCCGAATAGCTCGATGTGGTCCACCTCCGGGAAGCCTTGCGCGTTCACGGCTTGGCGGATGCGCCAGCTCGCGTCGGTGAGTTGCTCGACGTTCTTGAGGTCGAGAGCGAGGCCGTGGTTTTCGACGAGGAAGAACCAGTTGCCGCCCCACGCGAGGTCGCCGGTGATTTTGCCGAGGCCGGGCACATCCACGGGCGCGGCTTTCACCTGCCGCCAGCTCGGCACGTTCGCCACGGAGACGGAGCCGTCCGCGTGCAAGGTGGCGGTCACGACGCCCACGCAGGTCTCGATGCGGTGCTCGCCGGGGCCGATGCGCCCGAGGTGCGCGAGCGTGACGGCAAGGCCGATGGTCCCGTGGCCGCACATGGCGAGGACGCCGACGTTGTTGAAGAAGAGGACGCCGGTGACGCAGGTCTTGTCGGCGGGCGGGCAGAGGAGCGCACCGACGAGCACCTCGGAGCCGCGCGGTTCGTTGACGACGGCGGAGCGGAAGCGGTCGTGTTGGTCGCGGAAGACTTTGAGTTGGTCCGCGACGCTGCCGCCGCCCAGGTCGGGGCCGCCGCTGATGACGATGCGCGTAGGCTCGCCGCCGGTGTGGGAGTCAATGACTTGGATGCGGTGCATGGCAGAGGGGGACTGGCTGACAGAAAGAAGGAGACAGAAAAAACTCGGGCAGGAGCGCGGCTCACCGTTTGCTCGGTTTCTGGATAAGCGCGAGCACGTCGCGAGCGCTGACGGCTTCGTGGAGCGTGATGAGGGTGCGCTCGGCTTTCGGGCTGGTGGAGTCGCCGGCCTTCGGCGTGGGCACGCTGGGCAACGTGGTGATGGTTGTGACATGGCCGATGGCGTTACCCAACTCGTCGAGCACGGCCGAGCCGCTGGAGCCGGGCGCCCAGTCGGTCGTCACGTTGAGGCGCGTGACTGGTGGGAGGTTTGTGCTGTTGTTGGGATGGCGCGCGAGGAAGCGGTTCACAATGCCGTCGCTGAAGTAGCCACGTTGCCCGAGCGGGTCGCTGAAGCAGAACGCGCGGTCGCCGGGAAAGACATTTGTGCTCAAGGGTAGCGGCTTCAAGTCGCGGGCGCTGGTGCGGATGATGCAGGCGTCGGTGCGCTCGTCACCGGCAAGGATTTCGGTGACGGCGTGCATCCGGCCTTGCTCGTCCGTGGCGATGAGGAAGCCCTCCTTGAAGTTCGCCGGCAGCTTGACGACGTGGAAGCAGGTGGCGACCGCGCCGTCCTTGGTGAGCGCGTAACCACCGGCGAGGTTCAGGTGCCAGTTGTTGCACTTGGTGCAGAGAAAGTTCCAGCCCACGCGCACATGGGCTGCGCGAGACGCGGCCCACAACTCGCGTCCGGCTAGCCGGGTGCTCCTGGGCGCGGGCAGGGCGAGTTGGCAGCTTGTGCGAGTGAACTGGTTCGTCAGCACGGTTTCCCGCGAGAGCGCACCCGCATCGCGCAGTCGTTTGGCCTCGTCTTGCAAGCGCGTGTCCGCGCGCGAATCGGCGAGGTAAAGCGGGACCGTGGGAGACTGTGCGCGGCCGATGGTCACGGTCACGACGGCGCAAGCAAGAAGGAGGAGTCGTGAGCTCATGGTGAGTTCAATGGGTTTTGCTCAGTTTCGCCAGCTTGGGCCGTTTGGCAATCGCGTCGCGGATGATTTTGAGCACGGCTTTCCGTTCGTCGCCCGCGATGGGCAGGCGCGGGGCGCGGACCCACTCGACACCGAGGCCGGTTTCCTGTTCGCACAGCTTGATGTATTGGACGAAGTGGACGTGCGTATCGAGCTTGAGGAGCGGCTGGAACCAGCGGTAGAGCGCGCGGGCCTCGTCCCACTTGCCAGCGCGGGTGAGTTCCCAGAGGCGTTGGTTCTCGGCGGGAAAGGCGATGCCGGTGCCCGCGACCCAACCGTCGATGCCGAGGATGGCCGCTTCCATCAGCAAGTCGTCCACGCCTGTGAAGACGGCGTAGCGGTCGCCGACGGTGTTGCGCAGCTCGGTGACGCGGCGCGGGTCGCCGGAGCTTTCCTTGATGGCCACGAAGCGCGGTTCGTCCGCCAGCTCGGCGAAGAGCGCGGGCGTGATGTCGTTCGCGTAGCTCAAGGGGTTGTTGTAAATCATGATGTTCAACCCGCCGTCCTTCGCCACGGTGCGGAGGTAGGTCATGCTCTCGCGCGGGTCGCCCTTGTAACTCATCGGGGGCATGAGCATCACGCCCGTCGCGCCGAGCTGGGCCACATCGCGCACGTAACGGACGGCCGCGCGCGTGGACGACTCCGCCACGCCGCTCAACACCGGCACGCGCCCACGCGCGGTCTCGACGGCACAGCGCACGACGGCGCGCTTCTCATCGGGGTCGAGCGTCTGGTTCTCGCCGAGCGAGCCGCAGACGATGAGGCCGGTGACGCCGCTCTCGATGAGCGCATCGAAGTGCCGCGCCGTGCCGGGCAGGTCGAGAGATTGGTCTTTGTTGAGTTGGGTGGTGCAAGCCGGGAAGACGCCGGTCCAGATGTGTTTCATAGTTTGTTGGTGGTAGCCGGAGAGGGGCTCGCGGCCGGGTGAGTGTTCAGTGTTCAGTTAACAGTTTTCTGTTTCCAAAATGGCTAACGCGCGGTTCAGCGGAGCACAAGGTTTTCGATGAAGAACTCCATCATCCGGTCGCGGTTGATGGTGACATGGCCAAGGTCGGGGCCGGCTTGAACCTCAAAACTTTTGCCCGCACGCTGGAGCGCCGCGATGAGTTGCATCGTGTTGTTTGGATGCACGTTGTCGTCCGCCGTGCCGTAAAAGAGCATCAGTCGGCCCTTCAAATTGGGCACGTAAGTCATGATGGCCGCCGCGTCGTAGGCGGCCTTCGCCTCCTGCGGAATCCACATGTAGCGCTCGGCGTAGATGCTGTCGTAGTTCCGGTAGTCGGTGACGGCTGACGAACTGCACGCAGCATGGAACACATCCGCGTGCCGCAGAATCGCAGTGGCGGAAACGGTGCCGCCGTAGGAAGTGCCGAAGATGCCCACGCGGCTGCGGTTCAAGTAGGGCCGCGACCAGAGCGACTTCACTCCGGCGGCCTGGTCGTCCACTTCGACGATGCCGAGCTTTTGGTAAAGGGTGTCGAGGAACTGCTTCCCGCGCCCGCTGGCTGTGCGCGAGTCGAAGGTCGCGACGAGGAACCCAAACTCCGTGAGCGAGTGCGGCAGCGTGAACGTCTCCCGCGCGCCGACGGTTTCCGGCCCGGCGTAAACATTCACCAGCAGCGGATACTTTCGGTTGGCGCGGAAGTTCGACGGGAAGTGCAACAGACCGAACAAGTCCGTCGCGCCGTCGGCCGCCTTGAAGCGAAGCAGCTCGACGGGCTTAAGGCCCAGTTGGTTCGCGCGGGTCAAGTCGCTCGCCGCCAAGCGGCCGAAAATAGTTCCGTCAGCCGCGCGTAGCCAGCTCGTGGGTGGTTGGTTGTGGGTTTGCTCGATGTCCACGAAGTGGCGGCCGTCCGGCGCGAAGTCCACGGTGTGATGGAAGGCGGGGTCGGTCAGGCGGAGGTCGCCCGTGCCGTCGAGGCGCACGCGATGGAGTTGCACCTTCATCGGATTGCCGCCGCTGCGTGCGAGGTAGTGCAGCAAGCCCGAGTCCTCGTCCACGCGCGCGATGCCGGCGACCTCGAACTCGTGACGCGTCAGCGTGGCCAGCAGCTGTCCACCCAAGTCGTAGAGGTAATAATTCCGCCAGCCCGTGCGGTCGGAGGCCCAGATGAAGCGCTTGCCGTCCTTGAGCCAGCGGATGGTTGGTAGATTCTCCGTCCAGCTCGCCGGCCATTCTTCGCGCACGATGACGCGGCATTTGCCGGTCTCCGGGTTCACGGCGCAGAATTCCAAAATGTTCTGCCGACGGTTGGTGCGGTGGAAGAGCAGCTCCTTGCCGTCGCTGGTCCACGAGACGCCATAGACGTAGTGGCCCACGACCGAGTTGTCGAACGGTCGGCCATCGCGCACGTCCACGCGCACCCTGCGCTTCGTCGCGAGGTCGTAGATGAGCAGGTCCACCACGGGGTTCGTGCCGCCGGACTTCACGTAAGGTTCCACGTCCGACGTGCTCAGGATTTTCGTCTGGCCGAGTTGCAGGTGGAAGTCGGGCACCTGACTTTCATCGAAGCGGTAGAACGCCAGCTTCCGGCTGTCGCCCGACCACCACATCGCAGTCTTCTGAAACAGCTCCTCGCCATATACCCACGTCGCCGTGCCGGACTTGACGCGGCTTTTGTCGTTGCCGTCGGTGGTGACAGCGAAGGCGTTCACGCCGTTCGTGTCGCCCAGCCAGAGATTGCGATCGCGGTAAAACGCCTTCTGCTTCCCGTCCGGCGAAAGCGCGGAAGTGAACTGCCGTCCGCGCACGGGGTTTTCGGAGCCTGCCCGCTTTTGAGCTTTCGGTGCGGTGCCCTTGCCTGGCGGAGGAGGCGGCGGTGGCGGTGGCAACTCCGTTCGCTCGCCGCTGACCAAGTCATGCCGGTAGCGCTTCCCAGCGTGCGCAAACTCCAGCGCCTTGCCACCGTCCTTCCAAGTCACCGCGACCGCACCGGACGTGAACACGTTCGTCGCCGCGCGGCTCGTCTTGGTGAACTGCTCGTAGCCCGGCATCGTCTTGAGCCGGTCTTGCGCGTGAACCGCGAGCGCGAGGAGAGGAAACAGCAGTGTGAGAGCTACTCGCCTCATATCAACGTGCCCTTGGTTCCACGTTCAACAGATGCCGCACAAAAAAATCTGCGCGCCGCCGCCGGCCATAAGGCGATTCGGCAGCGCCGTGGCCAGCCCCCGTCATCAAGAGCAGCTCGAAGTCCTTGTCCGCCTTCTGGAGCGCGTTGGCGACCTGAAGCGTGCTGGCGGGGTCCACATTCTTGTCGAGCTCACCCACCACGAGCATGAGCTTGCCGACGAGGTTCTTCGCTTGCGTCACGTTGGACTGCTCGGCGTAGTGCGGGCCGACGGGCCAGCCCATCCACTGCTCGGTCCACCAAATCTTGTCCATCCGGTTGTCGTGGCAGCCGCAGTCAGAGACAGCGACTTGATAAAAATCACCATGTGCGAGCAAAGCGCGCGTGCTGCTCTGTCCGCCGGCACTGCCGCCGTAAATGCCCACCCGCGACAGGTCCATCTCAGGATGCTTCGCAGCGGCAGCCTTCAGCCACGCGATGCGGTCGGGAAAGCCGGAGTCGCCGAGGTTCTGCCAGCACACGTCGTGAAAGCTCTTCGAGCGGTGGCTCGTGCCCATGCCGTCGCATTGCACAAGGACGAAGCCGAGTTCTGCCATCTCCCGCACCCAGCCCCCGGGCATCGCGCCAAACGTCTTCGGCACGAATGCGCTGTGCGGGCCGGCGTAGATGTATTCGATGACGGGGTATTTCTTCGCCGGGTCGAAGTTCGTCGGGCGGTAGATGACGCCGTAAATGTCGGTCATGCCGTCACGGCCCTTCGCCGCAAAACGCTCCGGCGCGCGCCAACCGGTCGCGAGCAATGCCTTCCAATCCGCCCGCTCCAGTTCGCAGACCAACGTGCCGTCGGCTCGACGGAGTTCGTTCACCGGCGGCAGGTCCGAGCGCGACCACGTATCCACGAAGAACTTCCGGTCAGGCGACCATTCAATGGTGTGCGTGCCATCGCCTTCTGTGAGCACGACCAACCCGGTGCCATCGAAGTTCACGCGGCAGTGGTGGACGTGATACGGGTCCTGGCCCGGACGGATGCCACCCGCCCGGAACCAGATTTGCCGGGCCTGCTCGTCCACCTTATCCACGCCACGCACCGCCCAGGCACCGCGCGTGATTTGGTTCTTCACGCGGCCGATCGCGGCATCGTAGAGCCACAGATGGTTCCAGCCGTCTCGCTCCGACATCCAGACCAGCTCGCGCGAATCGTCCAGCCAGTGCTGAAACTGCTTGCTGCTGTAGCAGAAGAACGTCTTGCACTCCTCGTTCACCACGGCTTTCACCGCGCCGCTTTCCGCGTCCACCCCCAACACCCGGAAGACCTGATGCCCGCGCTGATTATAGGAGAAGGTGAAGCGCTGCGAGTCCCGCTCCCAACGCACCGAAAGATTGCCGGTCTCGGTGAAGGGGTTTGGAAAGAGCGCGTCGCTCACGGGTATGTGCCGTTTGGCAGGCACGTCGAACAACTGCGGACGCGGATGTGGCAGCTTGTCGCCGGGCTTGAAGTAGTCGTAGGTGGCCAGCCTCGGTTGCAACTGGTCCCTCGGCGACGACTCGACCAGTGTGACCTTCCGCTCCTGCCCGGCCTCGACCCGCACGGCCACCAGTTTCCGCGAGTCCGGCGACCACGCAAACTGCTCCCGGTAGGCATCGCGCTCGCGCCCGTCCTGACTCAGACGCGTCTCAGCGCCACTGGCCGTGTCCGCGAGCCAGACGTTGAAATCCTTGATGAAGGCGCGCCACTTGCCGTCGGGTGAAGCTCCAGTGCGACGGGTTTCCTTCGCAGAGTTGGGCGATTCCTTGCCCTTGGCTGCGGCGGGAGCAGGCTGGTTCCGGCTGGTGATTTCCGCAGTCGAGGCCGCCTCCTCACCTGCAAAGGCCGCAAGCACCTGACCCTTTGAATCCACGACCAGCCAGACATGGCCCGCGAACGTGTGCTGCTCGCGGCGCTCTCCGGCGGCGAGCTTGCCGTAGCTGCGGCGCTCGCCCTCGGTCGAAAGCCAGAACAACTCGACCGCCTGCGCCGTGCGGTTGACGAAGGTGATGTGCGTGTCGCCGCCCGTGCGCGTGCTGGCACGGGGAATTTGGGTGAGCGCCTTCCCTTGGACAGGGGGCGTGCTGGATTGCGCGGCGGGAGCCAGCTCTCCCTTGAGCAACTCCAACTGCCAGCGTTTGCCGCGATGCGAGAAGCGGACGCGCCGGACATCAGTGCTGAACTCCACCTGTTCCAACGCAAGCCGGTCAGCGCGCACGTCCCTTTCACCCGCCTTGGTCAAGGCCTCTGCTAGCTTCCCATGGGCGAAGGCGGGAGCGCGCTTGCCCGCTGCCGCGTCCACAAGCACGAACTCATGCTGCTGGACACCGGTCTGAACGCGATACCAGAAGCGGGAGCTTTCGGGCAGCCAGTTGGCTTTCACTTCAGTGCGGAAGACCTTGCTCGCGACTCGCTCACGCAAACTGTTCGCCCCTTCGTAATCAGCCTTGGAACCCTGCGCGAAGGCCGGGGTGGTTTGGCTGACGGCGATGACCAGTGCCGCCGTCAGGCCAGCACACGCCAGAGGTGTGGCGGAAGAGATTCGGATGCCCGGAGACATGGCCGCAGTGTGCCATGAGCGCGGAAGCTGTCGCGGGAAAAACACGATATGAGCGGAGATTGAAGTTAGACGCCCAACTCCCGCTTCACCGCTGCAAACGCGTGGACGGCTCGCTCCAAATCCTCCCGCGTGTGGGCGGCGGAAATCTGGGTGCGAATGCGGGCTTTGCCCTCGGGCACGACCGGGTAGCTGAAACCGATGACATAAACGCCAAGCGCCAGCATCGCGTCAGCAAACCGCGTAGCCAGCGCGGCGTCGCCGAGCATCACGGGGCAAATGGGGTGGGTGCCGGGCAGGATGTTGAAGCCCAACTGGCCCATCTTGGCACGGAAGAACTTCGTGTTCACCTCCAGCCGGTCGCGCAACTCCGTGGAAGCGGTGAGCAGGTCTAGCACTGTGAGCGATGCCCCGGCGATGGTGGGCGCGAGGGTGTTGCTGAAGAGATACGGGCGCGAACGCTGGCGCAGCAGCTCGATGATTTCCTTCCGGCCGCTGGTGTAGCCGCCGCTCGCGCCGCCCAGCGCCTTGCCGAGTGTGCCGGTGAGAATGTCCACGCGGCCCATAACACCGCAGTGCTCGTGCGTGCCGCGACCGGTGCGTCCCATGAAACCGACCGCGTGCGAGTCATCCACCATCACGAGCGCGCCGTGCCGGTCGGCGAGGTCGCAGACGGCGGCGAGGTTGGCGAGGTAGCCGTCCATCGAGACCACGCCGTCGGTGGCGATGAGCTTGAAGCGCGCGTTGTTCGCGGCGGCTTCCGTGAGCTTCGCCCCCAAGTCGGTCATATCGTTGTTGCGGTAGCGGAGGCGCTGGGCTTTGCAGAGGCGGATGCCGTCGATGATGCTCGCGTGGTTCAGTTCGTCGCTGATGACGGCGTCCTCCGGCCCGAGCAACGTCTCGAAGAGGCCGCCGTTCGCATCGAAGCACGAGCCGTAGAGAATGGTGTCCTCCGTGCCAAGGAACTCGGTGAGCCGCTGCTCCAACTGACGGTGAACTTCCTGCGTGCCGCAGATGAAGCGCACGCTCGCGCAGCCATAGCCCCACTGGTCCAAGGCCGTATGTGCCGCTGCCCGAACCTCGGGATGCTGCGCGAGCCCGAGGTAATTGTTCGCGCAGAGATTCAGCACCGGCTGGCCGTCGGCGACGCGGATTGTCGTGCCTTGCGGCGTGAGGATGACCCGCTCGCGCTTGTAGGTGCCGGCGGCGCGGATGGCAGCGAGCTGTCCCTGTATGTGAGTTTGGAAAGAGCCAAGCATGGGTGCGAATCGGATTGTGCGAAACGTAAACGGGGCAGGGGGCTTAAGCCCAGTCGAGAATGACCTTGCCGCAGTTGCCCGCCATCATCGCTTCGAACCCGAGCTCGAATTCCGAGTGATGAAACCGGTGAGTGATGACAGGGCGGATATCGAGGCCGCCTTCCAACATGACCGTCATTTTATACCAAGTCTCATACATCTCCCGGCCGTAGATGCCTTTGATCGTGAGCATATTGAAAATCACCTTGTTCCAATCAATCGCCATCGGCTCGGACGGGATGCCGAGCATGGCGATTCTGCCACCGTGACACATCTGGTCAACCATGTCGCGGAAGGCTGCCGGATTGCCGGACATTTCTAAGCCCACGTCGAAACCCTCCTTCATGCCGAGCCGCCTTTGCACGTCGCTGAGTTTCTCCTGCGAAACGTTCACGGTGACATCTGCGCCCATCGCCTTGGCGAGCGCGAGTCGCTGGTCGTTCACGTCGGTGATGACCACGAAGCGCGCCCCCGCGTGCTTCGCGACCGCGGCGCCCATGATGCCAATCGGTCCGGCACCCGTGACCAGCACGTCCTCGCCGAGCAGGTCAAAGGACAGGGCAGTGTGAACCGCGTTGCCGAAAGGGTCGAAAATCGCCGCCACGTCGCGGTCAATGTCCGGCTTGTGATGCCACACGTTGGTCATCGGCACGCTGATGAACTCGGCGAACGCGCCGGGCCGATTCACGCCGATGCCCGAAGTGTCCTTGCACAAGTGCCGCCGGCCCGCGAGGCAGTTGCGGCAGCGCCCGCACACCACATGGCCTTCCGCGCTGACCACCTCGCCGGGATGGAAGTCCGACACGTTTGCGCCAACCTCGACCACCTCGCCGACGAACTCGTGCCCCACGACCATCGGCACCGGGATGGTCTTCTGCGCCCAGGCGTCCCACTTGTAGATGTGCAGGTCCGTGCCGCAGATGCCTGTCTTGTGGACGCGGATGAGCACATCGTTCAGGCTGGGCACTGGGACTGGAACGTCTTCGAGCCAGAGGCCGCGGGCGGCGTGGCGTTTCATGAGAGCTTTCATCGGCATTTCAGCTTGCGGGTGGCAATCAATGACTCCAGTATCCCGGAGGCGATTTCCGGTATGCTAGATACCAAAATCCGGTATGCAAGAGGAAATTCCGATATAGCGCACACCATGTCCACAGCACAGAGAACCCGAAAGCAAGCCGCCCATCCGCCCGCCGAGGCCATCAACCGGCACCTCGGCGCGCGGGTGAAAAACCTCCGCACCACGCGGGGTTGGTCCCTTGAGGCACTTGCCAATGCTAGCGGTGTGAGCCGGTCCATGTTGAGCCAGATCGAGCGGGAAGAGGCCAACCCGACGCTCGCAGTGACACTCCGAATTGCCCAGGCGTTCGGAATGGGGTTGGGTGACCTGTTGGAGATGCCCGGCGCGGCCTCCAATCTCAGCGTCATTCGCGCAGAAGACCATGCGTTCCATTACCGCTCGGACAAAGCCTGCCGCATCCGCACGCTCTCACCGTTGAATCTTGAGAAGGATGTCGAGTTCTACGAAGTGCAGTTGCAGGCCGGCGGAGTGCTGCGCAGCGCGGCACACTTCGAGGGCACGCGCGAGTTCATCACCGTCCAGAAGGGCCGCGTGCATGTGGAGTCTGCTGACGACGCGGAGACACTGAACCCCGGCGACTCCGCCAGCTACCGCGCCGACGTGCCGCACGCGATTGTGAACGCCGGCAAGGCTGAAGCGGTCGTCTTCCTCGTGGACATCTACCGGTGAACTCTGATTCGGGACGGACCAAACATTCCTTGCTACAGGATTCTGGCGAGATGCGCCTGCGCGCTCTTGAAAGTCCATAGTTTCACGCTGCCGGCCCAGTCGCCGCTCGCGAGCGTCCTGCCGTCGGGGCTGAGGGCGAGCGCGTAAATCCAATCCTCGTGCGCGGGCCAATGGTGGAGAAGCTCATCGCTGTCGGCATCAATCACGCGGATGACGCCCTCCTTGCCGGCGGAAAACAGGCGCGCGATATCGGGGCTGTAGGCCACGGCGAAGACCGGACCTTCGTGACCGCGCACGATGCGCACCATCCGGCCAATCTCCGGCTGCCACACGCGCACCGTTTTGTCATCGCTGCCCGAGGCGCAGTAAAAGGGAAGCGGTTCACCTCCGACCACCGTGCGCGGACGAAACGAGAGGCAATGCACGATGTCGGTGTGATGGCTGAACGAGCGCTGGAGTTTTCCGCTCGCGGCGTCCCAGACCTTTATGGAGCGGTCCACGCTCGCGGTGACGAGCAGCCTGCTGTCGGGACTGAACGCGGCGGCGAGCACGGGCCGCGAGTGGTCGGTCAAGGTGCGGAGTGGAACCAGTTTTCTCCTGCTGACATCGAGCTTGAGCAGTTCCACCAGATGGTCGGTGCCTGCCAGCGCCACCAGGTCACCCGTGGGGTTGACGGCGACGGCGGTCGCCATGTCCGCACGGTTGGTGAGTGATTGCACGAGGCGACCGGCGGGCCAGTCGAAAAGCTGCACACCGCCGCTCGCGCCGGGCGTTCCACCCGCGACAAGCAGAAGCCGGCCGACGCTGGCAAAGGCGAACGAGCTGATTTTTGGAAACGCGCAGGAGATGGAGGACACAGCCTTCTTTCCCGCCACGTCATAAACCTGAACGGTCTGGTGGCGTCCGACGAGCAACCGCGAACCATCCGGACTGAAGGCGAGTGCCGTGACGGGAACACGCGGCGTCGCGGCGTTCAGAGAAACACAGAGGAGAAAAACACCACCCTGAACCGCCACACTCAACCACCTCTTCACGCCAGCTCCTTCACGAAGCTTCCCTCGGCCATAATTTTCAACGGGCGGCCGGCGGGCGTATGGTATTCCTTTTCCGAATCCACCCCGAGGAGCTTGAGAATGCTCACGGCGACATCCTCGGGGCGCACGGGGCGTTCGGACGGAACTTCGCCGTAGGCATCCGTCGCGCCGATGACCTGGCCGCCGCGCACGCCACCGCCGGCGAACAGCGCCGAACCTGCGCGCGGCCAGTGGTCGCGGCCGCCGAGATTGTTCAGCTTCGGCGTCCGGCCAAACTCGCCCATCATCACCACGAGCGTCGTGTCGAGCAGGCCACGCTCGCGCAGGTCGGTGATGAGCGCGGCGTAGGCCTGGTCGAGCGACGGCAGTTTGCCGCTGCCGGGGAATTGCGAGTCGGGCATCGCCTTGAAAATCTGCTGGTGCATGTCCCAGCCTTTGTCCACCACGGTGACGAAGCGCGAGCCGGCTTCGACGAGCCGCCGCGCCAGCAGGCAGCTTGTGCCGATGCGCCTGCGTCCGTAACGCTCGCGCACCTTCGGCGGTTCTTTTGTCAGGTCGAACGCGTTCTTCGCGTCGGGCGAGGTCAGCAGGCGATACGCCTGTTCGTAAAACGCATCGCGGCTTTGCACGGCGGGACTCGTTTCCACCTGGTGGGAAAAATTGTCGAGCTGCTGCTGCATTGCCTGCCGCCGCGTGACGCGCTCGAAGCCGACGCTCTCGGGCGGCTCAAGGTCGCGCACTTTGTAGTCCGCCTTCGACGGGTCGCCACCGATGGCGAAGGGCGAGAACGCGCCCGGCAGATAACCGGCGCGCGCGGCTTTCACCGCTTCGGGAATCGCGACGTAGGGCGGCAGCGGAGGCTGGAAGCCGGTCTCCTTCGCGACGATGCTGCCGAGGCTCGGATATTGCACGACGGGCGTCGGGCGATGGCCGGTGAGGAGATAATGGCTGCCGGTGTCGTGGTTGCCGAGCTCGTGCGTGAGCGAGCGGATGAGCGCCACGTCGCGCATCACTTGCGCCGTGCGCGGCAGGTGCTCGCAAATCCGGATGCCCGGCACGCTCGTGGCGATGGGCTTGAACTCGCCGCGCACCTCGATGGGCGCGTCGGGCTTGAGGTCGAACATCTCCAGGTGACTGGGCCCGCCGTCGAGCCAGATGAGAATGCAGGAGACGTCGCGTTGCGCGCGCGGGTTCGCGGCGAGCGCCTGGAAGCGCAACAAGTCCGCGAGGCTCAAGCCGAGGCACGAGAGCGCGCCGAGGTGCAGGAAGTCGCGCCGCGAATGACCATCGCAGCGCAAGGCGGGCGAGAATGGCGTGGAGGTCATCGGTGAATATTACGGGGTCAATGGTTGAACGCAAACTCGCGCGAGTTGAGCAACGCCCACAACAGGTCTTCGAGAAATTCCTCCCGCGCCGTGCTCGCGGCCAGCGCCTTCGACCAGTGCGCCGACTCCGTGTCCGTCGGCGGGCGGCTGAGGCTGCGTAAATACATTTCCTCAATCACCGCGCGGTTGGGGCGGCCGGCCAGTTGTTGCCTCACCGCCGGGCCGAGGCGGGCGTTGACAGTCTTGCCGTTGATGAGATGCAGCGCCTGCGAAAGCCCGCCGCCGAATTGCCCCGGGTTTTCGCAACTTGTCGCGCGCGGGCAGCGACCGAAGACATCGAGCGCGTAGGACGTGACCTGCGAGTCGCGCAGTTGCGTCGCCGTCGTGCCTTCCGGGTAGCCCGCATATTGTTCCGGCACGCCGGTCACCTGCGCGATGGCGTCGGCCAGCACCTGCGCGGTGAGCGGCTTGAGATACGCGTGCGAAAAGAAGCGCTCGTCGTGGCGGTTGATTTCATTGGCCACAGGCGACAACTGATATGTGCGCGACGAGACGATGGTCCGCACGAGGCGGCGCAAATCGTAGCCGTTCTTCGCGAAATCATCCGCCAGCGCGTCGAGCAGCGCAGGGTTCGAGGCGGGATTGGTCGCGCGCACGTCGTCCACCGGCTCGATCAGCCCGCGACCAAGAAGGGCTTTCCAGAATCGATTCGCGACGGCACGCGCAAGCATCGGGTTGTCGGGCGAGGTTATCCACGCCGCGAGCGAGCCGCGACGGTCGCCGACAACTTCGGCTAAGGCGCCGTTATCGCCGAGCGGACGCGGCAGCACGTCCTTGCCCGTCTTGGGATGCTGGACCTCGCCGTGGGCGCGCACGACCACCCGCGCGCCTTCGTGGCCGGTGCGCGCGAAGTAGGCGGCGAAGTGGTGGTAATCATTCATCGTCCAGCGGTCGAATGGATGATTGTGACAGCGAGCGCAGGCAACACGCATCCCGAGAAAGGTCTGGCTCACGAACTCGCCGAGGTCGCGCGGGTCATTCGCCACGCCGAAAAAATTCGCTGGGCCGTGCTGCGTCGTGTCGCCGGTCGCGGTCAGCAGCGCGCGGACCGTGCGGTCGAGGGGGGCGTTGGTCGCGAGTTGTTCGCGCAGCCAACCGTGGTAAGCCTTCGCGCCATCGTCGCCCATCTTCTTGGAGTTGATGACGAGCAGGTCGGCGAGCTTGAGTGTCCAGAAATCCACAAACGCCGGGCTGGCGAGCAGTTCGTCAATCACGCGCTGGCGTTTGCTCGCGGACTGTGGCTCTACGACGAAAGCGCGCACGCGATCGGCTTCCGGCAATCGCCCTGTGACATCGAGGTGCACGCGCCGGAAAAACTCCGCGTCCCCGGCCAGCGGTGCAGGCGGGATACGCAGGCGTTTGAGTTCGGCGAGAACTTTTTCATCAATGAAGTTCTGCGCCGGGAAGGAAACATTCTTGAGCTCCGCGTCCTGAAACGGCGCGCCGACGCGCACTGCCGCGACCTGGCCAAGGTAACGCACCATGATGGCCGTCAGCCCGCGTTTGCTGACCGCCACCTCGCCAGTCGCCGCCACGTCGGCGATTCCATCGTCGTCGGTGTTGTAGAGCGCGAGCGCGGTGACGTCCTCGGTGCGGCCGTCAGACAGCCGCACGGTCACGCGGAGTTGATGTGACTTCCCCGGCGGGAGCAGCAGGATGTCCGGGGGCGCGACTTCGATTTGCGTGACGCACAGGTCGCGCGGGCCGAATGGCGCGCCGGCAGCGATCCAGTCGAGCAACGTGCGATGCGCCTCGGAGTCGCGCTTGATGCGACGTCCTCCTTCGTGGTCGAGCTGGCGCGTGGATTTGCGGAGCAGGAGGCTCTGCTCCGGCGCGGCGAAGTCGAGGCGGCGGCCGGAAAGCTCGCGGGTGATGTTCTCGAAATCCTGCGCCGGGTCATAGCCGAGCAGGCTGAGTTTGAAACCGCCTTGTCCGACGGCCGCGCCGTGGCAAGCGCCGGCGTTGCAGCCGGCCTTGGTGAGAACCGGGAGCACGCGCGTGGCGAAACCCGGTGCATCAGTCTGGTTGCCCGCGTGAACCGGCAACGCTCCCAGCAGAACGGCGAGTGCCGTGAGGCTGAAAAGAGTTGGCCGCGACGGAATCATTTCTTCAACTTGTCCACCATCGCCTGGCCGGACTTCTGGGCATACTCGGTGCCATACTTGATGTGCAGCACGCGGACCCAGCCCTTGATGGTTTGCTTCGTGAGGTCGTCGTTGCCCTTGATGTAGTCCTGCACCTCGGCGAGCACCTTGTCCACGGTCGCGTCGTCGTTGGACTTCTGGATGAACCGGCGGAGCAGCCCGATGAGCTTCTCGTCGGTGGGCGCGGCTCCGGGCAGTTCGACTTTCGGTGCGTTTGGGTCGGCAGGCCGCTTCTTCATCGCCTCGCCGCGCTTCGCCATTTCGGCGGCACCACCGCCGCGTTTCTCGCGCAATGCCTCGGCGGTCGGCGGGTTCTCGTCGCCGATTACTTTGGCCAGCGCGGCCAGCACCTTCGGCGCGTCGGCGATGCCCGGCTGCACGAGCGCGAAGTTGGCAGTCACCTTGTTCTCCTTCGCCACGACGATGGTGAGCAGGCATTCTTTGTTGAGGCCGTAGTTGCCCGGCCCCTCCGCGCCGTCCACCGAGAGGCTGATGGGCGCGACGAGCTTCAGTGAACCGCCGACGACAGGCAGTTTCTGCTGGCTGGCGAGCCGGTCGGCGGAGAGGAAGACGAATTCCGTCTTCAACTTCGCGGCGCGCTCCTTTCCATACTCGTCAATCACGGTCAGGAGCGGCGCCATCGAGCGCTCGATGCCGTGGACAAACACGAGCACCGTGGAGGCCCCCTTGTGTTCGGCGATTGGGTCGCGCTCCTGCCCGGCCCGGGAGCCGCGCAGTTCAAGCGCCTTGAAGGCAGTGGTCTTCTCACCCGGCTGGGGGCCGGAGAAAATCTTGTCCGCGGGTGCGCCGTCGGAAGAGGCAGCCGCCGCAAAGAGCAGACAGGCGGCGACGAGGTGGGGCGCGGATTGGAAGGGATTCATAACGGGTTCATGTTTGCAGCATCAATGCCCATGGGTCTCATGCCACAGGCTATCGGGGTTGCGCCCGGCCACAATCTCAATTTCTCCTGAACTGGACCGCGGGGCTCACTGGTCTGTCCTTGTGCAACAGGGAGCAGCCTACCGGTTCATCAAGTCCTCGATCTCCCCCGCCTCCACTGGCGTCCCCGCCATCAAGTCCACCGGGCCGTCCGTCGTGACGATGATGTCGTTCTCCAGCCGCACAGCGAAACCTTCCTTCGGAATGTAAATGCCCGGCTCGACGGTGAGCACCCACCCTGCGGCGAATGCCTCGGTGGTGTGGCCCACGTCATGCACATCCAACCCGAGCGGGTGGCCGAGGCCGTGCATGAAATACTTCCGGCACGCCAGCTCGTCCTCGGTCTGTTTCTTGATGTCCGCCTTGGTGATGAGGCCGAGCGACAGCAGTTCATCGTTCATCATCACCTGCGACTCCTTCTGCCAGTCGCGCGCCAGCTTGCCGACGGTCGCGCCCTTGATGCTCGCGCGCATGACGCGGAGGACGGCGTTGTAAACGGCTTTCTGCCGACGCGTGAACTTGCCGCTCACGGGAATCGTGCGCGTGAGGTCCGCGTTGTAATTCGCGTAGCAGGCGGCCACATCGAGCAGCAAGAGGTCGCCCTTCTTGCACGGCTGGTCGTTCTGGTTGTAGTGCAGCGTGCAGGCGTTCTTGCCGCTGGCGATGATGGGGTTGTAGGCGAACTTCGCGCGGCGGCGGACAAACTCGTGCGTCAGCTCGGCCTCGACCTCGTATTCCATGACGCCGGGCTTCACGAATTTGAGCAGTCGGCGGAAGCCTTTCTCCGTGATGCCGACGGACTCCTTCAGTAGCTCAATCTCCGCCGCCGTCTTCACGACGCGCAACGGGTGCATGAGCCGCGCGAGCCGGTGGTAAGTGTGCAGCGGGAACTTCGCCTGGCACTCGTGCGCGAAGCGGGCATCGCGCGTCTCGACCTCCACGTGCGCGCGCTTGTGCTCGTTCGAGTTGAGCCACACGTGCTCCAGCTCGCACATCAGGATGCGGAAGATGACGGGGAACTCGGACAGCCACTTGACCTGCTTGACGCCGGAGAGCTTGGTAGCCTCGTCCTTCGAGTGCTTGTGGCCTTCCCAAATCTTCAGGTGCTCGCTCGGCTCGCGCAGGAAGAGGATTTCGCGGTGCTTCGGGTCGTGGGCGTCGGGCGCGAGGAGCAGGATGCTTTCCTCCTGTTCGATGCCGGTGAGGAAGAACAGGTCGGAGTTCGGGTGCAGCATCAACGAGCCGTCTGCGTTGGTCGGCAGCACGTCGTTGGCGTTGACGATGGCGAGGGATTTGGCGGGAAGGAGCTTCCGCAGCCGCTCGCGGTTTTCGGTGAAGAGCTTCGAGTCAATGGGTGCGTGACGCATGGGCGGACTGTGACAGGCGGGTTGGGCCTCGCCGAGAGAGAAGTTGGGCTTTGCGATTCACTTTCAACTTGGTTCCGGAAGGGGCTTGCTGGTTAATGGCCGCGAGCCACAAACGAGTTCGCACCATGCAAATCCTGAATACCCGCCGTCACTTCCTCAAAACCACCGCCGCTGTTGCCGCCGCCGCCACGCTGCCGCAGTGGTTCCTCGACGAGTCCGCCCAAGCCGCCACCAAACCACTCGGGCCGAATGACAAGCCCGGCGTCGCGCTGATCGGTTGTGGTGGGCGGGGCAGGGGAGTCGCGCGCGAGGCGGCGGCATTAGGGCAGATGCTTGCCGTGTGCGATCTGGACGATGCCAACCTCGCGCAGGCGCAGAAGACCTGGCCGGAGGCGAAGCTCTACAAGGATTTCCGCAAGCTGCTCGAGCGCGACGACATTCACATCATCGTCAACGGCACGCCGGATCACTGGCACACGCTCGTGAACCTCGCCGCGCTCAAGGCGGGCAAGGACATCTACAGCGAGAAGCCATTGACGCTGACGGTGGACGAGGGCAAGCGGTTGGTGAACGCCGTGCGCGAGTCCAAGCGCATTCTCCAAACCGGCAGCCAGCAGCGGAGCGACAAGAACTTCCGCCTCGCGTGCGAGTTGGTGCGCAATGGGCGCATCGGGAAGCTCAAGCACGTCAATGTCTGGCTGCCGCACGGGCGGCGCGAGGGGCCGTTCGAGAAGGTGCCGGCACCCGCCGGGCTGGACTGGGACATGTGGCTAGGTCAGACGCCGAAGACGGACTACGTGAAGGAGAAGTGCCACGTCACCTTCCGCTACTTCTGGGAATACTCCGGCGGCACGATGACGGACTGGGGTGCGCACCACAACGACATCGCGCTCTGGGGCGCGGGCTTCGAGCGCAGCGGGCCAGTGCACATCGAAGGGCAGTCACTGGTGCCGATGATTTCCGGTGGCTTCACGGCGGCGAGCGAATACGCCGTGGCCTACACCTACGCCAACGGCGTGACGCAGCTCACGCGCAGCACGCACGGCAACGGCTGGAATGGCTCCGTCACCGAGAACACCGCACAGCAGCACGGCGTGCGCTTCGAGGGGAGCGACGGCTGGATCTTCGTCACGCGCGGCAAGATCGAGGCGAGCAACGGCGACTTGCTCACCACCCCATTGCCGTCAGGGGCGAAGCGCCTCTACGCGAGCGACAGTCACATGAAGAACTTCTTCGATTGCGTGCGCTCCCGGCAGCAGCCGATTTGCGACGTGGAAATCGGCCATCGCTCCGTGAGCGTCTGCCACCTCGGCGTCATCGCGATGCGCCTGGGCCGTCCGCTGAAGTGGAACCCGGCGGCGGAGGAGTTCACGGGCGACGCCGAGGCAAACAAGTGGCTCGCCCGCGAGCAGCGCAAGCCGTGGAGCTACGAGATGGTGTGA
>SXTU01000249.1 GCA_005791875.1 Verrucomicrobiales bacterium
CGTTGCCAGGGGACGGCGCCAAAGACGGCCTGGCGCGCCGCGGCCATGCCGGAGTGATCGTCGCTGACGATGAAGGTGACGCCGCACAGGCCGCGTTGGACGAGGCTGTGGAAGAAGGCCCGCCAATGGACTTCGGCTTCGCTGAGGGCGACACTCACGCCGAGGATGACCGCTGGCCTTCAGGGGTGATGCCCAGGGCGATGAGGACGGCGCAGTCGCGGAGCTGGCCGTCATGGCGGACTTTCTCGTAGCGGGCATCGAAGACCAGATAGGGACAGGCCCCCAGCGGGCGGTCGCGCCATTTTTGGAGTTCGGCGTCGAGTAGCTTGGCGCAGGCGCTGGCGGGCGTCGCCCAGCGTGAGCACGCCTGTCGCCGGAGCGTAGCCTTGGGCGGATTACTTGGGGATGATCTCGGCGATTTGCCCGCAGGCCTCGATGTCTTTGAGCAGGCGCTCGACCTCCGCGAGGTCGAGCGTGATGGAGCAAAGATCAGGCAGTGCCGGCGATTTGCAATCGCCGTCCGCGACGCTGGGTGACTCGGACGCGG
This sequence comes from Verrucomicrobiales bacterium, assembly GCA_005791875.1. GTDB lineage: Bacteria > Verrucomicrobiota > Verrucomicrobiia > Limisphaerales > SXTU01 > SXTU01. The sequence continues at coordinate 548 of SXTU01000249.1, forward strand.
GTGGTGCTTTCGAATCCAACGGGCGGCGACTGGAAGCCGCCGGCACGGGGGCGGGCGTGGTCATGGTTTCAGTCATGGTTTCAGTCATGGGCGACGAGGCGTTGGTCGAGACGGGCATCAGGCGCGTGGCATCGCGTGCAGAGCAGGCGCTCGACGTGCGGCGTGCGGCGGCCGTAGAGGCCGCCGGGGCCGTGGCAGCGGAGGCAATCGCTGCGCATCAGCGTGGCGTGGGGAATCGTGGGCGGTGCGCCGGGCCACGCGCGCTTGCCGGGGCGGAAGGCAGCGAAGCCGGTGAAGTTGTTTCCGCTCAACGGCTCGCGCAGCGCGGTGTCGCCGACGGGAATCTGCGGGCCGCCAGCGGGGACGTGGCATTGGGTGCAGTTGCTGAAGTGCGCGTGGCTGACCTTCGAGGCGGTGCGGTCTTTGAGGGCGAGGCCGCTCGCGCGACACGCGAGGCACGCGGCGGAGGAGTCTTGCGGGATGGGATGCCGCACGAGAGGCGGTGCCCCATCGAACGCGCGGCGGGCCTGCCGTTGCGCGACGGCGGCGGCGCGAAATTCCGGCGGCGCGTTCGTCGTCAGCGCGAGGCGCGGCGGGCTGGCCAGCAGGTGCAGGACGCTGCGCCAGCCGGCGTTGGGGCCGCTGCGTTTCTGGTTCACCTCGCTGTAGCTCACGATGCCCGGGACGGAGCGGTCTGCGTTCACGCCGCTGCGACTGGCTTGGGCAGTGGAGAGTTCTGTCGGTCGCGTGAGGCTGACTTGCGAGCGTGTCTGGCGCAGGCCCATGAAGTAACCGCTGACCGCCGCCGTGATGAGCACGGCCAGCAGCACACGGCGCGTGGCGCGATGGCGGTTGAAGGATGGCAGCCAGTCGTTCATGGAGAGCGGTCGCTTTGAAGCCACGACGCGCAGGCGTAGCAAGCCTTCTCCCTTCGCGCAGCGAGGGGAGAAGGTGGCCGCAGGCCGGATGAGGGGTGCGGCCACCAACGCCGACGCACGAAACCCCTCACCCCGGCCCTCTCCCCTCCTCCGAGGCAGGGAGAAGGCGCGTGTCGTTGCGTTTGGTTGTCCTTCCACCGATTGCCAACAAGAGTTGCTAGCAGGCCCCGCAGCCCCGTGCCGGCGGCTTCCAGCCGCCGTCCGTGGGTAACAGCAGTGTGAGACTTCTCCACCTGACGCACGCGCAAGGCGGCGGCTGGAAGCCGCCGGCACGGGGCACTGGCAACCCGCTCCATGAATCCCGACTCCACCACCGCACCAAGAAGCGCCGCTGAGTTCTGCCGGCAATACCCGCGCTTCCTTGCCAGCGCGTTCGTGAGCGGCCCGGCCTTCATCATCATCGCCATCCAAATCATCCCCCGCGTCATCCACTCCGACTTCGGCGGAGGCCCCATCCGCACGCTGCTGAACATCATGCGCGTGACCATCCTCATCAACCTGCTCCTGGTCGGCTCCGAGGTCTTCGTGGAGTTCTACACCGGCGGCTCGCACACCAGCGCTGCGTATTACCTCTACTTCGGCCGGCACCGCCACCACGCACTCGTGCCGTGGATTTGGTCCTCGGTCGCGGTGACCGTCAGCGCCGCCGGCCTGCTGCTTTCCCCGCGCGCCGTGGCCGACCGACGCCTGCTGAACCTCGCCTGCGTGCTGGCCTTCGCCGGCATCTGGATTGAGAAGGGCATGAGCCTCATTATCCCCGGCTTCATCCCCTCGACGCTGCACGAGGTCGTGGAATATTTGCCGAACGTGATGGAGTGGAAAATCACCGCCGGCATTTGGGCACTCGGGCTGATGATCTACACCGTGGCCATCAAGGTGACGATCAACGTCATCGGCGCAGGCCGGAAGCGCTTCAGCGTGTTGCCGCCGGAGGCGTGAGGTGGGAAACAAGAATGCCTTCGGCCAAACCTGTAGCGGCGGTCTGTGAGCGCCGTGCTTCAGCGGCAAAAGAAGTTGCGGCTGTTTCAGGCGGAAACCTGCGCAACTCGGCGGTCACAGACCGCGGCTACAGGTGGTTCACTCCGGCTTGTCGAGGTGTTCGCCCGGAGGCAGTTCGTCGAAGCCCTTGAAGTGCTCCGGGCGCAGCGGCTCGGAGACGACGTGTTTCTCGCTGAACCACTTGCCCAAGTCCACGAGCCTGCAGCGCTTGGAGCAGAACGGCCCGAACGCGGTGGTAGACCAATCACCGGCCTTCTTGCACGCCGGGCACTTGATGGACTTCGGCTGGCTCATCGGAATGAAAGCTCCGGCGTGCGCAGCCACACGCCCGGTTGCGCGGCGGTTTGGCGGCAGGCATCCAACAGACCGGCGGTGAGCAGGCTGCGCTGCGTGGGCCACGGCGGTGTGCCGGTGCGGAAGAAGTCTTCGAGCGTCGCTGCCAGCCGGCTGTAGTGCTCCTGCGCGGGCACGGGCGCGCGGAAGAGTTGAGCGGAGAGATTGCTTCCGTCGGCGAGATGCACGGCGAAGTTGAAGTCGGCGACGACGCCATCCAGCACCATCAGCGCGGAGCGAACGCCGTCGGTGTGTTCCAGCAACCAGCCGCGAGGGTTTGTCGCCAGCTTCGGCACGAGGCCGAGGCCAACCAAGTCCTGCGTGCGCCCGTCCAGAATTGCGTCGCCCTGCGGTGAGTCGGAGCGCGAGAGCGCGGCGGAGAGCAGCGGCCACGACCACTCGCGGCGGTCGCCCGCGCGCCAGGGTTCTCGGCCGGAGAGAAACTTCACCTGCCGCACGCCGCGCTCACCACTGGCGCGCCGTTCGAGGACGGGCAGCAAGCCGTCGAGCGCGTGCAGTTCGGCGAGCGGCGAAGCTCCTTGCACGACGATGAGCGCTTCGGCCACACGCGCCTGCGACGGCAAATCCATCTGCGGTAGCCGCCACGTGACGGGCAGCGTGGTGCCGGAGGCGAGCGTGACTTGTCGTGCAGCGGCGAGCGTGGAGAAGGTGTGCGCGGTGGCGAGGTTCGTGGCGAGTGCGCCGAAGACGAAGGATAATGCGCCACGCTTGGCGTGCGTCAGCGCGGTGGTGAGCTGGGCTTCAGAAGGAATGGCGGCGTCTGCACGCGGCACGATGACGATGGCATCGGCATCGCGCACAGCGGTAGGGACATCGCCGAAGGACTGGAGGCCGGAGTCGGTGATGCGCTGTTGCAGCAGGGCGTTGCCGTTGTCCGCACGAGGCCCCCTCACCCCGCCCTCTCCCCCGATGGGGGCGAGGGAGACAGAGACGCGAACGCCGTCGAGTTTGTGAAAGCCGCCGGCACGTCGGTAGCCAAGCAGGAAGCGGTCGAGGAGCTGTTGCGCGGGCGTTTGCAGCGCGAAGTCTTCGAGGACGAAGGCGATTTGGCGGAGCGGTTTCATTTCAACCAGTCCAAAAGTGCGGCCCCGGCGTGGGCTGGTAGCGGATGCGCAGGTCGGCCGTTTCCAGCTTCGCGCCGTCGGCGAAGAGCGAGTCCACGGCGAAAAGCGTCATGCCGGTAGTCAGGTAGTTACGTTCGATGGGCCACGACGGCTGGCCGGTCAGGACCATGCGCTCGATGTGGTTCACCAGCGGGCTGAAGAAGTTCGCCAGCGTGGACATGGTCGGCGGCATCGGCAGGAACATCAGCGTGGAGAGCACGTCGCCGCGCTGCGTGAGGCCGGCGTAGGTGAAGTCGTTCAGCGCGGCGGTGTCGCGGCTGAACGCGGTGCCCGTGCCGTTGAAGTGGAAGATCGTCGTGCGGAAGCCGTCGAGATGCTCGAAGACGTAGGCGACCGCGAAGGGGCTGACGCGCTTGAGATGTTCGACGCTCGGCTCGACGAAGGTGTAGCCCGGCGCGGCCTTGAGTGTCTGGCTGCGATTAAGTGCGGCGAGGCAGAGCTTGCGCGTGGACTCGCGTTCGCCGAGCAAGCGCCACACGGCCTCGTTCTTGAAGGCTTGCACGGACTTCACGCCGACTTCGCCGCCCGCCCGCCGCTCACTCATGCACTGCGCGGTCTCGATGGTGTGGATGTCGTAGTAGCCGTGATGCCCATAGCCCACGCCCACGCTCTCGACGAGCGGCGTGCCGAGGGGAATCTCAATCGCGGGAATGCGCCACGTGACCGGGAGTGACGAGCCGGCCATGAGCGGGAACCCGAGGCGTTGCGCGTCGCGGTAAGTTTCCTGCGCCTCGCGCCAGTCCATCGCGAAGTGCTTGTCCTGAAACACGGGCACGGATTGGTTCGTGCGCTCGAAGGTTTTCACCACGTCCTTGAAGAAGCGGAAGCGCGGGTAGAGCGGTTGGCCCTTCGCGTCGCGCGGGTAATCGCCGTGCTCGCCGATGATGAGCACACCGTCCACCGCGAGCCGCGACGTGCCGAGCGTGAGCGCCTCGGCGATGGTCGGGCAAAGCCGCACGCCGTGGCGGTGGCTGCGCTCGCGGCTCGTGTCGGTCTTGGGGAACTGCTCGACGTAGAGCGAAACCAGTTCGAGCGGCGACGTGTGGTGTTCGCCGTGCCAGCCGTAGCCTTCGAGCAAACGGTCAACGAAGTGCTGCCCGTGCGAGAACTTGCGGACGATGGTGGTGATGAGCGCGACGCGCTTGCGCTTGGCGGGGTTCTTTGTCGCACCTTGAGACTTAGACAACGAAATGGCCGTTGCCGCCGTCGCGCCTGCGACCCTGCGAGTGAATTCACGGCGATTCATTTCTTACCCGGTATTGCGCCGGACATGAAGTAGGCGAAGAGGTCTTTCACCTGCTGCTCACTCAAGGCGTCGAGGAGGCCCTCGGGCATGAGGGAGATGTGGCTAGCTTGCATGGTCTTCACGTCGGTGCGGGCCAGCGAGTGCTTGTTGCCGGCAATGTCCAGCACCACGACATGCTGGCCGTTGATTTCCGTGATGAGGCCGCCAAACGCCTGTCCGTCGTGGGTCTCGATGTTGAACCCGATGAACTCCTCCCGGATCGCGAGGCTGGGGTCCACGATGGCAGGAAGGATGAAGTCGAGGTTGTCGCGCTCATAGCCGGTGAGGTCGGGGCCGATTTTACCGCCCTCCTTGTTGAGCGTGTGGCAGACGGCACAGGCCTGCTTGAAGATTTCGTGGCCGGCCTTCACGTCGCCTTTCGCGCCGGCGAGGAGCTTCCGCACCTTCGCGATTTGGGCTTCCTTCTCCTCGCTGCTCTTGGTGAGCCGGCCCCAGTGCTTCTTGATGAGTGCATCGCTGGTGGCGTCCTTGAACGCGGTGATGGCGAGGAGGTTGGCGATGGAGATTTGCTCCTTCTTGAGCTGACCCTCGTCCACGGCGGCGAGGAGGCGGCGGGACCAATCGGGGCGGCTGGCGAGCGCGGCTTGGGCGGTGTCGCGGAGCTTGGCGCTGAAGCCAGGGTAAAGGTCGAGCAACTCGCGCGCGATGTCCGGCGAGGCGAAGCGCTGGAGGGCGTTGATCAAGTCGAGGCGGAGCGCGTCGCTCTTCTCGAAGCGAAGGAGCTTGAGGAAGGTGGGCACGGCGACGTCCACGCGGCGCTCGGCAAGGAGGGTAGTGGTCTTGCGGCGGTCGGCCTCGGGGACTTTTGCGTCGCTGATGCGGGCGAGCGCGGCTTGCGCGGCGGGCGCGTGGCCGAGTCGGACGGCGAAGCTGATGAGCGTGGGCGTGGGCGGGCGGCTGGCCCAGAGGTCGGCGACCTTCTTCGCGAGCGCGGGCGGGACGGATTTCACAGGGTCGCCTTGCAGGCCGGCTTCCATGCCCTTGATGAGTTCGTCGGCGTCGGCGGGGCTGGGCGCGAGGGCGAAGAGCTTGGCGGCGGTTTCGAGGTTCGCGTCGGTGCGCTCGGCGGTGAAGCGTTGGCCGAGTCGCGCGATGATGAAGCGCTGCACGATGGGCGCGTGCCAGAAGGTGCTGTCTTCCAACATGCGGAGAATGGCGTCGCGGTCAGTGGCGCACTTGCTCTCGACGGCCCACCAAAGCAGGAGGGGAACGTGTTTGTCGGTCACGTCCTCGCTGCGGAGGAGCAGCTCGCGCGTGATGGGCAGGGCGTCCTTGCCGGGCAGGCGCGTGACGGTGCTGGCGAGTTGGACGCGGACTTCGGCGGCGGGTTCGGACTTCGCGGTGGCCAACAGCACGGCTTGCTGCTGCGGCGTGACGCGTTTGCGGTCGCCGAGGAGGCGGATGGTCCAGTAGCGGACCATTGCATTTGAGTGCTTGAGGGTTTGCAGGGCGAAGGCGTCGTCGAAGCCGCCGCTGGCGTTCACGGCCCAGAATGCTTCCAAGGCCAACTGGTTGTCGTGCCCCCTCACCCCGGCCCTCTCCCCCGATGGGGGCGAGGGAGAAGAAGTTGCGAGCGCAAGTTGCTTCAACTTCGGAAGGAGCGATTTATCGCCGCGATCCCACAGCACGCGCAGCGCGGTCTGGCGATGCCACTTGTTCGGGTGCGCGAGGAGCTTGATGAGTTCGTCGCCGGAGAGCTTGGTGAAATCCATTTTTGCCCAACCAACTTTCGCGCCCGTCGCGGAGAGCCGGTAGATGCGGCCGGATTCCTTGTCCCACGTGTCGCGCGGGTCAAGGTGGCTGAGGCGGCTGTCGCACCAGTCGGCGAAGTAAATCGCGCCGTCGGGGCCGGTCTTCATGTCCACGGGGCGGAACCAGCGGTTGCTGGAGAGCACGCTCGTCTCGATGTCGGCGGTCTGGAAGCTCGACGTGTCGCGCGCGACCTTGCTTGCCATCACGCGGCTGGTGAGCGCCATGCCGACCACGATGTGGCCCTCGTATTGCGGGATGGCGCCGCCCTCGTAGTAGAGCATCGCCTGCGGGAAGCGCGGCTCGTAGCCCTTGTGCGCCATGTGCTCGAACCACCCGAAGCGATACGGACTCATCGCGGGGCCGTGCTTGGACCAGCCCTTGATGTAGAGCGCGCCCTGGGCGTAGTGCAGGCCGCGCGTCTGGCCGTAGTTCGAGCCGGAGAAGACGCGGCCCTGCGCATCGAACTCGACGGAGAAGGTGTTGCCGCCGCCCTCGGCGAAGACCTCGAAGTCGCCACTCACGGGATGGTAACGCCAGATGGCCTGGCCGAGGAACTTCACGCCCTTGATGTCCGCCGTGCAGGTGCTGCCGTGCGCGCCGTAGAGCCAGCCGTCCGGCCCCCACGCGAGCGAGTTCGCGCCGCTGTGCGTGTCTTCGAGGCCGAAGCCGGCGAGCTTCACCTCGGGCGGGCCGTCGGGGATGTCGTCGCGGTTTTTGTCCGGGTAGAAGAGCAGGTAAGGCGGATTCAAAATCCACACGCCGCCGCGTCCGGTGACGACGCTGCGCGCGATGTTCAGGTCGCTGACGAAGTCCTTGGCCTTGTCGAAAGTGCCGTCGCCGTTGGTGTCTTCGAGGATGGTGATGCGGTCTTTGCCTTTGATGTGGTTAGGCGGAGCAGGAGGAACTTTGTCGTAAATGGCGCGGAGGTATTGGTCATACTTCGTGACCTTGAGGCCGGCGGGAAACGGGTATTGGAGATACTGCACGACCCACATCCGGCCGCGGTCATCGAAGTGGATGTTGAGCGGTTGGCGGACCATCGGCTCCGTCGCGGCGAGGTCCCAGCGGAGGCCGGGGGCGACTTGAAATTGCGCGAGCGACTCGGCGGGCGTGGGCTTCGCGGAGCCGTCCTGGAGCATCCCGCCGCCCTTGAAGCGCTTCACGAACTCGGCCATCTCGGGGGTGAAGCGCGGGTCGGGAGGCGCATCTGCGGCATGAAGGGAGACGGCGAGAGTGAGGGCGGCGAAGGTGAGCAAACGCATAACGTGCGACGGGTGCGGTGTCGTGATACCGGCGTTCGACGCGAGGGGCAAGGCGGCTGTTCGGCGCGGACGTAAGGCGGACACTCTTGTCCGCTGTGGGCGGCTGCGTCGGGATTCCTGAACGGGGACAGGAGTGTCCCCGCTACTTCGCATCCGCCGCCGGCTCCAGCTTCGCGATCACGGCCATGAGCTGGTCGGCGATTTCCTGGTAGATCACCTTCAATCGCGGCTTGGGGCAGGTCTTGGCCTCCTCGCGCAGCGCCTTGAAATCCATTGGCACCCCATACTTCACCACCACGCGACGCGGGCGGGGGATTTTCTGGTGCCGGCTCCACGCCTCGAAGGTGCCGAAGACGCGCACGGGCACCACTGGCGCGTCGGACTTGATGACGGTGAGGCCGATCCCGGCGCGGGCGGGCTGCAACTGGCCGTCGCTCGTGCGCGTGCCTTCGGGGAAGAGGATGACCGCGCCGCCGTTGAGCAGGCGGTCGAGGATGCCCTTCAAGCCCGCCGCGCCGCCGCCATCGCGGTCCACGGGCACGACGTTGAGCTGGCGCAAATACCAGCCGAAGCCGGGGAACCGGAAGAGCGTGTCGCGGGCGAGGTAGTTGATCGGGCGAGGGACGCCACTGCCGATGAGCGGAGGGTCGAGGTAGCTGGCGTGATTCGCCGCGAGGATGACGGGGCCGGTGAGCGGGACGCGCTCGGGATTCAAGACGTGCCACCGGTGCCAGAGCGCGAAGTAGGCGCGTGCGGCCAGCCAGGTGACGCGATAGACGGGCTTCACTGGGGGAAAATGTCCAAGGCCCAATGTCCAATGACCAATGAATGACCAAGCCCGAATGACCAAGCCGCCCAACGCACCAGCGCACCGCCTGGGCATTGCGTCATTGGGCGTTTTTTGGGCATTGGGAATTGGCCATTGGTCATTCCACTCACGCCACTGGTTTGAGCGGCTTCAGGCCGTTCGCCTTCCGCCGCTGGTTGATTTCCTCGACCATGATGTCGCACGTCTGCTGCACGACCTGGTGCGAGTTGTCTATGATCATCGCACCGAGCGAAGGCATCAGCGGCGAGTGGGCGCGCTGGCTGTCGCGCTTGTCGCGCGCGTGGACATCCTCCTTCACGCCATCGCGTTCGCGGCGGGTCTTGCGGACCTCGGGGCTGGCATCGAGGAAGAACTTGTAGTCGGTCTCCGGGAAGATGTTCGAGCCGATGTCGCGGCCCTCCATGACGAGGCTGCCGAACTGGAGGCACTCGCGCTGCTTCGCCTTCATCCAGTCGCGGACGAACCGAATCTGCGCGACGTGCGCGACGGCGGCGCTGGCCTCGGAGGTGCGGATTTCCTGCGCGGGATAATAGCCGTCCACCAGCAGGCGCACATGGGCATCGGCAACGACGAGCGAGGTCTTCCACTTCCGGCAGAGCGCGGCGACCTTCTTGTCGTCGTTCACATCCACCTTCATGCGGAGGCAATGCCACGCGAGCGTGCGATACATCGCGCCGGTATCCACGGTGAGCAGGCCGAGCATCTGCGCGAGGCGACGGGAGGTGACGCCCTTGCCGCTGGCGCTGGGCCCGTCAATGGCGATGACGTAGGGTTTGGTGTGGGGCATGGGATTTTAACGCCGAATCAGTCAGCAAAAAGCTCCTCCACTGCGAGATTTCGCCCGGTGGCGGCGTCGCGGATTTCAGCACCGAGGCCGTGGGGGGGCGGGGTGGCGAGCTTCTGGAAAAAGTTGGGAAAGGTCTTCTTCACGCAGGCGGGATTCTTGATTTTGATGCCGCGCACTTTCAAGCCGAGAACCGCGAAACACATCGCCATGCGATGGTCGTCGTAGGTTTCGATTTCCGCTCCGTGGAGCGCAGAGGGGAAAACCGTGAGCGTGTCGCCCTCCTCGATGACCTTAGCGCCGCACTTGGTCAACTCCGTCCGCAACGCGACGACGCGCTCGCATTCCTGCACACGCAGACGGCCAAGGTCGGTGAAGCGGATACGTTCACTCCCTAGTGAAGCAGTGACTATCGCGGTCATGATGCTGTCACCTAGGTCGCCAATCCGTGAAATCGCTTTAACACCGTTCTGAGCGTCGTGCTGCTCCTGCCATTCGTGCTGCTCCCGCTCCACTCGTTCGCGCCAGCCCTTACCATACAGTTCTGCAGCCTCCTTCACCGCTGCGATCATCTCGTCCGAGGTCTGCGAATGGTGGGCTGCCAATAGTGGGATGTGTTCCGGAAACCGTGCGTCAATCTGCCAAGCTGCATTTGGCCAATCCGCAACTGTGACTGTGGTGCCCGTGCCGAGACCTATGGCGAAGCGCCCATCAAGACAATGTGGCACGAGCGACAACACCAAGCCCGCCGCCCAAAAATAACTCCCGCTCGACGCGTCCGGCTCGATTTGAAAGTCACCGCCCTTGGCCGGGAAGACCTTCACCAGCTCGCGGGTCATGTCCACGTAGGGCGTCTCGTCCTCGTTCGCACCGGTGATTTCCACCTGCCACCCGCCCACGCCACCGGCGAGCAAGAGTGCGGAGGCGAACTGCGAGCTTTCCGTGACGCTGACCCGGCAATTTTTGATTTTTGATTTTTGATTTTTGATTTCACCGAAGATGCGCGCGGGCAGCTTGTCGTCAGCGCGCTCGCTCTCCACGCGGTAGCCCAGCTCGCGCAACGCGGCGAAGAGCGCGGCTTGCGGGCGCTCGTGCATCCGGGGCACGCCGCTGAGGCGATACACGCCGTCGCCGAGGCAGACCATCGCGGCGAGGAAGCGCGCCGCCGTGCCCGCGTTGCCGACGAAGAGTTCCAGCGGTTGCGCTGCCGTGCCCGCACGCGGGAGACGTCCACCGAGGCCGTCCACGGTGATGGTGCGGTTCGCGGACTCGGCGGGGTCGGGCTGCACGTCCACGATGAAGCCGAGCGCGCGGAGGCAGTCGGTCATCACCTGCGTGTCCTCGCTCCAGAGCGCGCCACGCAACGTGGTGCGCCCGTCGGCCAGCGCGGCGAGGATGAGGGCGCGGTTGGTGATGCTCTTGGAGCCGGGCACGGTGATTTCCGCGCGCACGGGGGACGTGAGCGGGATGATCTCGATGAGCGGCGGCAGCGGCACAGCGGGGAAAGTGATTAGTGAGGAGTGATTAGTAAATAGGGAAGAGCCTTTTGGAGCTCATTCCGACCACGGGAAACTCCCCCCCCCTGCCTGTCACAACTATCCCCGCAGAATCTCGCCCACGAGCCGCGCGTTTTGGCCGTCCACGAGGGACATCTCAGTGCCATTGCGCTTGAAGACGAGCTGCTTGTAGTCGAGGCCGAAGAGGTTCAATAGCGTGGCGTGGTAATCGTAGTGGTTCACGATGTCCTTCACCGCGTGGTGGCCGAATTCGTCCGTCTCGCCATAGGTGATGCCGTTCTTGAAGCCGCCGCCAGCGACCCACATCGAGAAGCCGTAGGTGTTGTGGTCGCGACCCACCTTCGCCGGGCCGGTGTCGTTCTGGATGACCGGCAGGCGCCCCATCTCGCCGCCCCAGTGGACTACCGTTGAGTCGAGCAGTCCGCGCGCCTTGAGGTCGGTAACGAGGCCGGCAGAACCTTTATCAATGTATTTGCAGGCCGCCGGCAGGCCGGTGCGGATGCTGCCATGGTGGTCCCAAGTTTGGTTGCCGGTGTAGAGCTGCACGAAGCGCACGCCTCGCTCCACCAGCCGCCGCGCGATCAGGCAGCGTGTGCCGAACTCCGCCGTCGCCGGCACATCAATGCCGTAGAGCGCCTTGGTCGCCGCGCTCTCGCCGGTGATGTCCATCGCCTCCTTTGCGGCGGTCTGCATCTTCGCGGCCAGCTCGTAGCTCGCGATGCGCGCCTGCAAATCGGTCTCGCCCGGATGCTCGCGGAGATGCTGCGCGTTTAGCTTGTCGAGGAAGGAAAGGTAGTTCTCCTGGGCCGTGCCGCGCAGGTGCGGAGGCGGGTCGAGGTTTGGAATGCGCGGCTCTTTGGAGCGGACGGCGGTGCCTTGGAAGAGCGAGGGCAGCCAGCCGTTTTCCCAGTTCGCCACGCCCAGCACCGGCAGCCCGCGCGGGTCGGTGAGCGCCATGAACGCCGGGAGGTTGCTCGTCTCCGAACCCAGCGCGTAAGTAAGCCAGCTCCCGAGCGTGGGGCGGCCGCCGAGCACGCGGCCGTTCTGCAACGCGTAGATGGACTGGCCGTGGTTGTTCACGCCCGTGTGCATGCCGCGCAGCAGGCAGACATCGTCCACGATGCCGGCGAAGTGCGGCAGCAGCTCGCTGACCTCGGTGCCGCACTGGCCGTGCTTCTGGAACTTCCACGGGCTGGCGAGGACCTTCGGGCTTGCCTGCGCGGCGTTGTCGAACTTGATTTCGCCGGGGAACTTCTGGCCGTCCAGCTTGTCGAGCGCGGGCTTGGGGTCGAACAAATCCATGTGGCTCGGCCCGCCCTGCATGAACATGGAAATCATCGCCTTCGCGCGCGGTTCGAAGTGCGGACGCCTCGGCAGCAGGTCGAAGCTCTTCGGGTCGAGGTCGGGCTTGGGCGGGCTGGCGAGCAGGTTGTCCTGCTTCAGCAGGCACGCGAGCGCGACGGAGCCGAGGCCGAAGCCGGACTGCGCCAGGAAGTGGCGGCGGGAGTTGCAGGCAGTGCTGGTCATGGACGTTGCGGAATCAGACCGCCGTTGCCCTCCCGTGCTTCAAGGGAAGCAAGGCTTCGGGCATGTCCACGCGCCCGGTGGCCCGCTTGCCTTTTGAAGGTGTTTCCCTATCGTCCGCCAACCTGTGCCGAGTCTCGCGGAGAAAATTCAAGCAAGCGCCCTCAAGCGCCTCACGCTGCCGCCTGGCCGCCTGCCAGCGCGCGAGCTGCCGCGATTCAAGCAGTTCCTCAAGATCGAGACCGCGCGCCTCAAGATGCTGCATCGCGCCGGCGGCGGCGGGCGCGAGGTTTGCGACGCGCGCACGGTCGTGCTCGACGCGTTGCACCGCCACATCCTTGCCGCTCTCGTCAACACGCTGCCGGAGGAAACCCGCCGCAGCCTGCCGCGCTACGCGCTCATCGCCATCGGCGGCTACGGTCGCGGCGAGCTGAACCCGCAAAGCGACATTGACATTCTCCTGCTGCACAGCGGCGACACCGCCGCCGCCGCGCGCGGGCGCGTGCATCCCTTCATCAAGCTGCTCACCGAGCCGGACGGGCTGCTCTACACGCTCTTCGACCTCGGGCTGAAAGTGGGCTACTCCGTCCGCACGATTGACGACTGCGTGTCGGCGGCGAACGAGAACATCCAGTCCAAGACATCGCTCATCGAGGCGCGACTGCTCTGCGGGGATGAGGCGTTGTTTAACGAGATGCAGGCAGTCGTGCTCGCCCGCTGCGTGCGCGGCCATGAGGAGGCTTACATCGCGGCGCGCCTCGCGGACCAAGAGACGCGCCGGCAGAAGTTCGGCAACACGGCGCTCATGCAGGAACCGAACATCAAGAACGGCTGCGGTGGCTTGCGCGATTACCAGAACCTTCTGTGGATGGCGTTCTTCACCAAAGACCGCCCGCGCAATCTCACCGACTTGAAGGCGAAGGGATTCATCAGCGACGCCGAGCGCCGGCAACTCGACGCCGCCTACGACTTCCTCCTGCGTTCGCGCAACGAGCTTCACTACCACACCAACCGCGCCGGCGACGTGCTCACCAAAAGCGTCCAGCCCGCCGTCGCGCACAGCCTCGGCTATACCGACCGCTCGCCCGCTCGCCGGCTCGAGCAATTCATGCGCGACTACTACCTGCACGCGCGCTCGATCGACATGATTACGCGCACGGTGGAGCGCCGCCTCGCGCTGCTGCCTAAGCCCGTGCGGATGCCCTTCCTCTCCAAGCTCCTGCCCGGTCGCCGCAAGCAACCCGCTCCCGAGGTGGACGGCTTCCGCCTCGTGGAGGGCGAGCTTCTGCACACCTCGCCACGCGTTTTTCGCGACGACCCGTGTCGCCTCATGCGCGTGTTTCTCTACGCGCAGCAGCGCGGCGCGAAACTGCATCCCGACACCGCGCAACTTCTCCGCAACGAACTGCGGCTCGTCGACTCGGCTTTTCTCAAGAACGACCACGTCCACGAGAGCTTCCGCGAAATTCTCGGCCAGCGCGGCAACGTCGCCCCCGCTCTTCGTGCCATGCACGAGGTGGATTTTCTCGGCAAATATCTCCCCGAGTTCGGCAAACTCACCTGCCTCGTTCAGCACGAGTTCTTCCACCTCTACACCGCCGACGAGCACACGCTAATGTGCCTCCAGCGGCTCGATGACATCTGGGGCGGGCGCGTCCCGAACGCCGCGCCGTATCAGGAGGTGTTCCAGAAAATCGAGCGTCCCTTCGTCCTCTACCTCGCGCTGCTCCTGCACGACGCAGGAAAATCCATGCACAGCGGCCAGCACGAGCTGGACAGCGCGCGCATGGCCGGGCGCGTCGCACGCCGACTTCAGCTCGACGGCTCCACGACGCACATCCTGCGCCTGCTCGTCGAGCATCACCTCGCCATCGTTCAAATTTCCCAGCGCCGCGACCTCGACGACCCGGCCGTGGTCCGCTACTTCGCCGCGCTCGTGGAGACGCCGGAGAACTTGAACAAGCTCACGCTCCACACGCTGGCGGACTCGTTGGGCACGAGTGACAAGCTCTGGAACGGCTTCAAGGACACGCTGCTCTGGACCCTCTACCACAAGACATTTGCTGAACTGACCGGCGCGACCGTCTTCCTCCGCGCGGAGGAAAAGCAGCGCAAACTTCTCCTCGCCGAAGTCGTGCGCCTGCTCCCCCGTGCGGTTCAACTGGGCGAGGCGCAAGCCCACTTCGGCACCTTGCCGCCGCGCTACTTCCTCATCCACGCCGCGCCGGAAATCGTCGCCGACCTCGCGCTCACGAACCGCTTCATGCGCAGCCTTCTCAGCAACGATCCGGACGTCTCGCTTGCGCCCGCCATCGAGTGGAAGGACGAGCCGGACCGCGGTTGCTCGCGCGTGACGGTCTGCACTTGGGACCGCGCAGGCCTGTTCGGAAAACTCGCCGGCTCGTTCACCAGCGCAGGGCTGAACATCCTCAGCGCGCAGATTTTCACGCGCACCGACCGTGTCGTGCTGGACACGTTCCACGTGACCAGCGGGCGCACTGGCGTCCTTGCTGCGCAGGAGGAGAAGGAGCAGTTCAACCAGTTACTCAGCAAGTCACTCATCGGCCACGTGGACTTCGACCCTCTCATCGCAAAGCAAAAAGTAGCGAACCCGCTTTACCAGTCGCTCGAAGGCGAACGCATCGCGACGGAAATAGTCTTCGACAACGCGACCTCCGAGCGCTGCACCGTGATTGACGTCCAGGCGGAGGACCGCGTGGGCCTGCTCTACACACTGTCGCAGACGTTGAGCGAACTTAACCTCGACATCTCTGTGGCGAAAATCAGCACCGAGAAAGGCGCAGCAACGGACAGCTTCTACGTGACCGAGCAGACCGGCGAGAAGCTCATCTTGCCCCACCGTCGGCACGCCATCGAGTCCCGCCTCCGCACCGCGCTGCTGAACTACGACACGCGGGCGTAGTCGCAGGCTGAAGCCTGCGACTACGCCAGCACGCCGCCGCAACTGCTGCCCGCGCCCGCCGTGCAGGCCAGGCAGTGGTCGCTCGTGAGAATTTCCCGATCTGCGAGCGCGCCGGGCGTCACGTCCCAGAGGAAGATCGGTTGGCTGTTTCGCAGCTGCATCCCGAGCATCTGGTTAAAGTCGCAGTCGTAGAGTTCGCCGCGCCAACCGACGCTCAACGTGCTCCGGCACATGAGGCCGCTGATCGTCGCGGGGTTGAAAGCGCTGGCGAGCAACTCCAAGTAGGCGTCCCACTCGCCGCGCGTGCGCAAGTCCTCCGCGAAGCGCGCGATGGGCTGGTTCGTAATCGTGAACAGGCCGGTGAACTCGATGCCAAAGCGGGCGCGAAGCTCGGTTTTGTAATCGGCCTCCAACTTGGCTTGTGGCGGCGGGAGCGTCGGGCCGAGCGGGTTGTAAACCAAGTTCAGCGGCAGGCGTATGCCGTAGCCGACCGCGTTGAGCTTGCGCAGGGCGCGGATGCTCTTCTCAAACACGCCGTCGCCGCGCTGCGCGTTCACGTTCTCCTCCAAGTAGCACGGCAGCGAGGCGATGACTTCCACTTCGTTCGCCGCGAGAAACTCCGGCAGCCAGCCGAAGGACTCGGTCTCGATGATGGTGAGGTTGTTGCGGTCAATGACTTGGCAGCCGCACGCGCGCGCGGTCTCGACGAGGAAGCGGAAGTGCTCGCTCAACTCCGGTGCGCCCCCGGTGAGGTCCACGACGGCAGGCCGGTGCGCGCGAATCCACTCGGCGACGCGCTGGGCGGTGGGCAAGTCCATCATCTCCGTGCGCCACGGCGCGGCGTCCACATGGCAGTGGCGGCACGTCTGGTTGCACTTGCGCCCGACGTTGACTTGGAGCGTGTGCAGCGGGGCGCGGCGCAACGTGAGTCCGTGGCGGGAGAGCTGTTGGGTGAAGTGGGTCATGGCACGAAACGCAATTCAGCCACGGATGAAGCACGGATTGAACACGGAGGGCGGGAAGGGCAAAGGCTGTAGTTTTCCGTGTGCTGGCCGTATTTCATCCGTGGCTAAAAATGCCGGCGCTCAAAGCACCTTCACCACAATCGCCGTCACGTCGTCCTCCTGCTCGGTGCCTTTGCAAAAGTCGCGGACGGCGAGGTAGAGCGCGTCCACGATTTGCGTGGCGCTCCTGTCGCGGTTGGCTCGCAGCACGCTGAGCATCCGGTCGGTGCCAAACATTTCGTCGTCCGGGCCCATCGCCTCCTCGATGCCGTCGGTGAGCAGCAGCGCGATTTCGCCCGGTTGCAGTGTGATGGACGGGGCATCGCGGTATTCCGTGTTAGGTCGCATGCCGAGCGGGACGCCAGTGCGGCGGAGTTCCATCCGCACGCTGCCATCGGGGGCGAGCAGGTAGCCGGGCGGATGGCCAGCGCTGACGTAGGTGAGGCGGCGGTGCGCGGCGTCCAGCCTGCCCAGGAAGAGCGTGACGAAGCGTTCGTCCCCGATGTCTTCAGCCAGCGCGAGGTTCGTGCGGGTGAGCACTTCGCTAGGGTCGGCGCGGTTCAGCGCGGCGATGCGCACGTAGGCGCGCGTCTCGGCCATCAGCAGCGCGGGACCAATGCCATGTCCGGTCACATCGCCGACCACGAGGCCGAGGCCATTGTCGGCCATCGGGATGAAGTCGAAGTAGTCTCCGCCCGCCGCCGCCGCCGGGAAGGACGCGCCCGCGATGTCGAAGCCCGGCAAGTTCGGCGGTGCTTTCGGAAACAGATGCTGCTGAATCTCGCGCGCGACGCGGAACTGCTCGGCGTGCTCCAGCAACTCGCGGCGGTTGCGCTCGCGCTCGGTGATGTCGCGGATGAAGGCGACGAAGAGCCGCTGGCCACCCAGCTCAATGTCGTTGAACGCGAGTTCGAGCAGGACTTCGGAGCCGTCCTTCTTGAGGCCGGCGGTTTCCAGCGTGCGGCGCTGCGCGGTGGTGACGACGTGGCCTTGCTTTTGGAACGTCGTGTCCGAGGTCGCGCGAAGTTTCTCCGGCAGGAGCACGGCGAAGTTTTTCCCGACCAGCTCAGTCGGTGCGTAGCCGAAGATGCCTTGGACCGCTGGGTTCGCGAAGAGGATGTCGCTCTTCGTGTTCATCAGCAGGATGGCGTCGGTGGCGGTTTCCCAAAGCAGGCGGTAGCGCTGCTCGCTCTCGCGGACCTCGGCCTCGGCCTTGTGGCGGCCCTTGCGGACGGCGGCGTCGCGCAACTCGCGCTCCACCGCCGGCACGAGGCGCGCCAGGTTACCCTTCATCAGATAGTCGTTCGCGCCGGACTTCATCGCGGCGACCGCGATATCCTCGCCGATGCCACCGGAGACGATGATGAACGGGAGGTCGAGCTTCGTTGCCTGAAGGAGCTGGAGCGCGAGCGTGGCGTTGAAGCCAGGAAGGTTGTAGTCGGAGAGGACGAGGTCCCACTGCTTGTCCGAAAGCGCGCGCGCCATGTCGTCGGCGGTCTGGACGCGCTCGTAGGTCGTCGCGTAGCCGCCCCGGTCGAGCAAGCGGACCAGCATCTTGGCGTCGAACTCGGAATCCTCGACCACGAGGACGCGCAAGGGCTGTTTCATGGCACGAGCGTAGGGGAAACTCAGCCGCCTAACAACTCCCGCGCTTTGGCCGCGAGGTCGGCTTCGCGCATGAGCGACTCGCCCACGAGGATGGCGCGCGCGCCCGCACGCTTCAGACGCAGCACGTCTGCGCGCGTGTGGATGCCACTCTCAGCGACGAGCAATGCGGCGTGGTGGGTGCCGAGGCCGGAGAAGAGCCGCGTGGCGATGCGCTCGGTGGTGGCCATGTCCACGGTGAAGGATTTCAAGTCGCGGTTATTCACACCGATGAGGGTCGCGCCGGCGGCGAGGGCGCGCTCCAACTCGGCCTCGTCATGCACTTCCACCAGCGTGGCCAGCCCGACCTCGGTGGCGAGTTGGTGGAACTCGCGGAGCTGACGGTCATCGAGAATCGCGACGATGAGCAGGATGGCGTCCGCGCCCCACTGGACGGCCTCGCGGATTTGGCGGGCATCAATGATGAAGTCCTTGCGCAGCAGCGGCAGGTCCACGGCGGCGCGGATGGCGGCGAGGTAGTCCAGCGAGCCTTGGAAGAACTTCTCGTCCGTCAGCACGGAGAGGCAACTCGCGCCGACGGCCTGATACTCCAAGGCAATCTTCACCGGGTCGAAGTCCGCGCGGATGACGCCCTTGGACGGCGAGGCTTTCTTCACCTCAGCGATGAGCGCGATGTCGCCGCGCCTTGGCTGGCGGAGGGCACCGAAGAAGTCGCGGAGGCCACGCTGCTTCAACGCCGCACGCAACTCAGCGGCTGTCACCGGCTCGTTCGGGAGCCTGGCGATTTCGAGCCCCTTCTGGGCGACGATGGTGTCGAGGATGGACAAGGAGATTAGTAATTAGTGATTAGTAGTTAGTGATTAGTAGCGAGGGGACGCGTCCGGTGCCAGCGCGGACTAATTACTAATCACTAAATACTTTCTACTCCCCCTCATCCTGCACGCCCTGCATCCGCTTCGCCGGGCAGCCGGCGCGGAGCCAGGCATTCACGTAGTCGTCGAGCGCGCCGTCCATCACGGCCTGCACGTTGCTGGTCTGCACGCCGGTGCGGAGATCCTTCACCATGCGGTAGGGTTGGAAGACGTAGCTGCGAATCTGCTGGCCGAAGCCAATCGCGCCCTTCTCGCCGTAGAAGCGCTCCATTTCGGATTTCTGCTGGTCCTCGCGGAGCGCGTAGAGCTTGGCCAGCAGCATCTTCATGCACGTCGCGCGGTTCTGGTGCTGTGAGCGCTGGCCTTGGGACGCGACGACGATGCCCGTGGGCATGTGCGTGATGCGGACGGCGGTCTCGACCTTGTTCACGTTCTGCCCGCCCTTGCCGCCGGAACGGAAGGTGTCGGTCTTCAGGTCAATCGGGTTGACGACGATGTCGCCCGCCTCCTCAATCTCCGCGATGACGTCCACGCTGGCGAAGCTGGTGTGGCGGCGGCCGTTCGAGTCGAAGGGCGAGATGCGGACGAGCCGATGGACGCCGCGCTCGGCCTTGGCGAAGCCGTAGGCGTTTTCGCCCTCGATGGTCATCGTCGCACTCTTCACCCCGGCGACTTCGCCCTGAAGAATGTCAGTGACTTCCACCTTCCAGCCGCGCAGTTCGGCCCAGCGCTGATACATGCGGAGCAGCATGTTCGCCCAGTCCTGCGCCTCGGTGCCGCCCGCGCCGGCGTTGATGGAGAGAATGCAGCCGTTCTTGTCGTGCGGGCCTTTGAGAAGAAAGCTCAGTTCCAGCGCGTCGAGTTCCTTGACGAACTTGTCCAGGTCGCGCGTGAGCTCGCGGAGGACGAGCGACTGCGCATCGAGGGGTTCGGCCTCGCCCAGTTCGACCATCATGCGGGAGTCTTCGAGCTGCTTCTCGGCGGCGAGGAGTGGGTCGAGCTTCTTGCGGAGGCCATTCGCCTCATCAATGGCCTTTTGCGCCTGCTCGCGGTTGTTCCAGAACGACTCCTGCGCCATCACGGAGTCCAGCTCCGCTATTCGTTTCTGCGTGCCGGGCAAGTCAAAGAAACCTCCGTAACTGCGCGAGCTTCTCGGCGGTGGCGACTAACTGGACTTTCACTAGGTCGAACATCGGACGGGAGCGTAGAGGGAAAGTGGGAAGGCGGGAAAGTGAGAAAGTGAGCGGGGCAAAAGGCTCTCGCACTTTCTCGCTTTCTCACCTGCTCGGACCAGGACTGTGGCTGCGCACAGCGAAGTTTTCCGGTTGCGCATTCGTTCCGGCTCCTCCGAAATCTCCGCGGCATGAGCGAACTCAAATTCTCCGTCGAGCACATCGGCCTGCCCGCGCGCGACACCGTTGCCCTCAAGGACTGGTATGTGCGCGTGTTGGGCGCGAAACTGCGCTTCGACAACGGCCAGACGCCGCCCGCCTTCTTCCTCGAACTCGGTGGCGGCTTGATGATCGAGATCTATGGCGCGACCGCCTCGGTCAAGGACACCTCTAACAATAGTGTCGCCGGTTGGCGGCACCTCGCGATGCGGGTGGACTCCATCGAGGCTGCGCAGGCGGATCTTGCGCGGCGCGGCGTGGTCTGCACCGAGCAGCCCAAGCCGGCGGGCGGTGGCGGACGAGTGTTGTTCTTCGCGGATGCGGAGGGGAATCTGCTCCACCTCGTCGAGCGGCCGAAGGAGTCGGTGTTTCATTGAGCGGCAGGGAGCAGGATTAGGATCAGGATCACGAGCGGGAGAAAACACTGCTTGCCGTCCCACCGCCTCCTGCTCCAAATCCTGATCTTGATCCTGCTCCGTTCCCCATCTCCAATCCCCCAGATGCCAGACCCCAAATTCTCCGCCGTCATCTTCGACATGGACGGAGTCATCATTGACAGCGAGCCGCGCCACGAGCGCGCCTTCCTCGACGTGTTCGAGCAGATGGGCTACGGCCAGACGCACGGCATCCGTTTCGAGCAATACCTTGGCCGCTCCGACCGCGCCCTGTGGCTGGACTTCGTCGCGATGCACAACCCGAAGTGGACGCTGGACGAGCTTACCGCATGGAAACAAAACCATGTCATCGAGATCATCCGCCGCGAGCAGCCCATCTTCGACGGCCTGCCGGAACTCGTCGCGAAGGTCGCGCCGCACTACCGGCTCGCGGTTGCGTCTGGCTCGGTGCATCCGGTGATTGATGAAGTGCTGGCAATGAAGTCGCTGCGGCAGTTCTTCCCCGTCGTGGTCAGCGTGCAGGATGTGGCGAAGGGCAAACCCGCGCCCGACATCTTCCTGCGCGCGGCGGAGCTGCTCGAAGTCGAGCCGGCGACGTGCTGCGTAATCGAGGACTCAGCGGCGGGCGTCACCGCTGCGCGCGCGGCGGGCATGACGGCGATTGCGATCACGAACACGCTGCCCGCAGAGCAGCTCACGCACGCGAGCCACGTCGTGCGGACTTACGAGGAGATCGAGCGGCTGCTGCTGGCGTGACGGGGACACTCCTGTCCCTAAGTCGGCGAACCTCCGGCCGCGCCACGGCGGACAAGCGCGCCCCCTTTCCGCCGCGCTCACACATCAATCACCGGCCCGTCGCCGCCGCCGGTGGGTTTGTTTCCCGGAGCAGGGCGTCGCACGCGCACGCGGCTTTCGCCCGAGCCGGTCAGCGTGTTGAGCACCAGCGACACGATGCTGATGACCAGCGCGCCCCAGAACGCAGGCCAGAATCCGTCCACATGGAAACCCTTCACCAGCGAGCCGACGAGGTAGAGCAGCGCCGCATTGATGAAGAGCACGAACAACCCGAGCGTGACCACCACGAGCGGCAGCGTGAGCAGAAAAAGCAGCGGCCGCAGGAAGGTGATGAGGATGCCGAACAGCAGCGACGCGACGAAGAGGCTCGAGACGGTGTCGTAGTGGATGCCGCCGACGACATGAGTCGCGACCAGAACGGCGAGCGTGTTGATGATCCAGCGCTGGAGGAAAATCACCGCCATCGGGCGGCGCTCGCCCTCCCGCCTGCCCTGCTGCTCTTGCTGTGAACCGGTTCGCACGCGCGGAACATGGTGGCCGGGTCTGGAATGCGCAAGCAACGGATGGGGCCGGCGACTTGCAGTCGCCGTCTTGTGCAGCCGGATCGTCAACGCGGCGACTGCAAGTCGCCGGCACGCTGGCTCCTACCTCTTCTTCCCGCTCAGGTCCGGCAGCTCCGTCTTCGCGAAGGCTTCCCACTGCTTCTGCAACTTCTCCCGCGCCGGCACTCCGGCATGGACGTAAACGGCGTAGCGCAGTTGCAGCGGCGTGCCCGGCTCGACCACGCGCGCCGCGTCGTGCGTGAAGGACGCTCCCATCCAGCCGTCGCTGCGAACGTGGAAGAACGTGGGGTGGTTCGGATTCGTCGGATGATCGAGCAGCGTCGCGCCCTCGTTCTTGCCCGGCAGAATCGGCCCGGAGTAATCGCACCAGCGCGCGCGTTTCCAGAAGCAGCCATTGTCGCCCTGCTCGTCCACGTTGCCCTCGGAGTTACGGATCGTGCCGCCGCCGTCCGCAATGCCGACGGTCTTCGCCATCCGCACGCCGACGAGGCCGAAGGGAGTTTTGCCGAACGTGACTGCCGATCCCTTCGCCTCGAAGCGCAGGTCCATCACGAGCAACGACTCGCCGCCCGGCAGCAGTTCGAGGCTCACGCGCCGGCGCTCTTCCAGCAGCACCTTGCCGTTCTTGTCCAGCCAGTGGTTGAAGATCGTCGCCGCCGCGCCGACGTCGCTGTCGTCGAGTTTCTCCAGGCGCTGGCCGATGATGCGGCCCTGGTTCGTCCCGCGATCGGCCCAGAAGCTCCAGCCGTTCACGTCGTTGTGAGAAACCCAGATCGAGTTGTGATGGCTGTGGCCCACCGGGTCGTGCGGATGCCCCATGCGCGTGACCGAGCGGCCCGAGGGACCGATGAGCGGGAAGACGAACGGACGGTTCAGCCCCGGCCCGAAATGCAGCCGCGCCAGCTCGGTGCCGTCGCGCTGGAAGGAGACTTGTTCGTAAGGCTGCGGCAGCGCCTGCACGAGCGGGATGGGCCTGGCCTTCGGAAGGGGAACTTGCGCTGACAGTGGCAACGCGACGGCAACGACAGCAAGCAGGCGGAGGCAGAGCATGACCGCAGCAAACACAAACCGCCGCGCAGCGTAAAGCGCTGACTCAGTCCCGACGGCGCTCACGACTTGAATGCGTCGCGCGTGCGCTGCACGAGCCTGCTGTCCGCGGCGGCGGAACCTTTCAGCCAGCCGACGCTCGCGGCGAGGCAGCGGTCGCGCAGCTTGGGCGAGACGTGGAAGTAATCCTCCAGCGTCGCCTCGCTGAACTTGTAGTCGTGCGAGTCCGTGCCCTTGAGATAGATGAGCCGCCGAGCGGCCGCGATGAAGGCCTGCGGGTCGCCGCCCGCGCGCAAATAGCCGAGCGCCTTGCTCGCGGCCGCAGTCTTGTCGCCGCTGACAGCGGTGAAGACTTCGACGAGCGCGTCAACTCCGGCCGCTTTCGGCGCGACTGCCGCGAGTTCATCCAATGGCAACTGCCTCGCGCCCTTCATTCGCTCGCGGAACATCGGCAGGAACGCGGCGGCTTGCAGCAGCATCCAGCGGCGCGTCTCGTCGTTGCCGCTCTGCTGGAAGGCGTAGTGCAGCGCGTTGGCGCTCGTCACCGAGTGCAGCGAGATGATGGCGGGCTGGCGGATAAGCAACTCGCTGGCGGCTTGGAAGACCGCGTCCCACACCGACGCGGGCGACACGCCGCGATTGAGCAGCGCGACGACTTGGTCTGCGGCTTCCGCGTCGCTGGCTTGGCGAAATGACTTGAGCAAATCCGTCGCGGCATCGGCGTCCGGTTTTCCCGCGAGCCACTCGGGGCGAATCTTCGCGGCCAGCTCGCGGTTGCGGCGGCCGGCGCGGTCGGGTGCGCCATCGCGCTTGGCGGGATTGCTTTCCTCATGCTCCAGCAGCGCGTAGGCGAGCGAGCGCAGCACCGGCTCGGCGTGCTGCCAGCCGATGTTCTGGAGCGTGCGCCAACTGTTCGCCACGTAGATCGCCTTGTGCCCGATGTCGCGGAAGTCGCGCGCGCCATAACGGGCGAACAGCTCGAAAACTTCCTGCGCGCCCGCACTGCGCGCCAGCCCGGCGACCGCTGTGTCCGCCGCCATCACGTCCCAGTTGTCCATCGCCTCGGTGAACGCTGCCTTCGCACGGTGCGCGGGCGGCACGGTGGCTTCGGCCACGTTGGACATCGTCCAGTTGCCTTCCTGGGCGTTGCGAGCCTGCGAGCCTTTGAACTGGTCGAGCGCCCAGAAGATCGGCAGCCAACGATCGGAGTCCGGCGCGTTGAGGCTGGCGAGGTGGGCGGAGTTCACGACGAGCACAGCGTGGAACTTGAAGCCCACCGGTCGCGGCTGGATGCTGCGCACGCCCGCGAGTTGGACTGCGGCGAGAACCTCACGATACCTCGTCCCACGCCGAACCCGCGCCGCGAACTCCTCGATCACGCGCTCGCGCGGTGTCTCTTCGAGCAAGCGAACGAGTGGCTCGATCTCCGCGTGGAGACGGACACGGTCAGCCGGCAGCTTCGCCTCGGCTGCGGTGACGGGCGCGAGCTGGTCAAGGAATCCGAGGCCACCAAGGCCAAGCGCGGCGGTGGCGGTCGAGGACTTCAGGAAGTGGCGACGAGAGGCGGGCTGGTTCATGACGGGCGCGGGCTGGAGTTTTTGGAACTGCGGCACGCTCGCGCAATCATCGGCGGCACGCAAGCCGGTGGCGGCAGGTGTCCGCCCGGCTCAGTTGCAATCACGCCATCCGGCTCAGAACTTCACGCGTTCCAAATACCTCAGCGTCTGCGGCACCTGCTCGACGACTGTCGGGGACTCGTCCTCGATGAAGTAGTATTTCACGCCGCTTTCCTTCGCGGCCTTGAGGATGGCGGGCCAGTTCATCTGGCCGGTGCCCAGCGGCACGTCGTTGGTCACGTCGGTCTTGCCGGAGAGGTCGCCGGTCGCCACGCCCTTCTTCAAGTCCTTGAGGTGCATCAGCTCCCAGCGGCCGGGATACTTCTTGAGCCACTTCACCGGGTCTTCGCCCGGGAAGACCACCCAGAGCACGTCCATCTGAAAACTCACATGCTTGGGGTTGGTCTCCTTGATCAGGAGGTCCATGAGCGTGCCGTCGCCGTGCTTGTGAAACTCGAAGCCGTGCGCGTGGTAGAAGACTTTGATGCCCAGTTTCGCGCCGAGTTCGCCGGCCTTGTTGAAGACGGCGATGGCGTCGCGCGTGGCGGCCTCGCTGAATGGAGCCTTGTGCGTGATCCACGCGCAGCCCGCGTATTGCAGGCCGATGGCTTGGGCCTCGGCGAGGACTTTCTCCGGCTCGCTTTTCCAGCGGTCGTAGGGGAAATGGCCGCTGATCGGCTTCAGGCCGTGCTCGGCGAGGAGCGCCTTGAACTTCTCCGGCGGCAGGTTGTAGGTGCCGGCAGTCTCGACGAGCGTGAGGCCGAAGTCCTTGGTTTGGGTGAGCGCCTTGGGCGGGTTCTGCGTGGCGATCCCGCGCAGGCTGTAGAGCTGGAGGCCGACGGGGCCTTTGAAGCTCGCACCCGTGTCGGTGTCAGCGGCGTTGGCGGCGAGGCTGAGAAGCGCGGCGAGCGCGCAGGGGAGGATGTGTTTCATCCGCCTCGTATAGCGGGAGGCGCGGGGGAGTGGAAGCGCGTTTCCTCAATCGCCCACCAGCGGCAGCGACGTGGTGGACGGCAGCACCATGTGGTCTGTGTCGTTGAAATCCTCACGGCGCAACATGCGCGTCTCGTCCGGCGACACGACCAGGTCCTGCATGAAGCGGCGCAAGCTCTCGGTGTTCGGGCCGACGCGGTTGATGAAGAGGTAGCGCTCCACGTCGTTCATCATCGCCTCGGCGCCGGAGTAGCGCTTGGCGGGATCGCGCTCCAGCGACTTGTGGAGGATGCCGCACAGCTCGCTGTCCACCCGGCTGTCCAACACGGTGAAGTCCGGCAGCGGCGCGGTCGTGATGCGGCGGCGGGTGTCCTCCAGGTCTTCCCCGGCGAAGGGATTGTGATTCAGCAGCAACGTCGCCAGCGCCACGCCGGCGGTGAACACATCCGAGCGCTGGTCCATCGGCTGGCCGGTGATTTGCTCCGGGCTCATGAAGTCCGGCCGGCCGATGATGACATCGGGACTGTCCTTGGGCAGAAAGCCTTGCGCGCGGGCGATGCCAAAGTCGGTGAGCTTCACGTCGCCCTGATAGCTCACGAGGATGTTGCGCAAGTGCGCGTCCCGATGCACGAGGCCGAGCGGCTTGCCATCCTCGCCGGAAATGTCATGCGCGTAAGCCAGCCCGCGCAGCACGCGGTGGACGATGTAAACCGCGAAGTCCCGGGGCAGCCGCGCGCCCTGCGCCGCCAGCCGGGCGAGCAAGTCCTGGCAGTTCAAGCCGTGGATGTGCTCCATCACGATGAAGATATGGTTCGAGGTGCGGCCCAGGTTATAGACCTGCGCGATGTTCGGATGGACCAGCCGCGCCACGAGCCGCGCCTCGCCGATGAACGCCTTGATGACCTCGGCCTGCCCGGAGGTGGAAGGCTCGATGAGCTTGAGCGCGACCTTCTTGGCGAAGCCATACGCGCCGATCTGCTCGGCTTCATAGACCACGCCCATGCCGCCCTTGGCGATGAGCTTGCCCAGGCGGAAACGCGCCGTGGCCTTCAGCTCCTCGCCGTCGTCCACCAGCCCGCGGATCAAATCTACGAAACTAGCCATGTCACAAAATCTCTCTGTGTTTAACAGGCGTCCGCGAAGGAGGAATGTTTGTGACCGGTCGCATCCTTGACGCCAAGACACGCGGACAATGCACGATCCCGCCACGCTGCACAAGTCTGGGTGTGAACTGTGTCTGGGATTGCAATGCGTGCGGGCGTTGGTTTCGTGTTTGCAAAGTCGCGCGGGCTGGTAGGGTGCGCGGCACCGGGTCCGCCAAACCATCAGCCTTTTTAAAATCATGATCGCCCACACCGCCATCGTCCGCCGCGTGAAACCCCTTCGCCTATGCCTGCTGCTCGTGCTCTGCGCCGCGCTGCTGCCCCTCGCCGCCTGCAAGAAAAAGGAGGACGCCGCCGCTGCCGGAGCCGCGCCCGCCGGCGAGCCGCCCGCGCCCGAACCGCCTAAGGAGGAGCCGCCCGTCGAGTTCAAGGCGGCATGGCCCGTCGGCCAGCGCCTCGTCCAGCGCGTGGAGACGATCACGGACAGCGAGGGCGTGAATCCGCTCAACCAGCAGCCCTTCAAGCTCGCCAACTCCCAGGCCCAGGAGCTTGCTTTCACCGCGCTCAAGGCGAGGGAGAGCGGCGGCCACGAGATCGAGATCGAGACACTTGCCGTCACCACCACCAACAGGATCGGCACCAACACCACCATCTTCACCTCCCGCAGCGACCCCAAGCAGGACGCAAAGAACAATTTCCTGGCAGCCCCGATGCGCAAGCTCGTCGGCGGCAAGGTCAAGCTGCTCACCACCGCTGACGGCAAGGTCGAGAAAGTCGAGGGCGGCCCCCAGCTCCGCAGCAAGGTGACGGCCGGCGCGAACATGTATGTCATCGCGTCGCTCAACAACATGCTCTCCGACGAGGCGATCAAGGGATGGAACACGCTTCACACCGGCCTGCCGGAACAGGCCGTCAAGCCCGGTGACTCCTGGCCGTTCACGCGGAACCAGAGCTACGGCCCCGGCACGATCACGATGGACGCCACCAACACGTTCAAGGGCTGGGAGCAGCGGGACGGCCGCAAGGTCGCCCTGATCGAGACCACCGGCATCATCGTCGCCAAGCCACCCGCCGGCACCAGCCCCGTCACTGTCACCGTCGAGGACGGCGCGACGACCTCGGGCAAGGCGTGGTTCGATCCGGCGCTGGGCTGCATCGTCGAGTCCACCGCGACATCTGATTTCAGCATCAAGATGGCGTTCGCTTCCGGACAGAGCACTGCCTCCAAGGCCAAGCTCGTCGCCAACGCCAAGCTCACGGACGCGCCCAATCCAGGAGCCACCGCCGCCGAGTCCGCGCCTCCCGCTCCCGCCGCAGCCAAGCCGGCGGACGCCAAACCCGCCACCAAACCCAAAACCGCCGAGAAGCCATGAACGCCCGGGGCCTTCTCATCTTCTCGCTGGTGGTCAACGTCGCGCTCGGCGCGGCACTCCTGCGCCCGAAGCCCGCCGCGCCGGACGCCGCGCCCGCGCCCGAACCAGCCAAGGCCGCGCCTCCCACGCCCGCCGCGCCTGCCGCCAAGACCCGCACCGTCACGCAGGTTGTCACCAACACCGTCGCGCAGAAGTTCGGCTGGAACTCCGTCGAGTCCGACGACTACAAGAAATACGTCGCCAACCTGCGCAGCATCGGCTGCCCGGAGGAGACCATCCGCGACATCATCACCGCCGACGTGAACAAGCTCTACGACGCCAAGCGCAAGGCGCTCGCCGGCCCGAAGAAGAAATTCGAGTTCTGGAAGCCCGGCATGATGATGGGCGCACCCGTTGACCCCGAGCGCACCGAGAAGGAACGCGCGCTCAACAAGGAGGAGCACGTCCTGCTCACCGAGCTTCTTGGCTCCGCGCCCGAGGAGAAGCCCGACCTCCTCGCCGGAGCCGCCTCGCAGATGGAGGCCATGTTCGACTTCATCCCGGCCGAGAAGCGCACCAAGGTCTTCGAGCTGATGCAGGACATGCAGACCAAGTTGCAGAAGGCCATGAAGAACGGCGCGCCCGACCCGGACGACATGCGCAAGGTCATGAAGGACATGGAGGCCGAGATCGGCCGCGTGCTCACGCCGGAGGAGCTGCTCGATTACAACCTCCGATTCTCCATCACCGCGAACCAGATGCGGATGGGCCTCGCCGGCTTCGAGCCGAACGAGCAGGAGTTCCTCGATCTCTTCAAGAAGCGCAAGGCCTACGACGACGAGTTCGGCGGGCCTTTCGGCGGCACCGCCAATCTCAAGGGCGAGGAGAAGGCCAAGCAGGACGCCGCCAAGAAAGCCCTCGACGAGTCTGTGAAGACCCAGCTCGGAGACGAGCGCTATGCCGACTACAAGCGCTCCGAGGACTACTCCTACCAGGCCATGTTCCGCGCCGCGAGCCGCGAGGGCCTGGGCAAGGACGCCGCCGTCAAGGCCTACGACATGAAGAAGGCCGCCGAGGACCAGGCCAGCAAGATCCGCAACGACAAGAACCTTTCCGCCGACCAGCGCACCGCCGCGCTGCACGGCATCCGCGATGAGACCGAGCGTTCCGTGAAAGGCGTCCTTGGCGAAAAGGGCTTCACCAGCTACGAGCGCAACAACGGCGCTTACTGGCTCAAAAGCATCTCCCCCGACGCCCCCGCGCCGACGAAGCAGCCGTAGCCGCTTGTCTCCCTTGCCTCACGGTAGGGCTGCGTTCCATGCATCGAGTCCTTTCCCTCGCCCTATCGTTGGCTTGCGCGGCCGCGTCGCTCGCCGCCGAAGTTCCCGTCCCCATCGCTTCCCGCCTCCAGCTCTTCGTGGACGCGCGGCTTGTTGACTCCTTCCGTGGCACGCAGCTCCGCCAGCACCCGCCGCAGCCGCGCGAAGTCGTCTTCACCTTCGACGCGCCGTGGGAAGGGCCGATGAGCGGCTACGTCACCGTGATGCAGGATGGCGATTTGTTCCGGATGTATTATCGCGGCGGTGGCGAGACGACCGAGGAAGTCGTCTGCATGGCCACGAGCCGCGACGGCGTGAAATGGGAACGCCCAAACCTCGGTCTCGTCGAGTTCAAGAAGAGCAAGGCGAACAACATCCTCCTGCGCGGCCAGCGCAAGGCGTATTGGGAGGCGCACAACTTCACGCCTTTCAAGGACACGAACCCCGCCGCGTCCGCCGAGTCGCGTTACAAGGCGCTTACGCTGGGTCGCCACACGAACTCCGTCACCGGCGACCGCGAGAAGGCGATGCTCGCCATGCACTCGCCCGACGGCGTGCATTGGAAACACATCCGCGCCGAGCCGGTCATCACCAAGGGCTCCTTCGACTCGCAGAACACCGCCTTCTGGGACGCGAACCGCCGGGAGTATGTCGCCTACGTCCGCGATGGGCGGAAGACTCCGGACGGGCGCAGCGTCCGCAGCGTGCTGCGCGCGACCTCGAAGGACTTCCTCAACTGGACCGACCCCGTGTGGCTCGACTTCGGCGACTCGACGCTCGAGCAGTTCTACGTGAACAACATCGCGCCCTACCCGCGCGAGCCATCGCTCTACCTCGGCTTCCCCATGCGCTTCGTGCCCGAGCGCAAGACCGTCGGCGCGGACGCGCGCGTGGTGGACGGCGTGTCCGACGCGGTGCTCATCTCCAGCCGCGACGGGCTGCGCTTCGACCGCACGTTCATGGAAGCCTTTCTCCGCCCTGGCCCCGACCCGTTGAACTGGGGCAACGCCCACGGCAACAACACGCCCGCCTGGGGCCTGCTCGCCATCACGACGAACGAACTCTCCCTCTACTGGAACGAGCACTACGGCGCGCCTCCGCGCATGAGGCGCGGCACGGTGCGCGTGGACGGCTTCGCCTCCGTGAACGCGCCGTTCGCAGGCGGCGAGTTCGTGACCAAGCCGCTGACCTTCACCGGCAAGCAACTCGGGCTGAACTACTCCACCTCCGCTGTCGGGAGCGTGCGCGTGGAATTGGAGGATGCCAGCGGCCAGCCTCTCGCCGGATTCAAGCTGACGGACTGCGCTGAAATCTATGGCGACGAAACCTCCCGCGTCGTGTCGTGGACGGGCAATCCCGACCTCTCTCGCCTTTCCGGGCAGCCCGTGCGCCTGCGCATCTCGCTAAAGGACGCCGATCTGTTCTCCCTCCGCTTCCAGTAGTCGCAACCTTCAGGTCGCGAGTCGGCAGATGTAGCGGCGCTCTGGGAGCGCCGAGTTGCGCAACCGGCGGTCACAGACCGCCGCTACAGGGTGAAGCGCAGGCTTGCAGCCTGCTGTTTCGCGCGGTTTTCAACCCCAGACGCCATGCACTTTTCTGAACGTCGTTGATTGCAGGATGACCTGCCGACTGCAAGTCGGCGGCAACAGCAGACTGCAAGTCAGCGCTACACCGCCCGGCAGGCCGACCTCGGAGTTGAGGCTAAGCTTGCGACGACGGGAGCACGACGACCGACGCCGCATCTTTCAGTTCGCCGCAAACTTCGCTTCCGCCGGGGAAGCCCCGCCGGATTTCTGCACGCCACGGCCCACGTTCGCCGCGAGGTGTGACCCGATCTTGAAGAGCGTTTCCTCCTGGCCCTTCGCCCCGATGGCGGCGGCGATTTGCGCGACGGTGAAGGACTTGCCGGTGTTGGCGCACAGGTGGGCGACGAGTTTGCCTTGGAGTGAGAGCACCGCGCCCGCCGCCTTCTTGCCGGCCTCGACCCCGGGCTGGTGGTAGGCGTTGATGTTGACGAGCGAGGCGTAGAAGCCCACGGCACGCTCGAACAGCGCTATGAGCACGCCGATGGTGAACGGGGAAACTTCCTTCACCGTGATGGTGACGGACTCACGGCCGTTCTCGTGCAGCGCCGCGCGCGTGCCGAGCAGGAAGCCGCTGAGGAAGTCGCCGCTGGTGGTCTTCGGCTCGACTTCGATGCTGTCGCCCGCACGGTCGGCCAGCACCTCGATGAAGGTGACGAAGAAGTTCAGCACGCCCTCGCGGAGCTGCTGCACGTAGGCGTGCTGGTCGGTGGCGCCTTTGTTGCCATAGACGGCGAGGCCCTGGTTCACGACCTTGCCGTTGAGGTCCAGTTCCTTGCCGAGCGACTCCATGATGAGCTGCTGAAGATACTTGGAGAAAAGCTCAAGGCGATCCTTGTAGGGCAGCACGACCATGTCCTTCGTGCCGCGCCCGCCGCCGGAGTGGAACCACATCAAGGCGAGCTGCGCGGCGGGGTTCTTCGCCACGTCGGGGAGGCGCGTCACGTCATCGCAAGCCTTCGCGCCCGCGAGCATTTCGCGGATGGCAAGGCCTTGCAGCGCGGCAGGAAGCAGGCCGACGGCGGACAATTCGCTCGTGCGGCCGCCGACCCAGTCCCACATAGGGAAGCGACGGAGCCAGCCGTGTTGCGTGGCATATTTGTCCAGCTCGCTGCCGACGCCCGTCACGGCCACGGCGTGTTTCTCGAAGCGGAGTCCGCTGCGGGCGTAGGCGGCCTTGGCTTCGAGCAAGCCGTTGCGCGTCTCCTTCGTGCCGCCGGATTTGGAGATCACTACGACGAGCGTGCGGTCCAGACCGCCGCCGATGGCCGCGAGGACCTTGTCCATGCCGTCCGGGTCGGTGTTGTCGAAGAAGTGGACGGTGAGCTTGTCCGCATCCGGATGGCCGAGCGCGTGCGCGACGAACTGCGGCCCGAGCGCCGAGCCGCCGATGCCCACAACGAGCAGGCGCTTGAACGGCCCGCCCGTGCCGCGCACTTCCGAACCGTCGTGGACTTCCGCCGCGAACTTTTCCACCGCAGCCAGTGTGTCCTCGATCTCCTTGGCGATCTCCGGCGTCGGCGCGAGCGCGGCATTGCGCAGCCAGTAGTGGCCGACCATGCGCTTCTCGTCGGGGTTGGCGATGGCACCCTTTTCGAGTTCCGTCATCGCGGCGAAGGCCTTCGCAAGACGCGGCTGCATCGCTGGGAGGAAGTCGTCTCCGAAGTTCATGCGGCTGAGATCCAGCGCGAGGCCGAGGGTGGGGAACTCGGTGTAGTGTTTCTGAAACCGCTGCCAAAGTTGCTCAGGGGTGGCGTTCATGGTGCGGCGAGCTTAACCACTCGGGCGCGGCGCTTGCAGCAAGAAACCTAAGTGAAGCGGCCCTGCGAGCTGCTCGATGAAAAACAACTGGGCGCTTGTCTTCACCCGCGCCCGTTCCTAAATTCGAGCCATGAAATCCCCGTGGTATGGGAAGCTGTTCCAGCGTGCGGCTGCGAAGGATATTCTCGCCCTCCGCCAGCGGGCCGAGCAGGGCGACGCCGAGGCGCAGTATCAACTGGCGCTCCGGCTGGGTGCCGGCCACGGCACAGCCGAGAACCACGCCGAGGCTGCGCAGTGGTATAGCAAGGCTGCGGAGCAAGGTCACCTCGAGGCGCAAAACGCCTTGGGCCTCTGTCTCGACGAAGGCACTGGTGTCGAGCGCGATCCCGCCGAGGCGGTGGTTTGGTATCGCAAGGCCGCGGAGCAGGGCCACCCCGCCGCGCAGAACAATCTGGGCCTGAGTTACCGCAAGGGCGAGGGCGTGGCGAAGGACTTGGAGGAGGCCGTCCGCTGGTTCCGGCTCGCGGCGGAGCAGGGTTATCCCGATGCGGAATACAGCCTGGGCATGGCCTACGCACGCGGCGAGGGATTGATGCAGGACAACGCGCGCGCCGTGAAGTGGCTTCACAAGGCAGCCGAGAATGGCGAGGTCAACGCCATGCACCGGCTGGCCCGCGAGCTTCACAAGAAGGCGGAGAAGAAGTCCGAGTTCCGCGAGGCCGCCAGGTGGTATCGGGCGGCGGCGGACCAAGGCCACGTGGATGCGATCTACTACCTCGCCCAGCTTCACTCCGACGGCACGGGCGTCGCGGAAAACTTTGTCGAGGCCGCCGCGTGGTTGCAGAAGGCCGCCGACCAGTTTCACGCCCCGTCGCAGTATGAGCTGGGCCGCCGCCATCAGGCCGGCCAGGGCTTGCCGCCGAATCCAGCCGAGGGGGCCAAGTGGTTCCGCCGCGCCGCCGACCAGAGCCACATCCCGGCGCAGTTGCAACTGGGGCGCTGCTACCTCGAAGGCAAGGGCGTGCCGCTGGACATCAGCCGCGCCTACCGCTGGTTCGCCATCGCGGCCAAGCTCGGGAGCAAGGACGCCGCCATCGAGCGCGACAAGATCACGGGCGCGCTCACCGGCGAGCAAATGGTGGAGGCCAAGAAGCGGATCGCGGAGTTCACGCCGCAGGGGCCCGGCTGACCGGCGTCGTCCTCACTTCGCCGTCGGGAGCAGCAGACTCCAGATCGCCTTCGCCGCGCGGACGTTCGCCCCGGCGGTGCCAAGGCCCGCGATGATCTGGCCGAGCTTGCCCTGGATTTCCTTGCGCCGCGCTTCGTCCCGCAACAACGCCAGCACAGCCTCCGCGAGATTCTTCCCCGTCGCCGCGTCCTGCACGAACTCCGGGAACACTGCCCCGCCCGCCAGCAGGTTCGGCATGGCGAGGAAGTTCACTGTGACGATGCGCTTGCCGATCTGGTAGGTGCTCCAAGACGTCTTGTAGAGCGCGACCGTCGGCACGTTGAAGAGCGCGCACTCCATCGTGACCGTGCCGGTGGAGGCGATGGCGATGGTGGCGGAGCGGAGGGCGGAGTCGAGGTGGCCGACTTGGATTTGGAATTGAGCCGTCGCGTTCTTCATCAAGCCTGTCGCGCGCAATTCGCCCGCTTCCTCAGATCGTCCCATCTTCAGTTCCAACTCTTTTCCACAGAGTGGCAAGGCCATTTCGACAAGCTCTCCATTTGGCAGCACCATTCGGAAACTCACTTCCTCGACTGCGACAATCTGCTTCGCCGCATCCAGCATCACCGGCAAGTGCCGCTTCAGTTCGCCCGCCCGGCTGCCGGGCAACAGCAACACTTCCGGCCGCGTGAGCTGACTCCTGACTCCTGACTCCTGACTCCTGACCCCGAACCGATCCAGCATCGGATGTCCGACGAACTCGACCTTCAGCTCCGGCGCGCGCTTTGCATACCAGTCCTTCTCGAAGGGGAAAATGCTCAGCAGCAAGTCGTAGTCATCCGCCATCTTCGTCGCCCGCCCCGGGCGCGACGCCCAGACCTGCGGCGAGACATACTGGACGATGCGCGGGTTCCACTGGCCGTTCGACTTGGCCGCCCGCGACCGCAGCGCGTGGGCGAAGCGGCGGTTGAACCCGGAGAAATCCACGCACACGAGCAGGTCGGGCCGGCGCTTCGCGGCGAGGTCGAGCAACTCATGGAAGATGCGGCGGAACTTGCCATAGCTCTTGATGACCTCCCACAGCCCGATGACCGCGTGCTGCGTCATGTCCACCGCGAGATCCACGCCCGCCGCCGCCAGCTTCGACCCGCCCGCGCCGAAAAAGCTCAACTCCGGCTTCAATGGATGCGAGTGAAACTCCGCCTCCGTGCGCAACGCCTGCACCAGCTCCGCCGCCAGCGCGTCGCCGCTCGGCTCGCCGGCGATGACCATGATGGAAGTGGGCTTCATCCGGCGGGACGGTTGCGGACGCGGCATGCGCTCAGAGCTCCACGCCTTCGTAGATGTCCCGCAGCGGTTGCGTGAACTCCAGCGACGCGAGCCGGAGCACGGACGCCTTGCCGCGCAACACCTCGGCCTTCCATGCGTTCGCCCGGCGGAAGACCGTCACCTCGCGTTTGTCCTGCGCGACCAGCACGCATTCCTCCAGCGTCTCGATGCCTGCGTAGCTCCAAAACTTCTCCCGCCGGTCAATGCGCTCCGTCGTGTCCGACAGCACCTCGATGATGACCTTGGGGAAGCGCATGAAGTGCGGGTGCTTGTCCCGTGCGTCGCAGCCCACCACCACGTCGGGATAGTAGAAGACATCGTTGTCCATGACTTGGAGCCGCACCTTCACATCGGCGATGTAGGCACGGCACCGTTTGCCTTTGAGGTGGGCGCGCAATGCCAAGTAAATGCTGCCCGCGATGTCGTTGTGCGACTTGCTCACGCCCGCCATCGCGTGGACATCTCCGCCAATGTATTCGTGGCGCACCTCGCTGAGTTGTTCGCCCGAGAGATAATCCTCCACCGATAGGAACGCTTCCGTCGCCAATGCTTGCATGCGCGGACGATGCCGCGCGCCGCCGGAACTGACAAGCGCGCACCCGCGTCAGGCAAGCTGGCACCGCAGAGGCGGGACGAGCGCAGAGGTCTGGGCGGAATTCTTCTCTGCGTTCCGTCCCGCCTCTGGGGTGCAATCCCCTCCCGCATCATCTCCCAGCCGCCATCGCGTTCCCCGCCAGCCAGCCCGTCGTCCACGCGGCCTGAAAGTTGAAGCCGCCCGTGATGCCGTCAATGTCCAGCAACTCGCCCGCGAAATACAAGCCGGGGCAAATGCGGCTCGCCATCGTCTTGAAATCCACCTCACCCAACCGGACGCCGCCGCACGTCACAAACTCTTCCTTGTTCATGCTCTTGCCCGTCACGGTGAACTCCGACTCCACCAGCAGCCGCGCGAGCGTGTGCAACTGCGCCTTGTTCAGCCCCGCCCACTGGGTCTGAGGCGCGATGCCCGCCGTCACCACCAGCCGCTCCCACAAGCGCGAGGGCAACCCCGCCAGCGCCACGTTCTGCACCTGCCGCGCCCCCGTCAGCCCGCGCTGCGCCTGCGCGAGCGCGATGACGCTGTCGAAGTGATAGTCCGGCAGCCAGTTCACGCGGAGTTTGAACTGGTAATTCACCGCCGCCAGCTCCCGCGCGCCCCACGCCGAGAGCCGCAAAACCCCCGGCCCGCTCAAGCCCCAGTGCGTGATGAGCACCGGTCCGGTCTCCTTCAACTTCGTCCCCACCACGCTCACCGTCGCCTGCTCCACGGCCAGCCCCGACAAGGCTTCGAGCCGTGCATCCTTGATGTGAAACGTGAACAGCGACGGCACCGGCGGCTCCATCGCGTGCTCGAGCGACGCCGCTAACGAATCCCCCGCCTTCGTCCCGCCCGTGGCCAGCAACAGAACATCGCACTCAATCGCCGTAGGAGACGACGTGAGGAGTCTCTGACTTTCATCCTGAGATGTGTGGGACGCGCCGCCTCGTCTCCCACCAACGTCACCTGCGCCCGCCGCTGCCTTCTCCCTCGCCCCCACTGGGGGAGAGGGCCGGGGTGAGGGGGCAAATCCGCCCGTGCCAGCAGACAAATAAAGTCTGAACCCGCCTTCGCTGCGCCGCTCCACCCGCTCCACCCCGCAATTCATCCGCACCTGCACGCCCGCCTGCCGCGCCGACTCCATCAAGCAATGGATAATCGTCTGCGACTGGTCCGTGGTCGGAAACATCCGCCCGTCCGCCTCCGTCTTCAGCGCCACGCCGCGCGCCTCGAACCACTTCACCGTGTCCTCCGCCTGAAACCGATGAAACGCCCCGATGAGCGCCGGCCCGCCGCGTGGATACCGCTTCGCCAGCTCCTTGGGCACGAAGCACGAGTGCGTCACGTTGCACCGCCCGCCACCGGAGATTTTGACCTTCTGCAAGACGTTGGCCCCGCGCTCCAGAATCGTCACCGAGCCGCGCCCCTGCAACGCCTCTGCGCACGTGATGGCTCCGAAGAAACCGGCAGCCCCACCGCCCACGACTACCACTTCACGGCGTTCCAGACTCATGTCGTGCGCGAAGCCGCGTCGATCTGCCGCGTGATCTCAAACGCCACGTCCAGCGCGTGCTTGGCGGACGCGCCGCTGACCTTGGGCGTGCGGCGCTCGCGGACGCACTCGACGAAGTGCGCCAGCTCCAGCTTGAGCGGCTCGTCCTTCGCGATGGGCACCGGCTCGCGCACGATTTTCTTCCCAGCGAACTCGCTCACGATGGCCGAATCGTTCGCGGACAAGAGCAGCTTGAGCAGCGAGCTTTTCTCCGCGTCGTCCCCGGCGAGGCGAAAGATAAAACCCTTCTGCTCGCGGTAATCCAACGAGATGTAGCTGGGCTGCGCGCCGCCGCTGAACACGCGGATTTTCCGCAACCGCTCCGGGCTTATGCGGCTGGCGGTAAGGTTCGCCACGCAGCCGTTGGCAAAGCGCAGCCGCGCGTTCGCGATGTCCTCACTCTTGCTCAAGACGGGAATCCCGACGGCATCCACGCTCACCAGCGGCGATTTCACAAAGGCCAGCACCACGTCCAGGTCGTGAATCATCAAGTCGAGCACGACGCCGATGTCCGTGCTGCGCGCCGGGAAGGGCGAAAGGCGGTGGCACTCGATGAAGCGCGGCTCCGGCGCGGCGGTTTCGAGGTAGCTGAAGACGGGGTTGAAGCGCTCGACGTGGCCGACTTGCAGCACCAGCGCGCGGTCGTGGGCGAGCTGGACCAGCTCCGCCGCCTGGTCGGAACGCTCGGTCATCGGTTTCTCCACGAGGACGTGGCAGCCAAGCTCCAGCAGTGTCTTGGCGATGTCGAAGTGCGTGGTCGTCGGTGTGACGATACTCAAGGCGTCGCTCGCGGCGGCGGCCTCCGCGATGGAGGTGAAGGCCCGCGTGCCGTGCGCGGCGGCGTGCTTACGCGCGGCCTCGGGGTTCGCATCGAAGACGCCGGCGAACTCCACTGTAGCGGTGCGCGCCAGTTCGGCGTAGAGCCGGGCGTGTTCCTTGCCCAACGAGCCAGTGCCGATGACAGCGATGCGGATTTTCTCAGCAGCCATGCGCCGAGTCTGCCACCGCCGAGGCGCGGCTGACAACGCGGGGGTTTGGCATCCATGTCGCCCGGGCCGCACATTGAACTTTGAACTTTGAACTTCGCCCGCCAGAAACATACTCCGTGCGTGGCTGCCGCCTTCATCACGCTGGTTGTGTTGAGCTACCTCCTCGGCTCGATTCCGACCGGCTTCCTCGTCGCGAAGGCGAAGGGCGTGGACATCCGCAGCGTGGGCAGCGGGAACATCGGCGCGACGAATGTCTTCCGTATCCTCGGCAAGGGAGCGGGAATCTTCGTGCTGACGGCGGATGCGGTGAAGGGAGCGCTGGCGGTCCGCATCGCCGAAACGGTGGTGCGAGAGTTTTTTTTCCCGACTGACAATCTCGCCAACATTGGTCGTCCCGAAGTTTTCTATCACTTCCGCGAGATCGCCGGGATCTGCGCCATCCTCGGCCACAACTACACCTGCTGGCTGAAGTTCAAGGGCGGCAAGGGCATCGCCACCACGGCGGGCGTCTTCGCGGCGCTGGCTCCGGCGGCGTTCGGCATCGCGCTGGCGGCGTGGCTCGTGGTCTTCGCGGCGAGCCGCTACGTGTCGCTCGCGTCCATCGTCGCAGCGGTGGCGCTGCCGTTGGCGGTGTGGCTCACGGGTAACGGCGGCCTGCTCATCGGCGTCTCGACGGCGCTGGGAGCGCTCGCAATCTACAAGCACAAGGCCAACATCCAGCGACTGCGGGACGGCACGGAAAACCGCATCGGCGCGAAGAAACCCGCGCCGCCGGAAACCAAGACTTAGCCGCGAAAGGGCACAGAGAGCACAAAGATGAAAACCCGAAACATCCAACGTTTAACGCTCGAAGCTCAACTTTCAACGGGGAGCGACGCGGCGTCTTTGGACCTTAAGCGTTGGACGTTGAGCGTTGGACGTTTCCGCGTCTTCTCTGTGTCCTCTGCTCCTTTTCGCGGCAAATCTCCACTATGAACATTACCGTCCTCGGTGCGGGCGCGTGGGGCACGGCGCTCGCGAAGCTGCTCCGCGAGTCGGGCCATGAAGTCGCGCTCTGGGGTCACGATCCTACCCATCTGGCCGACGTGCGCACGAGCGGCCGCAACGAGCGATACCTGCCCGGCGTGCCGCTCCCGCCGGGCCTGCACCTCGAAGCCAACCTCGCCGAGGCATTGCGCGGCACCAGTGAAGTGATCGTGGCCGTGCCGTCGCGGGCCTTCCGCGAAGTGGCGGGCGCGCTGGCGGACTTTCGTGGCCTGGCGGTGAGCGTGACCAAGGGCATCGAGCACGACAGCGGCTTGACCATGTGCGGTGTGCTCCAGGCATGCGCGCCCCGGGCGCGGATCGTGGCCCTCTCCGGCCCGACGCTCGCGCTGGAAGTGGCGAGGGGAATTCCGACCGCCATCGTCGCCGCGAGCGCGGATGCCGGCGCTGCCGCCCTCGTGCAGAGCCTCTTTCACCGGCCTGCCTTCCGCGTTTACACGAACGCGGACCCGCTCGGTGTGGAGTTGGGCGGCGCGCTGAAGAACGTCATCGCCATCGCCGCCGGCATGGGCGACGGCCTGGGCTTCGGCGACAACGCGAAGGCGGCGCTCGTCACGCGCGCGCTGGCGGAGATGCGTCGGCTGGGCGTGGCGTGCGGCGCGCAGGCGGAGACGTTCACTGGTTTAAGCGGCCTCGGGGATTTGACTGTGACGTGCTTCTCGAAGTTGAGCCGCAACCGCTCTTTCGGCGAACGGCTCGGGCGCGGTGAAAAGCCCGCCGACTTGCTCGCCGGCACGCAACACGTCGTCGAGGGTCATCCGACGGCGCGCTCGGCTTGGCAACTCGCACGCAAGCACGGCGTCACGACGCCCATCATCGAGCAAGTTCACGCCGTGCTCTACGAGGGGAAGGACGTGAAGGCGGCGGTGCGGGATCTGACGGGCCGGGATTCGAAGGCGGAGGACTGAGCGGGAAAAGTAATCAGTGTTCAGTTTTCAGTATTCAGTCAGCGAGGGTGTGCGCGTGCCCCACTGATTACTGAACACTGGTCGCTGAATACTTCCTCAAAGCTCCGCCTTCAGCCGAGCCATTAAGTCCGCGTGCGTCTCCATCGCCGGGAGCTGCGGGAACTCGTGCTTCACATTCTCGGGCGCGTGGAGCAGATAGCCCTTGTCCGCTTGCAGAAGCATGGACGTGTCGTTGTAGGAATCGCCGGCGGAGAGGACGCGGTAGTTGAGCGCTTGGAGCGCGCGGACGGACTCGCGCTTCTGGTCGGGCATGCGCAGTGCGTAGCCGGTGATGCGGTCGTTCGCCACGAGGAGCCGATGGCAGAAGAGCGCGGGCCAGCCGAGCTGCCGCATGAGCGGCTGGGCGAATTGCTCGAAGGTGTCGCTCAAGATGATCACCTGCGTGAGCGCGCGCAGTTCGTCGAGAAACTCCTTGCCGCCGGGCAGCGGGCGCAGCGTGCCGATGACGGCCTGGATGTCGGAGAGCTTGATGCCGTGCTGGTCGAG
Organism: Verrucomicrobiales bacterium; assembly: GCA_005791875.1. Taxonomy (GTDB): domain Bacteria; phylum Verrucomicrobiota; class Verrucomicrobiia; order Limisphaerales; family SXTU01; genus SXTU01. The sequence continues at coordinate 41,312 of SXTU01000249.1, forward strand.
GATGCCGATGCGATAGCGCATCAGCTTGTCGTAGTCAGGCTCGTCGCGCGTGGTGCGGCGGAGATCCGGGATGCCGGTCTTCTCGGCGACGGCGATCCAGATCTCCGGCACCAGCACACCTTCCAAGTCCAGGGTGACAATCGTCTGTTTCACGGCGCGGGAGGGTGGCGGGGTGGCGGCGTGAAGTCGAGCGCGGGGTGCTGGATTGTCCTGCCCATGAACCTGTGCCGGCGGTTTGCAACCGCCGTCCGTGGAGTGCAACACTTCGAGGCGGCTCCGAGTGACTTCGGGCGTGACTTCGATGGACTGGCCGCCAATGGGCAGCTAGGTTCCGTCCGACTCAACCTGAACTGACTTCCATGAAACCGCACCGCCGCGCTTCGCCGGGCTTCACCCTCATCGAACTGCTCGTCGTCATCGCCATCATCGCGATCCTAGCAGGCATGCTTCTTCCCGCGCTGGGCAAGGCCAAGCAAAAAGCACACGGCTCCAAATGCCTCAGCAACAACCGGCAGATCTCCGTCGCCAACCGGTTGTATCTGGATGACAGCGACGGTGTGTTCCTCAACCTCCATCGCCCGCGGATCGCCGCTGATCCGGCTGTAGCTCAATGCATCGTGCCGGCACCGACCGACCTTTGGTGGGTAGATGCTTTGGTGAAAATCCATCGCGTGTTACCCGACTCCAAGATATTCGACTGTCCCTCGCTTAAGGAGGGCTCGACGACTGTCCCCAGTTCGACAACGCCCGGGGCCAGCAGCCAGCCGCTGGGCATTGGCTTAAGTTTCCGGGGCCCCAATGGCATCGCTTACACCGGCACCACGAAGGCCCGGGACATCGAGATCGCCAAACCAGCGGCCACTGTCGTCTTTGCGGACTCCGGCCGGGTCACCGTTCCGGCGGAACCCGACCCGGACAAATGGAAGGAGCAGTTGCTCAGTTCGGCGGTTTACTTTCGCGTGCCCGGGGACAACACATACGACACTCTGGCTGTCCGCGTGGTGGCCCGGCACCTTGCGCGCACGATCAGCGGGTTCGTGGACGGACACGCCGAGAGCATGAAGCCCAGTGGCATCGGTCTGCAATGGCCGCTTGGCGATGCGAGTGCCCTTTGGGACCGCCAGTAGCCTCTCACCGCACGCTTGGCACGTCGCGGAACCTTTGCCACTCTCCGCACCCATGAACACTTCGTCCCTGTCCCGCCGCGCGTTTGTTTCCACTGCCGCCGCTGCCGCTACGCTGGCCGCCTTGCCCGCCAGCGCCGCGCCTGCCAAGAAGCGCAACCACAAGCTCGGCTTCGACAACTTCGCCGTGCGCGCCATGAAGTGGAACGCCCGCCAGCTCATTGACTACTCCGAGAAGCTCGGCTGCGACTCGCTTTTCATCACCGATTTCGGCCCGCTCGAAGGCAAGCATGACGACGCCTCCCTCACCGAAGTCCGCAAATACGCCGCCGACAAAGGCATCACCATTGAGCTGGGTTCGTGGAGCATCTGCCCGACCTCGAAGTCGTTCAAAAAGGACTGGGGCACCGCCGAGGAACACCTCGCGCTCGGCCTCCGCATGAGCAAGGCGATTGGCTCGAAGGCCTTCCGCGTCACCCTCGGCAACCAGCAGGACCGCAGCACCGAGGGCGGCATCGAGGCACGCATCATGGACACGGTGAAGGTGCTCAAGTCCCAGCGCAGCCGCGCCGTGGACGCGGGCGTGAAGGTCGCCGTCGAAAACCACGCGGGCGACATGCAGGCGTGGGAACTGCAACAGCTCGTCGAAGCCGCCGGCAAAGACTACGTGGGCGTGAACTTCGACTCCGGCAACGCCACGTGGACCCTCGAAGACCCGCTCGCCAGCCTCGAAACCCTCGCGCCCTACGTCCTCACCACCAGCCTGCGCGACGATATGCTCTGGGAGTCCGCCAACGGCGTCACCGTGCAGTGGACCGCGATGGGCGAGGGCTGCCTGGACCTGCCCGCGTTTTTCGACCACTTCGAGAAGCACTGCCCCGGCGTGGCCGTTCACATCGAGACCATCTCCGGCTTCGCGCGCGAGTTTCCGATCTACAAGCAGGACATTTGGAAAACGTTCCCGAAGGCCAAGGCCAGCGACCTCGCGCGCTTTCTCGCGCTGGCGAAGCGCGGGAAGAAGATCGAGCCGTTCAAGGCCCCCGCCGGCGCGGACCGCGCCAAGGCCGACCAAGATTACCAGCTCGGTGAAGTCGCCCGCAGCATCAAGTATTGCAAGGAAGTGCTCGGCCTCGGGCTGAGGGCGTGAGTGATGGCGTAAAGTTTGACTCTACACCGTGCAACACTGATGAACGATAAGCCGGCCGTTCAATCACGATGCTAGGCGTTGCTCCTAAATCGCCACTAGAAGTGAACCGCCAATATGCGTAAGCGAAACAAATCCCTCGGCGACAAGGCGCTTAAATCTCGCGCCGCCAAGGCACTTTCGATCCCGCGCCTGACAAACGATTACTTTGTCTTCGCTCGAGGCGAGCAACTGGGTCCCATGACGATTCGTCAGCTTGCGGACGCGTATTGGGATGGCCGGATCAACGAAGATGACCAATATTGGACATCAGGGCTGAAAGAATGGCAGTCCATTTTGGGCCTTTTTCACTTTTGTCCTCGTGTGGTGTTCCCACCCGGCCACGAACCGGACCGGAGCAACGCAACGTCCCGTAGCAAATCCATCGCGTCGGATTCAGAGAGGCCACTTGGCCACGAGTCGGACCGGAGCAACGCAACCAGTTCACTGAGCGGTTTTCTTTCCCGTCCTTTTTCACGCAAAGCACCCAAAGTAATTCCGCCGAAGTCTGCGGTAGTTGTGCGTCCCGAAGCCCGCTTCTCCCATTGCTCCTTTTGCAATGGCCCGTTTATTCCTCGCTTCTTCGCTTGCGGGGGTTGCGACAGCGGCTTCTGCCAAGTGTGCATGGCGGAGATGGCTAAGGAATTGAACATCTTTAAGATCAGTGAAGGATGTCCCATTTGCGGAGGAAGGATGAGGGTCGGAAAATGACTGCAATGGTTAACCACGCCTAACCACTCACCACTCCTCCCCATGCCTCTCCACCTCACCCCTCGTCGTGAATTCCTCCGCCGCGCTGTCCTCGTCGGCGCGGGCCTGCTCGCCTCGCGTGAACTCTTCGCCGCCGAGGCGGGCGCGTCCTCCCGCTGGGCGCTGCTCTCCGACACGCACATCGGGTCCAAGCCTGAAACGCTCGCCCGCGAGATCAACATGGCCGACCACCTCCGCGCCGTTGTGAAGGAAATCACCGCGCTCAAGGCCGCGCCCACCGCCGTGTTCATCAACGGCGATTGCGCGCTGAAGGCCGGCTTTGCCGAGGAATACGCCACCTTCACCCCGCTGCTCAAACCGCTCACTGAGGCGGGCCTGCCCATCCACATGACCCTCGGCAACCACGACGACCGCGCCAACTTCTGGCAGGCCCTCAACGTCGCCAGCGACGCTGCGCGCCCCGTGCAGACCAAGCACATCTCCGTCATCAAGTCCCCCCACGCGAACTGGTTCCTCCTCGACTCGCTCGACGTGGTGGACAAGCCCCCCGGCAAGCTCGACACCGCCCAGCGCGACTGGCTCGCCAAGGCCCTCGACGAAAGCAAGTCCAAGCCCGCGCTCGTGATGGTCCACCATAACCCGCACCTCGACCCCACTAAGCCGAACACCGCGCTCCTCGACACGAACGAACTCTTCGAGTTGCTGCTCCCGCGCAAACAGGTGAAGGCGTTCTTCTACGGCCACTCGCACAAATGGGAGCTGAAAGAAAAAGACGGCCTGCACCTCGTGAACCTCCCCGCCGTCTCCTACGCCTTCGCGAAGGATCAGCCAACGGGCTGGGTGGATTGCCACCTCAAGTCCGGCAGCGCCACGCTCGAACTCCGCGCCCACAACGAGCAGCACGCAGCGCACGGGAAGAAGACGGAACTGAAGTGGCGGGCGTGAAGCCGTGCTGGCGGCTTGTAGCCGCTGTGTTGCGCGGAAAGCAGTTCAAACGCGCTCTGACTTGCTGAACGCCACCGACGGCGGCTGCAAGCCGCCAGCACACGTGCTCCTCACTCGCAACCGCAGCCGTGGTTGTTGCAACAGCCGCCGTCATTCATGTCCTCCACCGTCGGCACGCGGCCCAGCTCAAGCGTCTTCTGGATGTGCTTCATGATGCTGTCCTGAATCCGGGACACCTCCTGTTGCGCGTCCATGAACTCCGTGGCCACGGGGTTCTTCGTGAAGCTGTCGCGCAGAGCCTCGAAGCGGCCGATCTCCTCCTCGGTGATCTGCATCCCCTGCTGCTGCTTCTGCTGGAGCAGCGCGCCGGAGTCGTTGAGCATCTGGTATTCGTATTTCACCTTCTCGTCCGCCATGAAGGCGTCAATGCGGCGGCGCAGGTCGGAGAAGTCAGGACGCTCAAGGATGGCCTGGCAGAGTTCGCGGGTCTTTTCGTCCACGGCGGGAATTTGAACAGCGGTTTCCATAATCTGGGTTTTGGCGGCCCGAGCTTCAGGCGCAGGCACAGCGCAAATTAGCAGCCAGCCAAAGCCGGGCCAGTTTTCTTTTCGTCGGTGCTGGAGGCTGCGCATCGGGATTTTGCCGGTTGACCGCACCCGGCGGCTTGGGCGTAACTCGGGGAAATGCAAAGGTTCTCCATTGTTCTCCTCGCCGTCCTGCTCGCGGCTGGCTGTGCCGGCACCAAGAACTCGAAGGACGGAACCGCCAAGCCAGCCCCGAAGGAAAAATCCAAATCCGCCACGCCACCGAAGCCGGCCAAGGCCCAGCCCAACCCCGGGCCTGTCATCGAGCCGGTGTCTGCGTTCTCCGGCAAGGTCGCGCTCGTCAACGCGCCGCTGCGATACATCGTGGTCGAGGGCACCATCGGGCGGCTGCCGCCGGTGGACCAGAAGCTCAACGTGTATCGCGACGGCCAGCGCGTCGGCGAAGCGGTCGTGTCCGGCCAGTCGCGCGGCGCGAACTTCGCGGCGGACATCACCCTAGGCGACGCGCGCGCGGGCGACACGGTGCGGAGTGACTGAGCCGTAACGCGGACACTCCTGTCCGCCGCTACTGCGCCTTCTTCTTCCCCTTCTTCGCAGGAGCCTTTTCGCCGTCGGGCTTCGCGCCACCCAAGTCCGCCGCCAGATCAGCCAGCAGGCGCGGGACGTAGGAGTTGTAGCGGGCGTCGGGAGAAGCGCCTTTGTCGGGCAGTGCCTTGATCGCAGCCGCAGCGGACGGGGCCTTCGGGCCAAGTGCTCCAAGGGCGTTCAGCGCCGAGACTGACGCGAAGACGCCGCTCTTGCTCCAGTCCGCCTGCTCCACCAGCACCGGCAGCGCCTTGTCCAAGTCCGCCTTGTCCCCGAACTGCCCTAGCGCCTGCGCCGCCGGGATGCGGACGAAGGGCGACGCGTCCGCGAGCGCCTTCTGCAAGTCCGCGCGTGCCGTGGCGACGGCGTCCTTCCCGCGCATCAGCACGCCGAGCGCGGCCCAGTAGCGGACGGCGCTGTCGGAGTCAGCTAGCCGCTTGCGAAGCTCGGGAAGCGCGTCGGCCTTGAGGTTTGAGGCGAGGTCGGCGGTGGCGAAGATGCGGGCGATGGGAAACTTCGCGTCGTCGTGGCCCATCGTGTAGGGCGCGCCGCCGGCGGAGCGCGAATGGATTTCTCCCTCGGGCAGAAAGCCCACATCGCGGATTTTGGCGGCGAGGTCGGCTTGCGCTTTGCGGAACTTCGCGAGCACCTCCTGATGCTGCGGCAACGCGGCGAGGTTCTTCACTTCGTCAGGGTCAGTCGTGAGGTCGTAGAGTTCCTCGGGCGCTTTGGGCGCGCGCCAGAAGATGGATTGCGCGTCGGTGGCCTGGCCGGACTTGAAGAGGTTGAACCAGACGCGCGTGGTCGGCGTCGCGAACTGATAGTCCACGTGCTGGCCTTGCGAGAGGTGCGGCATGAAGTTGCGGAGATAGACGTAGCGCCCGTCGCTCACGCTACGCACGCAGTCAATCCGCTCGTCCATGCGGCCACGGAAACCGAAGATGAACGGCTGCATCGGCGCGGTGAACTTCCCGGCAAAGGCATGGCCCTGCATCCACGCGGGCGGCTGGATGCCCGCGAGGCTTAGGACGGTGGGTGCGAAGTCCACGAAGCTGATGAGCCGGTCGCTCGCGCCGCCGGGCTTGTATTCGGACGGGGCGAGATGCTTCCACTTCGCCGGGAAGTGGACGACGACGGGGACTTGCAGGCCGGAGTTGCTGGGCCAGCGCTTGCTGCGAGGCATCCCGGAGCCGTGGTCCGCGTAGTAGAAGACGATGGTGTCGTCCGCGAGTCCGGCTTCGGTGAGCTCCTTCAAGTGCCGGCCTGCGTCGGCATCCACCTCGGAGACCTTGTCGTAGTATTGCGCCCAGTCCTGGCGGACCTCCGGCGTGTCGGGATGGTAGGCCGGGACGCGGACCTTGGCGGGGTCGTGAACGGCGGTGTGCGGACGCGTGCGAATCTGGCTCTCATGGCTCTTGGTGGAGTTGAAGATGGCGAAGAACGGCTGGCCGGCGGCGCGGTTCTTCCAGTGCGCCTTGCCGGATGACTCGTCCCAAACCTGGCCGGGCTTGGTGAGGTTGTAATCCTCCTTGGAGTTGTTCGAGCAATAGTAACCGGCCTCGCGAAGGAACTGCGGATACATCTTGAAGCCCGTCGGCAGCGACACCATGGACCTCATGTGTTCCGCGCCTGTGCTCGGCGGGTAAAGCCCGCTGATGAGTGTGGTGCGGGCGGGCGCGCAGACCGGCGCGCCGGACCACGCGCGGCGGAAGAGCATCCCGCGCGCAGCGAGGGCGTCCACGTTCGGCGTCGTGGCAAACTTGTCGCCGTAGCAGCCCATGTTCGGACTGTGGTCCTCGCTGGTGATCCAGAGGATGTTCGGCCGGTCGGCGGCGCTGAGAGCTGAAAGCTGAAAGCTGAAAGCTGCCAGCGCGAGGAGCAGTCGGAGTTTCATGGGGCGAAGGATGCGAAAGGCGACGGGGAAGTTACAAGCCTCTTGGCTCGCACGCGGGCGCTGGTCCGCTTGACACGGTTGTGTCACCGCCGGACAGTGGCTTGCGCACCAGCCAAAACGTCATCCACCATTGCCATGAGTCAAGAGAAACCAGTCTTTCGCGGGAGTTCGTCGCAGATGCTCAACCTCGCCCACTTCGCCGGGGCGATTGTGCTGGGCGCGGTGGTGATCCTGGCCAGCGCCAAGTTCGGCGGCTGGCTCGCGGCTCTCGTGGCGATGCCTCTGGCGTATGCCGGCTGGTGCTGGTGGCTGGTCGCGAGCCGCGTGTATGAGATCACCACCGAGCGCATCAAGGTCACGACCGGCCTGGTGAACAAACACACGGACGACCTTGAACTCTACCGCGTGAAGGACACGGTGCTGGAGGAGCCGGTGCTGCTGCGTCTCGCGGGCGCGGGCAACATCGTGCTGACCACGAGCGACACGACGACGCCGAGCCTGGTGCTCGAAGGAATCACCGGCGCGAAGGAATTGCGGGAGGAGCTGCGCAAGCACATCGAGGCCTGCCGCGACCGGAAGCGGACACGGCTGACGGAGTTGGAATGAGCGACGGCGTGCCGACTGCTCTGGAAGGCGCGGCCGCGAGGAGAATTTCGCCGGGTTCGGGGACAGGAGTGTCCCCGTCACGCCAAGCTTCAAATCTGGTCCGATGCCACCTTGCGCGTGACCTCTTCCAGCGTGGTCTCGCCGGCGAGCGCGCGGGCGAGGCCGTTTTGCCAGAGCGTCCTCATGCCCTGCTCGGCGGCGATCTGCTGGATGACTCTCGTGGGCTTCTTCTCCATGACCGCGTCGCGGACAGGCTCGCCGACCATGAGCAGCTCGGTGATGGAGAATCGGCCGTTGTAGCCGGTGTCCTTGCATTCGGGGCAGCCGGAGCCTTTGCGGAACGAGGCGTTGTCAATTTCGTCCTGTGTGAGGAGCTTGAGCAGCGCCGGTTCCGGCTCGTAGGGGATCGCGCAGAAGGAGCAGTTCGCCCGGACGAGCCGCACGCCCATGACACCAAGGATGCTCGACGCGAGCAGGAACGGCTCGATGCCCATGTTGATCAAGCGCGCGAAGACGCCAGCCGTCGTGCCGCTGTGGACGGTGCTGATGACCAGGTGCCCGGTGAGGCCGGCCTGCACGGCGATGCCCGCCGTCTCCGGGTCTCGAATCTCGCCGACCATGATGATCTGCGGGTCCTGCCGCATGAGCGAGCGCAGCGCCCCGGCGAAGGTGAAGTCCATCGCCGGGTTCAACTGCGCTTGGCTGACGGTCGGGATGGGCACCTCGACTGGGTCCTCGACGGACGCGATGCTGACGGCGGTGCCATGCTTGCCGAGCAGGTAGTGCAGCGCGCAATAAATGGCGGTGGTTTTGCCGGAGCCGGTCGGACCGGTGAGCAGGATGAGGCCGTTGGGCTTGTTAACGAGCTGGATGAACTTCTCCTTGGTCTCCGGGTCCAGCCCCAGCTTGTCGATGTCGAAGGAGCGCGAAGTTGGGTCGAAGATACGGCAGACGACCTTCTCGCCCAGCACAGTGGGAAAGATGGAGACGCGGAGCTGCACGTTGCCGAACTCGGGGCCCATGTTGACCTTTCCGTCCTGCGGCACGCCGCTGAGATGCGAGGCGAGGCTGGCCATGACCTTGAAGCGGCCGGCGATCCTCTCCCTCAGCTCGCTGGGCAGGTGAACCATCTCGATGAGCTGGCCGGTAACGCGGATGCGCACGGCCATGGACTCCTGCCACGGCTCGAAGTGGATGTCGCTCGCGCCGGACTGCACGGCGTCGTGGACGATGTAGTCCACGAGCGTGCTGATGTCGGCTTCAATCACCGAGCGGAGGGACTGGAGGTAGGTGGCGGTGTGGCTCATGGCGGACGCGGTTGAGTGTGGCGACGTTTTACGGAACAGCACCGGGCGTGGCGAGCAAGAATGACGCGTAAGGGGGACACTTTTGTCCCCAAGCACGGTAGCAATGACTGCGGCTCGGGGACAGGAGTGTCCCCCTCACGCGGCGCTCATTTCGTCCCGCCGGGAATCACTTCCCACCGCTCGCCGAAGAAGCCGGCGGTGGCGATGCCGCCGGGGAAGCGCGAGCTGACCGGGATGTTCAGGTCAATGATCGCGTAGTCCGGCAGCTTGGGCACCTGGCGCGCGTTGTTGAGGTAGTCGTATTCGCGGAAGGTGAAACCGCTGTTGAGCACGACGTATTTCTTCGGGTTGAGCGGGTTCGGATAGATCATCACCGGCACGTGCTCGCTGGCCGGGAAGGACTGCGCGCCGGCGCGGACGGTTTGCGCGTCCCAACGGAGCGGCAGGCGGTCGAGGATGCGCGCGAGGAGTTTGTTGCTCGCGGGGTCACCCCAGAGGACGAGGTTGTGCGCGGCGATGTCGGCGTCGGTGATGGCGATGTCGTCCTTCATGCGCGCGTCGCCGCGAAACTGCCTGCGCCAGTGCTCCACGGCGTGCTTCATCTCGGTGTCGGCCCACTTGCCCACGCGCGCGTTCAACGGCTGGCCGGTCGGGCGCACCATGAGAAAGCTGTCGAGGAACGCGTCGTCAATCGGGCCTTGCAGGCCGTGGCGTTTGCGCAGCGAGGCTTCGTCTGCGAACGCGGCGATGGACCACTTGCCCGCGAGCTTGCGGAAGTGGGCCGTCCACGACTTGTCGGTTTCGACCAGCGGCGCGTCGAGCTTCTGGTTGTCGAGCATCACGCGCGGCGCGCTGCCCTGCACGAGCTGGCACGAGCCGGCGGGGAAGAGCAGCGAGAGCGCGGAGACGTTCGCCGTCTTGAGGCGCACCGCGTTCTCGGACAAGTCCACCGTCGCGTCCACGCGGGCGCGGCTCCAGTGCTCTTCGAGGCCGTCGAGGCGGACCCAGTGCGACTGGTTGTAGCGCAGCGTCCATGTGGTGAAGCGCACCTTGTCCGGCGCAGGGTCCTTGCCCAGCGCGACGATGGCGTCTATGCGGCGGTTGATCTCGACCAGCGAGTCCTTGTGGTAGCTGTGGCCTGTCTTGTCCGGCCCGATGATGTGCGTGAGGCTCATGTTCTCGGCGGCGAGCGCCTTGGCCATGATGTCGGCGGCCTGCTTCTGCGAGTCGACCTCGCCGCTGTAGGCGACGGTCGGGAGGTTGAAGAGGTTCACCGCGTAGTCCGTGCAGTCATACATGTGCCAGAGCTTGCGCTCGAACCACGTGGGCTTGAGATCCTCCTTCTGGAACACCTTCAGGAAGTCCGGTGTCTCGCTGAAGCCCGCACCCGGCGCGGCCGCCGCCCAGACGCCGGGATAGTGGACAGCGAACTGCCACGCCGCTGCGCCGCCCATCGAGAAGCCGCGCACCACGAGTCGGCGGTCGTCAACCGGGTAATACTTCTTCGCGTGCGCGAGCGCCTCGAAGAGGTCCACCTCGCCGGCGAGTTTGTTCGCGTTGCAGTAGCGGCCGTAGAGATGCAGCACGAGCGCGCCGGGCGGGACGAACTGGCCGGGGGACTTTTGCCGCCCGTCCACGAAGGACATCTCCGTGAGCTTCTCGCCGCGGCCATGCGCCCAGAAGTCCAAGCGCAGCGGCGCGCCGCCGGGCGCGAAGTTCGGCGGAACGACGAGGCCGTAGGGTTGGATCGAGCCGTCAATCTTCGACTGATACGCGCGCACCACGAGGCCGGTCTGCGCGAGCCACGGGGCCTTGCCGTCGCGGAGCGCCTGCGCGCGTTCGCCGCCGCGCTTGAGCAGGTCGCGCGCGGTGGCGACTTCGTTGGTCGTGTAGAACTCGTCGTGCCGCAGCGCCCAGTCCACGGCCTTGTGGTAAATCTGCACGTCCGGCAGCAGGTCGAGTAGCGCGGCCTTGCCCTTGAGCGCGGAGCGGAGCGAATCAATCTCCTTCGCGAGCGCGTCAGCTCCGGTCTGAAGTTCCGTGCGGGCGGCGGGGGCGATTTGAATTCCCTCCGGCGGCACGCGGCGGACTACGTCGAACTTGTTGTCAGCCGGGCCGTCGGCAAGTGCGGTGAAGGTGAGCGCGAAAAGCGCGGCGAGGTGGAGCGAAGTCTTCATGCGGATGGACAGACGATAACAATCGCGCGGCCGACGCAAAGTCTTTTGCTCGGTAACGGGGACACTTCTGTCCCCGTGCCGGAGAATTCGGAAGGCACCCGACTGCGGGACAGGAGTGTCCCGCTTACGCCATCGCGCGGGCGATGGCATTCCACCACGCGTCGTGCAGCTCGGCCACGGGTGCGGTGAACTCGCTGCCCGCCGTCTTCACGGACAGCGCTTCGCCGCCCACGGTGCCGATGCGCGCAGCGGGCACGCCCATGAGCTTCGCGCGCTCGATGACCTTGGTCGCGTCGAGAGGCTTGCAGGTGATAATGACGCGGCTTTGCGTCTCGCCGAAAAGCAACGCGTCGAGGCGAGTGTCCGTGAAGGCGGACAAATCCACCGTCGCGCCGATTAGCCGGGGCGTTTCGCGCGCGATCTGCTGGGTGATGCAGCTCTCCGCAACGCACACGGCCAAACCGCCTTCGCTGCAATCGTGCGCGCTCTTCACCGAGCCGGTGTAAATCAAGCCGAGCAAGGTCGCGTGCAGCGTCTGCGCCACTTGCAAGTCCACGCGCGGCGGGAGGCCGGTCTTCTTGCCGTGCAACGTCTGGAGACACGCGCTGCCGCCGAGGCCTTGCAGCGGGTCCGCCGTGTCCACGGGCGCGCCGAGCAGGATGATCGCGTCGCCCGCGTCCTTGAACCACGAGGTCGTGATGTGCTCGGGCTTCTCGATGAGGCCGACGACGGCGACCGTAGGCGTGGGGTCAATCGCGCCGAGCGCTCCGCGCTGGTTGTAGAGCGAGACGTTGCCGCCGGTGACGGGGGCATTGAACGCGCGGCAACCTTCAGCGAGGCCGCGCACGGATTCTTTGAGCTGCCAGAAAATTTCCGGGTAGTGCGGGTTGCCGAAGTTGAGGTTGTCCGTTGCGCCGAGCGGTGCAGCACCGGCGCACGCGAGGTTGCGGCAGGCTTCCGCGATGGCGGCTTTCCCGCCTTCGTAGGGGTCGAGATAGACGTAGCCGCCGTTACAATCGCAGGTGAAAGCGACGTATTTATCCGGCATCGCTAGTGGGGCAGGCGTCCCGGCTGCCCCACTATGCTTCGCCGCATACTCCGCCTTCGTGATGGGCAGGCTGTCGCCCTTGATGCGGATGACCGCCGCGTCGCTGCCGGGGCAGACCACGGAGCCGTCGCGGACCATGTGGTCGTATTGGCGATAGACCCAGTTCTTCGAGGCAATGGAGTGGTTGGCGAGGAGCTTCTTCAAGTCGCCCGCCGCATCCTTTGTGTCGGCGACGCCGTCGAGGCGGAACGCGCGCACGCCTTCCATGTAAGCCGCTTCCTTCGACTCACGCTGATAGACCGGCGCTTCCTCGGTGAGCTTCTTGGCCGGAACGTCCACAACGATCTTGCCGCCGTGGCGCACGACCATCTGGCCCGTGTCCGTCACGACGCCGATTTCCGCCCACGGCAAATCCCACTTGTCGAAAATCTTCTTCACCTCTTCCTCCCGGCCCTTGTGGACGACGATGAGCATCCGTTCCTGCGACTCGGACAACATGATTTCGTAGCTGCTCATGTTCGGGGCGCGCTGCGGCACCTTGTCCAACTCGATCTCGATGCCCGTTCCGGCGCGCGCCGCCGTCTCGCACGTCGAGCAGGTCAGGCCCGCCGCGCCCATGTCCTGCATGCCGGCCACGCAGCCGGTGGCGAGCAGTTCGAGGCACGCCTCGCAGACGAGCTTCTCCATGAACGGGTCGCCCACCTGCACCGCGCCACGCTGTTGCTCGGCGGATTCCTCGGTCAAGTCCTGCGAGGCAAACGCCGCGCCCGCGAGCCCATCGCGACCCGTCGCGGGGCCGACGTAGAAGACTGGATTGCCGATGCCGTGCGCCGCGCCGCGCGTGATCTGGTCGTGACGCAGCACGCCGAGGCAGAAGGCGTTGACGAGCGGATTGCCCTCGTAGCTTTTATCGAAGTAGACCTCGCCCGCGATGGTCGGGATGCCGAAGCAATTGCCGTAGTGCGAAATGCCGCTGACCACGCCGGAGAAAAGATGGCGCACGTCCGGGTTGGACAACTCGCCGAAGCGCAGCGAGTTCAGTGCCGCGACGGGCCGCGCGCCCATCGTGAAGATGTCGCGGATGATGCCGCCGACGCCCGTGGCTGCGCCCTGGAACGGCTCGACCGCGCTGGGATGGTTGTGCGACTCGATCTTAAACGCGATGGCGATGCCGTCGCCCACGTCAATGATGCCGGCGTTCTCCTCGCCTGCACCGACGAGAATGTTCGCGGCCTTGGTGGGGAAACCTTTCAGCACGAGCCGCGTGTTCTTGTAGGAACAGTGCTCGCTCCACATGACCGAGAAGATGCCCAGCTCAGTGTAGCTGGGCGTGCGGCCGAGGATTTCGAGCACCTTTTGGTATTCGTCGGGCGTGAGGTTGTGCTTGGCGACAAGCTCCGGGGTGATGGCGGGTTCGGTCATCGGGCGTCAGGTAAGCTGGGTCAAAAGAGATTCAAAAAGCGCGCCGAGAATGGGCAGTCGCGCCGGGGGCGGCAAGCAAATCGCTAGCGGGTCATCATAGCAAAGGGTTTGACTTGGATTTCGCCCTGACAATAATGCCCTTAAACCGACCAACGTATGCCGAGACTAGTCTTACTAACCGAAGGATTCACCGGGCGCTCCTTCGAGTTGAAGGCCGAACGCTCCACGGTCGGTCGGTTGGAGGACAACGCTTTCCAGATCCCGGCACCTTCGATCTCCGGCCACCATTGCGAGATTCTCCTCAAGGGCAACGATGTCGTGGTGAAGGACCTCGATTCGACAAACGGCACCTTCATCAATGGCGAGCAGGTCACCGAGGCCACGCTGCCGGTCGGGCATACCGTCCGGTTCGGGTCCGTCGAGGCGCGCTTGGAAGCCTCCGCTCCCACAGGCGCTTCAGGGAAAAAGATTTTGGACAAGACCGCCGTCCTGCCGCAGGGCGTGAAGATGAACGACCTGGAACAGGGCACGCAGAAGATCACCACCTTCGACAAGAACTCGCCCTTCAAGAAGAAGAGCAACAAGACCACGCTGATTTTCATCATCGTGGGCGTGGTGATCGCCTTGGCCATCATTGGCACGCTGGTCTTCGTCTTCTTGGGCGGGGACAAGTAGTCTGTCGCCCACCGGACGGTTCAACCCTTCAGCCAGCCACAGACTTCCTTCGCGGAATACGTGATGATGATGTCTGCCCCGGCGCGGCGCATTCCCAGCAGGCTCTCCAGCGTGACCGCGCGCTCGTCAATCCAGCCCCGCGCCGCCGCCGCCTTGATCATGGAATACTCCCCGCTCACCGCGTAGGCCGCGGTCGGGTAGCCGAAGGTCGCCTTCACACGGTGCAGAATATCCAGATACGCCAGCGCGGGTTTCACCATCACCATGTACGCGCCCTCGGCAATGTCCAAGGCCACCTCACGCAAGGCTTCCTCGGCGTTGGCCGGGTTCATCTGGTAGCTGCGGCGGTCGCCGAACTGCGGGGCGGATTCCGCCGCCTCGCGGAACGGACCGTAGAAGGCGGATGCATACTTCGCGGCGTAGGCGAGGATCGGCGTGTCTGAAAACCCGCCGGCGTCCAGCGCGCTCCGGATGGCGCGCACGCGTCCGTCCATCATGTCGCTCGGCGCGACGACATCCGCGCCGGCCTCCGCGTGGCTCACGGCGGTGCGGGCCAGCAGCTTGAGTGAGGGGTCGTTCAACACCTTGCCCGCTGCGCGATGCACAAGGCCGCAGTGACCGTGGCTCATGTATTCGCAAAGGCAGACGTCCGTGATGACGAGCAGTCCGGGCAGTTCCTTCTTCAGCGCGCGGACGGCCTGCTGGACGATCCCGTTGCGCGCATAGGCACCCGACGCCTTCTCGTCCTTCGCGTCCGGGATGCCGAAGAGCAGCACCGCCGGCACGCCCGCGGCGTGGGCGGCGGCGGCGTCCTTCACCAACTCATCCACGCTCAACTGGAACACGCCGGGCATCGAGCCGATGGGCCGACGCTCCCGCTTACCGGGCCGCGCGAAGAGGGGCAGCACGAGCTGGTGCGCGCCCAACTGCGTCTCCGCCACCATGCGCCGCAGCACGGGAGATTGACGCAGGCGGCGCGGGCGGTAAGCGGGGAAGGACGGTTCGCTCATGGGAGATGACGTGCGGTTCCGGCGGTCAGCGCTGCGCCGAGACGGTCAGGTTCGTGTAGCCCTTCGCGTCGGGGTCGAGCACCGCGACGTTGAACGGAAACAGCTTGCGCGGATCGAGGACCATCCGCGTGTCGGACACCTTGCCGAGCGAGGCACCCCCCTTGTCGAGCAACTCCGCCTCGACCTTCACGGAGAAGTAAGCCACGTCGGAGTGGTTGGTGACCATGCCACGGACATACATCAGCGAAGTGCCGGGCTGCGTCTGCAACGAGTGGTTGAGAATCTCGACGCCGGTCTTCAAGGGCTTGCCGTCCTTGCCTGTCTTGGGCCGGACTTCCCAGTAGAGCTGCCCCCAGCGAACAGCGGCCACGGCGGCCAGCACCAGGATGAGACCAACGCCAACGCGGCGGAACCAGTTGGGCTTCGTCGGCTCGGCGACCTCGCTCATCACAGCCGTCCCGCAATCGGGGCAGAGGGTCGCGCCCCGGGGAAGCCTCACTCCGCAGAAGTCGCACCGCACCGGCTTGATGGCGGGTTGGTCATCCTCGCCGTCAACCCACTGCGCTTTGACCACGGCGGACTTTTTGTCCACCGGCTTGGAGCCTGGTTTCGCGGCTGTCGGGCGGGCGGCGGGATTGGCAGCGCGTGCGGCGGCGAGGGCTGCCTGCTGCACGGGGGTAAGGGGCTTGGCAGCGGCGGGCTTTGCCTGCGCGGTGCCGGTGGGGCGGGCTGTGAGCGTGGCCTTGGGCGCGGGAGGTTCGGCGGGCGGTGCGGCAGGGGCCGCAGCAGGCGCGGGTCCGGCTGCGGTGGCGTTGAGCACGGTTTGCTGGCCGCAGTGCGGGCAGGTCACAGCCATGCCGCGCGCGCTGGAGGGGAAGGAGATGCGCCCGTTGCAATGGGCGCAGGGACTTTTCAGATACTGCTCTTGGCTCATGCGCGAAGCGTCCGCCCGTTGCTCAATCCGGCTGTGTCAAACGCCCGCGCAGTATCCGCGGCAGCCCGTCACATTCAATCAGAAAACCCTGTCCGAAGACGTGAACGGGTGTCAGGAGTGCCGGCCAGCCGGGGTGAACCGCCCGCCGACTCCCGCTCCTGAATACTACGCACACTTACTATGTCCATTAGGCCAGCCGGTCACCTCGTCTGACCGGCCACTGTGAAACAGTCCGCAAAACTTGAACTTGTGCAGCCGTGTCGGGCCTCGTGCCCGGCGCGGCTTTCTGACAATGAAAACCACCATCACCCGTGCTCTCATCACACTCACCCTGGCCGGCAGCGTGGCTTTCCTCGCTGGCTGCCTTGAACAAACCCGCAAGGCCAGCCAGCCGCCGCCGGTCATCACGCCCGCCGCCGCGCCCGCGCGTGAGCCTGACGCCATCATCCGGCCTGACCCCGCCAGCGCGAACGTCTCCGCACCAGTCGCTGAAATCGCCCGCCTTCACCAGTCCGGCCTCGACGAGTCGGTTGTGAAAGCCTTCGTCGAGAAGTCCACCAACGCCCTCAGCCCCAGCGCCGACGAACTCATCTTCCTCAAGGACATCGGCGTCTCTTCGCGCGTCATCACCGCGATGATCCAGCAGACTGCCAAGCTGCGCGAGCAAGCCGCAGCAGCAGTAACAGTTGCCCCAGTAGCTACGCGGCCCAACATGACCGTCATCGCCGCCAACGCGAACCCGCCTGCCGCTCCCGCGCCGGCAGTAGCTGCCGCCCCGCAACCCGTGGCCGTTGCGCCCGCTCCCGCTCCCCAAGCCGCCGTGGCCCCAGCCCAACCCGCCCCAGTCGCGCAGCCCGCGCCCGCCAATCTCCCGCCGCAAGTCACGGTCTTCTACCAGCAGCTCCAGCCCTACGGCACCTGGATGCAAGTCGCCGATTACGGCTGGTGTTGGCAGCCAACCGTCGTCGTCTCCACGCCAACATGGCGGCCCTACGCCGACCGTGGCCGCTGGCTTCACACGGACAACGGCTGGTATTGGCAGTCCGACTACGCATGGGGTTGGGCGCCGTTCCACTACGGGCGCTGGGTCTTGCACACGCGCAGCGGCTGGCTCTGGGTGCCCGACACGCACTGGGGTCCGGCGTGGGTCGTGTGGCGTTCGTCCACCACGCATTGCGGCTGGGCACCGTTGCCGCCGAGCGCGGTATTCGTTGCCGGGAGCGGCCTGCGCGTTGGCGGCGTGAGCGTGGGGTTCAACTTCGACTTCGGCCTGGCGCGCCACCACTACACCTTCATTCCCTTCACGCGCTTCTGTGACCGCAACCCGCACTATTACTCGCTCGCTCCGACCGTCGTGCAAAACGTCTTCAACCAGACCACCGTCATCAACAACATCCAGGTCAACAACAACATCGTGGTGAACGGCGGGATTGCCGCTGACCGCATCGCCAGCCTGACCCGCACAGAAATCCGCAAGGTCTCCGTGCGCGAGGCTGCGCCGCAGGAACAGTCCCTCTCCCGCCTCGACAAGCTGGAAAAATCCGGCAACGACATCGTCATCTACCGCCCTGTGCTGAACCCGAACGCGCCCGTCAAGCCCGTGACCCTCACGAGCAGCACCGGCGCGACGCGCACCGAGCTTGTCCCAGCTGGCGCGCTGGCTGGCCAGAAGATTACGGGCCGCCCGGTCTATGACACCACCAGCACGGGCGTCCCCGTCCTCACCGGCTACACCACCGAGCCGCCGGCCCGGCCCGCCAGCGCAAACGTCGTTGTCATCAACAACACGATCACCACCACCACGCCGCCCGCGCCGACACCGGCAACTCCGACCGCGAGCGACACCACCCAGCCGAACCGCGCCGTGCGGGTCTTTGGCATCAGCCCCAACAACACGGCGGCCAAGCGCGCCGAGGAAAGTGCTGCCCGGCAATCCACCGTCATCATCCCCAACCCGGCGAACAACTCGCTCTTCCGCCCGATGACACCTCCTCAGCCCGTGACCAGCACGCCGCAAATCCTGACGCCGCCCACGCCCGTCAGCACCAGTCCGGCCGTCTCCGCACGCCGCGAAGTCACCAAGCCCCAACCCTACCAGCCCGCTCCCGCGCCCAGCCCGGCGAAGGTCTCGGTCCAGCCCTCGCCTGCGCCACCTGCGCCGCACGCGCCCGTCGCGTCTCCCCGTCCCACCGCGCCCGCCTACACACCGGCTCCCACGACGCCGAGCTACCAGTCCGCTGCGCCGAGACCCACGGTCGCCATCCCGGTCCCGGTTGCTGCTCGGCCCACCGTCATCATCAACCCGCCGCCGCAACCCTCCTCCGCCCCCACCTCCAGCCCGTCCTCGCCCTCGAAGAACGAACAGGAAAAGCGAAAGTGACCGGCCCGCCGGTGCTGCGCGTTTTCCTCCCTCTCCCTTCATCGGATGAGGGGAGAGGGCCGGGGTGAGGGGTTGCGGGCGTCGGCGCAAGCGGCTTCACCCCTCATCCGGCCTTCGGCCACCTTCTCCCCTCCGCCGAGGACGGGAGAAGGCTGGTTTCGCGGCCCCTTGTTTCAGTCCGCTGGCGTTGCCTCGGAACCAGATGACTTCGGCGCTTGAACCGCGCTTCGCCCTGCGGTTCACTGCGGTTGGAATTCACCGCCATGCGCCTGCTCGACGCCATCCTCGACGCCAACCAGCGCACCACCGCCGGCAAGGCCCCGCCGCTCGCGCCCGGCGAGTTCACCGACGGGCTGCCGCTCGTCGCGCTCTCGTGCATTGACGCGCGGCTCAACCACCTCATCCCCGAGGCGCTCGGCGTGCCGGAGTCGCACTTCATCTGGCTGCGCAACGCCGGCAACATCATCACCGGCCCCATGAGCAGCACCATGCGTTCGCTCGCGCTGGCCTGCGCCGTGAAGGGCGGGAAGGAAATCCTGATCCTCGGCCACAGCGATTGTCTGGTGCGGAAGACCGGAACGATGGAGTTGCTCGGCAAGTTCGCCGCGCTCGGCATCGCGCGCTTAACCATGCCGGAGAACTTGCAGGAATTCTTCGGCCTCTTCGCCAGCGAGCGGCAGAACGTGCTCAAGGCCGTCGCGCACGTCCGTGCCAGCGCGCTCATCGGTCCGCGCGTCCCCGTCCACGGCGCGCTGCTGGACATCGAGTCCGGCCGGCTCGAGCTGCTCGTCAACGGATATGCCGTCCTCGACACCGCGACCTCCGCCGCACACTCCGTCACGGCGAAGGCGAGTGAGGCCACGTCCTCTCACGCACCGGCCCGCCCGGCGTCCGATTCCAAGGCCGGGCCGCCTTTGGGCGACATGAAGTTTCCTGACCTGAAGATCGGCGAGGTGGCGTCGCGCGTCGAAGTCGAAGTCGGCCACGCCGAGACGCCGAAACCAGTGGCGGAGAGACTTCAACTGGCTCAATCCTCCGCGTCCGCGAAGCCGCCGCCCGTTCCTGCCGACGCCACCCCGAGCCTCAAGCGTCTCGTGGACCTCGCGCGCCACTACCGCATCATCGGCGGCGACGGCAAGCACTACGGCCCCGTGCCCGCGACGGTGCTGCTGCGCTGGATCACCGATGGCCGCATTGACGCCGAGACCCCCGTGCAAGTGGACGGCAGCAGCGCGTGGGTGAAGCTCCACCAGCTCGGCGACGCCTTGCAACGTCTCACCGGAAAGCGGAAGTAGGCGCGCAACGGAGCGAGAGCAAGGATCCAAAGCAGGCCCTGACTGAACGGCTCACACCCCCTGCTGGCCCGCGCCGTCGTGGCCTTCGCCGTCGAGGTCTATGAGGATGTCGCGCGGCTCGGCACCCTTGCTGGGGCCGACGTAGCCGCGCTCTTCGAGCACGTCCATGATGCGGGCGGCGCGGCCGTAGCCAATCTTCAGGCGGCGTTGCAGGAGTGAGACGCTGGCCTTCTGCTCGCTGCGAATGACCTCGATGCACTGCTCGATGAGTTCCTCGTCCTCGCCCTCGCCTTCCTCGGCGTCGAAGGCCTGGGCAACGGTGCCAGTCGCCTTTTGCAGGGCGTTGTGAATCTCCATCTCGTAGCTGGGCTTGCCCTGCTTGGCGATGAAGTCCACGCACTGGTTGATTTCCTCGTCCGTGATGAGCACGCCTTGCGCGCGGGTGAGCTTCGCGGAGCCGGGCGGCAGGTAGAGCATGTCGCCCTTGCCCAGCAGCTTGTCCGCGCCCATCGCGTCGAGAATGGTGCGTGAGTCCACCTTGCTGGCGACTTGGAAGGCGATGCGCGCCGGGATGTTCGCCTTGATGACGCCGGTGATGACGTCCACGGAAGGCCGCTGCGTGGCGACGATGCAATGGATGCCCGCTGCCCGCGCCATCTGCGTGATGCGCGCGATGCACATCTCCACGTCGGCGGGAGCCACGAGCATGAGGTCGGCAAGCTCGTCAATGATGCAGACGATGTAACTGAGCTTCTCGGGGATGATGATGTCCTCGTCGCGCGGCACGACGATCTGCTCGTCAATCTGCACGGCGAACCCGTCCGCGCCCGCCTCGACCTTCTCTTTCTTCACGGACAATGGAAGCTCCAGTTCGGCTGGCGGCAAGGGCTTGTCCTTCGGCCGGTCGTTGAAGGATTTGATGTTGCGCACGCCGACGCGGGCGAAGATCTGGTAGCGCTTCTCCATCTCGTTCACCACCCAGCGCAGCGCGAGGATGACCTTCTTCGGGTCGGTGACGACGGGGACGACAAGGTGCGGGAGCGAGTTGTATTGCTGCAGCTCGACGACCTTGGGGTCAATCATCACGAAGCGGAGCTGGTCGGGCGAAAACTTGTAGAGCAGCGACGCGACGATGGAGTTGATGCAGACGGATTTGCCGGAGCCGGTGCTGCCGGCGATGAGGATGTGCGGCATGTCCGCGAGGTCGGAGATGACGGGGACCCCATAAACGTCCTTGCCCAGCGCGAGCGGGATGCGGGCCTTCGTGTTCTTCCATTCATCGGACTCGAGAAGGTCGCGCATGATGACCTTGGTCTTCACGCGGTTGGGCACCTCGACGCCAACGGAGGACTTGCCCGGCACGGGCGCGAGGATGTTGATGCGCTCGGCCTTGAGCGCGGCGGCGATGTTGTTGTTGAGCGCGGTGATCTTCTCGAGCTTCACGCCGGGCGCGGGGTGCAGCTCGTAGCGTGTTATGGTCGGGCCTTTGGTGATGTCGCCCAGCGCCACCTCGATGTCGAACTGCGCGAGCGTGTTCTTCATCAACTGCGCGTTGGCCATCAGCTCCTCCTTCGTCTCCGTGGGCTTCACGGTCATGTCCGCGTGCTGGAGGAAATCCATCGGCGGGAGCTGGTAGTTGCCGATGAGCGGCACGCTCGCGACGGTCACGGGCTTGGGCTTCTTGGGCTGCGGGCGCGGGCGCGGGCGCGGACCGGAGCCGCTGTTGTCGGTGATGGTGGGAAGCGGGGGGGCGTCGGTGGGCTTCGCAATTTCGTCGAGCTTCGGCGGCTCGGCGACGGCTGCGGCCAACGCGTCGGCGACGTGGACGAGCGGTTCGCCGGCGGCGATTGGCTCGGACGTTTTCTGAACCTCCGGCGGCTTCTCGCTCTTGGCGGGCTTCTCGGTCTTCTTCGCCAGCACGCTGTCCTTGCCGAGAATATCCGCCGTCGTGGCCGCGGCGACTTCGTCGGCCTTGATGATGATCGTGTCGTCGGCGGGCTTGGCGGTCTCGCCGGGGCTCCAATCCTCGGCGGCCTCGACCTTTTCCTTGCGCTTGGCCTTCGCGGTGAGATCGGCGGGCCGGGCCTGCGGAACGCTGAGATCGCGGATGAGCGGCGTAGGAATGGGCTTTCCATCCGCGCCGAGGTCGGGGCCGGACTTGACCGGGGCGGCCGTCGGCTCGGCCTTGGCGGCCTTGGTCCGGCTGGCCTTTTCGACTTCGTCCTGCAAGCGCCGCGCTTCCTGCTCCAGCTCCTTCGCACGCCGCTCCAGCGCGAGTTCCTCGGCGGTCGCGTCGGCGATGCTCACGGCGGAATTATCGCCGCGCAGGAACAGGCTGCGCGCCCAGTCGAGCAAGGCGTTGTTGGTCAGGTAGTGCAGGCCGATGAGGTAAAGCGTGAGGAAGACGATCGTCGCGCCCGCCGTTCCGAGGAAATGTTTGAAGAGATACTGGTTCAGCCAGTGGCCGACTGAGCCGCCAGCCCACGGGGCATTGATGTTGCTGATCACGCGCGAGAAAGCGGACGGAAACAGGTCGAAGAGGCCGACCATGCACAGCAGGAGCGCCAGGCACCAAGCCCACCGGCGACGCAGGTGCTGGAGGAACTCAATGAACGGCATCATGCCGAGCAGGACGAGGAGGGGCGGCAGGAGGTAAGCACCGGCACCGAAGGCGAAGAAGCCGATGTTGGCGACGTTTGCCCCAAGCCGTCCGATGAGGTTGTGGATTTCCGGGTTCGGCTCGGCGGTGTTGATGGCCACGTCATTCTTGTCGAACGAGAACTGCGCCAACAGCAGCAGCACAGCGGCTGCGAGCAGCACGAGGCCGAGGATTCCCCCCTCGCCGCGCACGGGCGGCTGCTCCTTGTCGTTTGCGTTATCCTTACGGGCCACAGGCGGAGACTAGGGAAGCGCAGCGGGAAATGAAAAAGGAAAAA
The DNA here is from genome assembly GCA_005791875.1 of Verrucomicrobiales bacterium. Taxonomy (GTDB): domain Bacteria; phylum Verrucomicrobiota; class Verrucomicrobiia; order Limisphaerales; family SXTU01; genus SXTU01. The sequence continues at coordinate 64,089 of SXTU01000249.1, forward strand.
CGCGGTGGCGGATGTTGGGAGCGCAGATGGGCCGCGTTGAAGGCTATCGTCTGGCGGAAATTCTCTTGATAAGCGACTGGTTGACCAACCTTAACTACACCTCACTATGGCAACCTACTCAAACATGACGCTGCGTATCCGTGCAGGAGCCGCTTACTTTGAGGACTCTTCATCATCCACGGGGTGGAAGCCGGCCAATGATCGGGTTCCTGTGCCAACGAACAAACGAGTCATGGCCGGCGACGGCAGCTCAATCGAACTGCTTACCGGATCGGTGACAGTGGTCTCCGTCCCGAAGCAGGCCATGCGGCGCCCATTGGTCCTGACGCGGCATCCGTTGAACGCGGGTGACACGACGAAACTAAGCATCAAGCGGCCAAAGAGCCTCATCGACTTGCCCATTGTCGCCAAACTCAAGCAGAAGGACCCGAACAATAAGCGCAAGCGCGCCTGGCTGTCGTTCAAGGCGATTGTCGATTACAGCATTTGACCAATTCCAAGCTGCGCGGATAGCGCTGGTTTCCTACTTTCCAAACAGCAGGATCACCCCGCCCACCACGATGCGATACCAGCCGAACGCGACGAAGGTGTGCGTCTGGATGAAGCGCAGCAGCCATTTCACGGCGAGGAAGGCGGTGACGGCGGAGGCGAGCGTCGCGAGGCCGAGCGCGAGCCAGTCAATCGGCACGGCCTCGGCGTTCTTCAATCCCTTGATCGTCTCGTAGGCTCCTGCCGCCAGCAGCGTCGGGACGCCGAGCAGGAAGGAGAACTCCGTTGCGGCGGGGCGGCTCAGGCCCAGAGCCAGCGCGGCAAGGATCGTGGTGCCGGAGCGTGACGCGCCGGGGAACGCAGCGGCCACAAGCTGGCCCAAGCCGATGGCCAGAGCGACGGCCCAGGTGATGTCGCCCACGGACGGTTTGTCCTTCACCCAGCGTTCGATCACAAGAAACAGCACGCCGCCGATGAGCGTTGCCCACGCGATGGGGGCGACTTCCTTGGGCAGCTTGAGGCCGGCCTTCTTTAGCAGCAGCCCGCCCACCGCCGTGAGCAGAAAGGCCGCGCCCAGCTTGAGCAGGTATTCCCGCGTGGCTGGCTCCGCAAAGCGCGTGCAAAGCTGCTTCACCCGCTCCGAGAAGACGGCGATGACGGCGATGACCGCGCCGGACTGGATGCCGACATTGAAGATGTCGGAGCGGAGGAAGCTGGTCTCCGGCAGCTTCAGCCAATGCTCCGC